>JASHOX010000145.1 GCA_030038415.1 Xanthobacteraceae bacterium
GTCGACGGTGTCCGGCAAGATGCACGCCTGCGGCCATGACGGCCACACCGCGATGCTGCTCGGCGCCGCCAAATACCTTGCCGAGACCCGCAATTTCGCCGGCACGGCCGTGGTCATTTTCCAGCCAGCGGAGGAAGGCGGCGCCGGGGCCGCGGCGATGATCAAAGACGGTCTGATCAGCCGCTTCGGCATCGACGAGGTTTACGGCATGCACAATTATCCGGGCATCCCGCTCGGCCAATTCGCCATTCGTCCCGGTCCAATGATGGCCGCTGCCGACCACATCGAGATCGACCTCGAAGGCAAGGGCGGCCACGCGGCGCGGCCGCACCTCGCCGTCGACACGATCCTGGTCGGCGCGCAGATCGTCAATCAGCTACAGTCGATCGTGGCGCGCAATGTCGATCCGTTGGAATCGGCCGTGGTGTCGGTGTGCATGTTTCAGGCCGGCCATACCGACAACGTCATTCCGCAGCACGCCAAGCTCAAAGGCACGGCGCGCAGCTTGACCCCGCAGGTGCGCGAGCTTTTGCACCGGCGCATCGATACGGTGATCGAAGGTACCGCGCAGCTTTACGGCGCCACCGCGAAAATCACCTACACCAACGGTTATCCGGTGGTGGTCAATCACGAGCGGCAGACGGCGTTCGCCGCCGATGTTGCCCGCGAGATTGCCGGCAAAGACAAGGTCGATACCGCAGTGCCGCCGGTGATGGGAGCCGAGGATTTCGCTTTCATGCTGAACGAGCGGCCGGGCGCCTTCATCTTCGTCGGCAATGGCGATAGCGCGGGGCTGCATCACCCGGCTTACGATTTCAACGATGAGGCGATCCCGGTCGGCACGTCGTATTGGGTGCGGCTCGCGGAGACCGCGCTTCAGGGCTAGGGCCGACGTGTCCGCGCGCAGCCGGCGCAAGTTCTTAGCTCAAGCCGACCCTCGCGAAAGGTCCCGCCTTGGTCGCCGCCGAATTGGGCGGCGAGACAGCGAGATCGGCGGCTTCTTGCGCATATCCGTCAGCAACGCTGACTGATTTAAATCAATGTGTGATCGTTGAATGGTCGATAATAAATTTAATTGGCCAACGGAGGCATTGGCTCAAGGCATCGGCCAACGAGGCATGGAGGGATCATCATGACCCAGTGGATTCGTTTCGAGCGCGAGGGGCGCCCCGGATTTGGTACGCTTGAGGGCGACGTAATCACGATCCACACCGGCGACATGTTCGCCGACCCGAGGCCTACTGGAGAGACAGTGAAGCTCGGCGCGGTCAAGGTTTTGGCACCGTGTGCGCCGTCGAAAATGGTCTGCCTGTGGAACAACTTCCACCAGCTCGCCACCAAGAACAATTTCGCAGTGCCGGATGAGCCGCTCTATTTTCTCAAGGCCCCCAACGCATATTGCGCAGCCGGCACGCCGATCGTGCGCCCGAAATCATATGCTGGCCGCATTGTCTACGAGGGCGAGCTCGGCGTCGTCATCGGCAAGAAATGCGCGATGGTCAGCGAGGCTGAGGCGCCCGACTACATCTTCGGCTACACCTGCGTCAACGACGTGACCGCGGGCGACCTCTTGAAGAAGAATCCGGCTTTCGACCAGTGGGTCCGCGCCAAGAGCTTCGACACCTTCGGGCCTTTCGGTCCGGTCATCACGACAGGCGTCGATCCGATGAAGCTCAGCGTCCGCACCATCCTCAACAACAAGGAGGTGCAGAACTATCCGGTCGCTGACATGTTCTTCCCGCCGGCCAAGCTCGTGGCGATGATCTCGCGCGACATGACTTTGATGCCGGGCGACATCATCTCGTGCGGCACCTCGCTTGGCTCCCGCCCGATGCCGGAGGCGCATAACGTCATCGATATTGTCATCGACGGCGTCGGCAGCCTGCGCAACTCGTTCGACCAAGTGGTGCCGAGTCCCTATCTGCTCGAAAGCGCACCGAAGCCGATCCGCATCTGCGTCGTCGGCGCCGGTGCCATCGGCGGCTTAATCGCAGCGCGACTTGCCCTCGCTGGCAATCTGGTCAGCGTGATCGATCTGGGAGCGCAGCTCCAGGCGATCAGGGCCAACGGCCTCAAACTCGAATGGGAGGACGGCAAAATCGAGATCGCCAAGGTCAAGACTTTCGATAAGGCGGCCGATGCCGGCAAGCAGGACCTCGTCATCCTCGCGGTCAAGGCGCATCACCTTGGGGAGGTCGCAAGCGACATCGACTATCTGCTCGACGCCAATACCATGATCATGACGGTGCAGAACGGGCTCCCTTGGTGGTACTTCCAACGGCTTCCCGGCAAGTACGCCAATCGCAAACTCGAGAGCGTCGATCCGACCGGCATCCTGTCGCGCAAAATTGATGCCAATCGGATCATCGGCTGCGTGGTCTATCCGGCAGCGGAAGTGGTCGCGCCGGGCATAATCCATCACGTCGAAGGCGACCGCTTCCCGATCGGCGAGCTCGACGGCGAGGAGACCGAACGGGTAAGGCTCGTTCATGACGTGCTGACCAAGGCGGGGCTGAAGTCGCGCGTGTTGAAGGACATTCGGGCAGAAATCTGGCTTAAAGCCTGGGGCAATCTCTCGTTCAACCCGATCAGCGCGCTGACGCACGCGACACTGGTCGATATCTGCCAGTTCCCTGAGACGCGGCATTTGTCGGCGAAGATGATGGAAGAGGCCGAGGCTATCGCCAAGAAGCTCGGCGTCACTTTCCGCGTCACGATCGAGAGGCGCATCGCCGGTGCCGAGGCCGTCGGCGCACACAAGACCTCGATGCTGCAGGACGTCGAGGCGGGCCGCGCCATGGAGATCGAGGCGCTGGTGGGCTCGATCCTTGAAATGGCGAGGATAACCGAGATGCCGGCGCCGGCGATCGAAGCAGTCTACGCGATGGTTAAGCTCTTGAATAAGGTCATGGTGGCAGAGGGCGGGGCCGTGAAAGTGGAGAAGGGGCCGATCGGCGTGGCGGCATGAGCCAGCGCGACCTACCAAAAAACGTCATAGGTCGCGCTGATTCCAGTCACAGCCTTACTGTTCATGCGATAAGCGGTATAACGGGCACCAGATCTGACCGATCGTAACCGTTTATTTCAGACGTCCGCCGCGTTAGCGCAACGCCAGGTGTTGGCCGTCATACATGGTCGGCTGGCAGTACAAGCCAAGCGCCGCAAGTTGGGCGCAGAGTTGCGCGGCGGTTCCCGGCTGGGCGATAGGCCCGGCCACCAGCCGCAGCTCGATACGGTTGCTGTGCGGCATTTCCCGCACGCTGATGATCGGCTCGAGGCCTTCGAAAAACTGCGGGTGCGCGGTTCGGATCGCCGCCCAGCGCATGCGCAAGGCTTGGAGGTTCAAGCCGCTGCCGATATCGACGCCGAACGCGGTCTTCGGCGGCGGCGGCAGAGCGATCTCCGGATCGTTTTTGATCGGGGCGGGTGCAGTTGCCGCCGGCGGCGGGATGTCCACCGTCGCTATGGAGGCCGATGCCAAAGCGGTGGCCGCTACCGACGGGCCATCCTCTGCGTGCCGGCTTGCGGCCGCCTGGATTTGTTTGGTGATCGAGCCGGTGACGTCGTCCATGTCGTGCTCGACCGCGGCGAGCCGCGTTTGCAGCTGTTCGTCATTGGCTTTGAGCCCGCGCACGGCTTCGGCGAGTTGCGCCGTCGCCGCCTGCGCGTCGAACGCCGGCGCGGTCACGGGCTTCGGACGGTGAAGGATAAGCGCAAGGCGATCGACCGCGACCTCGCTGCGGCTGGTCATCGCCGCGGCGAGCACCGCCGCTGCCGCGGCCGAACCCCAGATCGCAAGACGGCGAAGCCTTTCCATCGTGAAAGCCTGCTTCGGCGTGCCGCGCTTTTCCCCAAGCGGGGCCTCTAGCCGCGGCCTTCCGGTAAAGCCCGGTCGTTCCGCTTTGAGAGCTTCGGCGAGATCGATCATGCGGTGTCCGCGCAGGTTCCAAAGATGAATCGGTGCACAGCCGAATCGGTGCGACGTCGAATCAGTGCTAAAAATTTAGCAGATTCTGTCGTTTGGCGTGTCGGTGCGAGCGCTTTGGCCGCAATTGCGGCGTTCGCCTTCGCCAATAATCGCGGCTTTCGGCGGTCGATGGCCTCGGCTAAGACAGCGCCGCGGAGGCTCTCATGGAGGCTCGGACGGCCAATCGGACTTGCCTAGCGATCGTTTTGGCGGCCGGCGAGGGCACGCGCATGGCTTCGGCGCGGCCGAAAGTCCTGCACGCGGTTGCCGGAAAATCGCTGCTCGCTCATGTCCTCGAAGCCGTCGCCAAATCCGGCGTTACGGCGATCGCGGTCGTCATCGGTCCGGGGCAGGACGGGGTTGCCGCCGCAGCGCGGCGCATCCGCCCGGACGCGGCAATTTTCACGCAGCATGCGCGGCGGGGGACCGCGCACGCGGTGCTGGCGGCGAAAGCCGCGATCGAACAGGGCACGGACGATATTCTGATCGTATACGGCGATACGCCGCTCATTCGCCCGGCAACTCTGGCGCGACTGCGCGCGCCACTCGCCGCCGGTGCCGCGCTTGCGGTCTTAAGCTTTCGCCCCGCCGATCCGACAGGCTACGGCCGGCTCATCATGCAGGGCGACGAGCTTGTCGCCATCCGCGAAGAGGCCGATGCCAGCGCCGGCGAGCGCGCCATCGCGTTATGCAATGGCGGCTTGATGGCGCTCGCCGGCAACAGCGCGCTTGCCATCCTGGGAAAAATCGGCGACCACAATCGCAAACGCGAATTTTATCTGACCGATGCGGTCGAGATCGCTCGCGGCATGAAGCTGCGTGCGGTCGCGGTCGAAGTCGAGGAGGACGATGTGCGCGGCATCAACACCAAAGGCCAGCTCGCGGAAGCCGAGGCGGCGGCGCAGCAGCGCTTGCGCAAGGCTGCGCTCGATTCCGGTGTCACGCTCGTTGCGCCGGAGACCGTGTTCCTCTGCGCCGATACCAAATTCGGCCGCGACGTCGTGGTCGAGCCCTATGTGATCTTCGGTGAAAAGGTAACGGTTGAGGACGGCGCGGTTATCCATTCGTTTTCGCATCTTTCCGGCGCGCATGTCGGCAAAGGTGTTTCGATCGGGCCGTTTGCACGGCTGCGCCCAGGCACCCGGCTCGGCGAGGGTTCGCGCATCGGCAATTTCGTCGAGGTCAAGGAAGCCGTGGTCGAAGCCGGCGCCAAGGCCAATCACTTAAGTTATATCGGCGACGCGTTCGTCGGCGCCAATGCCAATGTCGGCGCCGGGACCATCACCTGCAATTACGACGGCGCCAACAAGCACCGCACCACGATCGGCAAGGACGCCTTCATCGGTTCGAACTCGGCGCTGGTGGCGCCGGTCGAGATCGGGGAGGGCGCCTATGTCGGGTCCGGCTCGGTGATCACCGAAAACGTGCCGCCCGACGCCTTGGCGCTGGCACGCGGTCGCCAGACCGTTAAGGAAGGCTGGGCATCGCGCTTGCGCGGATTAAAATCGCTCGGCAAAAAGAAGGCGCATTCGCGCGATTGAGCCCGGTGTCGCCCGAATGTGTCACCAAACGCAAACTATTTTGATTGTCGCGATTTAAAGAGTTCCGCTTTAAAAGTTAACGGGCGCCACGGCGGCCTGTAAGGGGTATTTCAGCGGCATGTGCGGCATCATCGGAGTGATCGGCCAGGAGCCGGCGGCGCCGCAGCTCATCGATGCGCTCAAGCGCCTTGAATATCGCGGCTACGATTCCGCGGGTGTCGCCACGCTCGAAGGCGGCAAGCTCACGCGGCGCCGCGCCGAGGGCAAGCTGAAAAACCTCGAAGCCCGGCTGCTACGCGAGCCGCTCACCGGCACCACCGGCATCGGCCACACCCGCTGGGCGACGCATGGCCGGCCGACCGAGAATAACGCGCATCCGCACGCCACCGAAAAGCTCGCTGTCGTGCACAACGGCATCATCGAGAATTTCAGCGAGCTCCGCCGCGAATTGGAAAAGCAAGGCGCCAAATTCTCAACCGATACCGACACCGAGGTCATCGCGCACCTTGTCACCGTTGCAATGAAGCGCGGCGCTTCGCCGATCGAAGCGGTCAAGGCGGCGCTGCCGCGCCTGCGCGGCGCTTTCGCGCTCGCCTTCCTGTTTGCCGGCGAGGAGAACCTTTTGATCGGCGCCCGCCAAGGCTCGCCGCTCGCCATCGGCTTCGGTGACGGTTCCATGTATGTCGGCTCCGACGCCATTGCGCTGGCGCCGTTCACCGACACTGTGAGCTATCTCGAAGACGGCGACTGGGTGATCGTCACGCGCGGCGGCGCGGAGATGCACGACCGTGACGGCAATGTGGTGCAACGCGCGGTGCTGAAATCGCAAGCCTCGGTCTTGCTCATCGACAAAGGCAACCATCGCCATTTCATGGCGAAAGAAATCCACGAGCAGCCCGAAGTTGTCGGCCACACGCTGGCCAATTACCTTGACATGGCCGCCGAGCGCGTGGCGCTGCCATTCGCGCTGCCGTTCGATTTCAAGAAGCTCAACCGCATTTCCATCGCCGCCTGCGGCACCGCTTATTATGCCGGCATGGTGGCGCGCTATTGGTTCGAACAATTCGCGCAATTGCCGGTCGAGGTCGATATCGCGTCCGAATTCCGTTATCGCGACGTGCCGCTTGCGCCCGGCAATCTCGCGATTTTTGTCTCGCAATCCGGCGAGACCGCGGACACGCTCGCTTCGCTGCGCTATGCGCACGCGCAGCAGCAGCACGTGCTCTCGATCGTCAATGTGCCGACTTCGAGCATTGCCCGCGAGAGCGACGTCGTCATGCCCACCCTCGCCGGGCCGGAAATCGGCGTCGCCTCGACCAAAGCTTTTACCTGCCAGCTCGCCGCCCTGGCGGCGCTGGCGATCGCCGCCGGTCGCGCCCGCGGCGCGCTGGCCGAGAGCGACGAGAAAGCGCTCGTTCACGCGCTGATCGAAATGCCGCGGCATCTGAACGACGCACTGGGGCTGGAGCCGCAGATCGAGCAAATGGCGCGGGATCTGGCGAAATGCCGCGATGTGCTCTACCTCGGCCGCGGCACCAGCTTCCCGATCGCGCTCGAAGGCGCGCTGAAGCTCAAGGAAATCTCCTACATTCATGCCGAGGGCTATGCCGCCGGCGAGCTCAAGCATGGCCCGATCGCGCTCATTGACGAGAACATGCCGGTCATCGTGATCGCGCCGCACGACAAAGTGTTTGAAAAGACCGTTTCCAACATGCAGGAAGTCGCCGCGCGCGGCGGGCGGCTGATCCTGATGACCGATGCTAAGGGCGCGGCAGCAGCCAACGACGGTCAATCGGTGATGACGCTGACTTTGCCGACGGTGCATGCGGCGGTGGCGCCGCTCGTCTATGCCGTGCCGGTGCAGCTGCTGGCCTATCACACGGCCGTCATCATGGGCACGGACGTCGATCAGCCACGCAACCTGGCCAAATCGGTAACGGTGGAATAGGACTGCGCGTTTTTGCGGCGCGGCGCGGCAGCACCGTGCAAATTGGGCCGTCGCGCTATATATTTCCGCGGCCGGCAAGCGCGACGGAAATCGATGAGCAAGGACGATAGCCAAACCACCGTGCAGGCGATGCCTGTCAAAGCCTCGCCCGGCTTCGTCAGCCGCATTCGCACCTATTTCCTGACCGGACTGATCGTCGCCGGGCCGGTGGCGGTGACCATCTGGCTGATCTGGTGGTTTGTGACCTGGGTCGACAACCTGGTGCGGCCGATCATTCCGGTGGCGTATCGGCCGGAAACCTACCTTCCGGTCAACATCCCGGGCACCGGCCTGATTATCGCCTTTACGGCGCTGACGCTGCTCGGCTTTCTCACTGCCAATTTGATCGGTCGCAGGCTCGTGGGTTTCGGCGAAAGCATTTTGAGCCGCATGCCGATCGTGCGGCCGATCTACCGCACCGCCAAGCAGATTTTCGAGACCCTGTTCTCGAAATCGGACTCCAGTTTCCGCCGCGTCGGGCTGGTCGAGTTTCCGTCGCCCGGCATGTGGTCGCTGGTGTTTCTGACCCAAGCGCCGACGGCGGACATCTCCGAGCGCCTGCCGGCGACCGAGCATGTCTCGGCCTTCATGCCGTGCACGCCCAATCCGACCACCGGCTTTTTCTTTTACGTGCCGCGGCGCGACGTCGTCGATCTCGACATCACCGTCGAACAGGCGATGACGCTGATCATGTCCGCCGGCATGGTACAGCCCAGCGGCGACGCGCAGGCCCAAGGCAGGCTCGCGGCGCTCGCACAAACCGCCCGCGCCGCACAAGCCGCGCGTCAGGCGGAGCCCACCGCGGCGGAATAGAGCGCGCAGCGCCGCCTCCAACAGCCTGATCGCTCCGTGGCAATCGTGCCCCGCGAAATAGCCGAGCGGGCTGACGTGCCGGCAGCGGTGCTGCGCGTTTTTCTGTTATGCTCGCGGCCGCGCCGAACAGGCTCCGGCACACAGCGGAGAGACAAGTGTCGTCAAATTGCAGGATAGCCATTGTCGGCGGCGGGCTCGCCGGCGTCGCCGCCGCGCAGGCGCTGAAGACCTTCGGCATCGAGGCGGAGCTGTTTGAGGCCGCTCCGGCTCTGGGCGAGATCGGCGCTGCGGTCAATTCCAGCCCGCAGGCCATCAAGGCGCTGCGGGCAATCGGTGTCGGCGACAAGGTCGACGCCGTGGGTACGTCGTCGCCCGGCATCTACACGCGCAACATGCAGACCGGCGAATTTTTGGAATTCAACGACCGGCTGAAAACGGCGGCGCGCTATGGTGCGCCCTATTACACGTTTCACCGCGCCGATCTTCTCGATGCGCTCGCCTCCGGGCTTGATCGCAGCGCCATTCATCTCGGCCACCGCCTCACGGCGATCGAGGAGCGCAACGACTGCGTTGTCTTGATTTTCGACAACGGCCAACACGTTGCGGCGCAATTCGTGATCGGCGCCGACGGCGTGCGCTCGGTCATCCGTCAGGCGCTCTATGGCGACGATAATCCGAGCTATACCGGCCAGATGGTGTGGCGCGCG
>JASHOX010000146.1 GCA_030038415.1 Xanthobacteraceae bacterium
AAGGACGACCAGACCAAGGGCTTCATCAGGCAGCAACTTGCCGCATTCGCCAAGTTCATTGTCGAGCACGGCGCCAGAGGTTGAGCCGCGAAGGGATACGGACATGGCACGCCTCGAAGGCCGCGTCGCAATCCTCACCGGTGGCGCCAAGGGCATTGGTCGCCATTATGCCGGCGCGCTCGCCAAGGAAGGCGCGCGGTTGATGATCGCCGACGTCGCCGACGGCAGGCAGGTCGCCGCGGACATCGCGCGCGAGCATGGCGCCAATTCGGTGGCAAGCTCGGTGACCGACGTGAGTGACGAGAGCGCGGTGAAGGCGCTGGTCGCCACCACGATGGAGCGCTTTGGCAAGATCGATATCCTGGTCAACAACGCCGCGCTGTTCGCGCCGCTCGCCGAGCAGAAATTCACCGATATCGACATCGCGCTGTGGGACCGCGTCATGGCCATCAACGTGCGCGGCGTTTTCCTGATGGCCAAGCACGTCGCGCCGCACATGATCGCGCAGAAATACGGAAAAATCATCAATATCAGCTCCGGCACGGTCGCTCGCGGCATCCCGCTGTTCGCGCATTACGTGACCTCGAAGGGCGCGGTGACGGCGTTCACGCGGGCGACATCGCGCGAACTCGGCGAGCACAATATCTGCGTCAACAATCTGGCGCCGGGTTTCACGCTGAGCGACAGCGTGATCGACGAAAATCCCCAGCATCTGCAGCATTCGCGCGCACCGTCGATTACGCGGCGCGCGCTCAAGCGCGACGAATATCCGGAAGACCTTCTCGGGGCGCTGGTGTTCTTGGCCTCCGCCGACAGCGACTTCATCACCGGCCAGACCATTGCGGTCGACGGCGGCGCCACCAATAATTGACTTCTAGCGTGCGGCTAGCGGGAGCGTTCGAAGGTGATGAGGCTACGCGTCATGCCCTTGTCCGCCCAGTTCGGCATGACGCGCCATGGCGTCATCACGAGAAGTCGGTCACCCTCCAGCTTGAAAGAGCGGACCTGTTTGGTGCCGACCCATTCGGGATTCCAAGCGACATCGACATTGGTGGTCCAGGTGTCACCGGCGAGACTGTAAGTGCCGGTATAGGCGACCAGCGTGTTTAACAGCTCCGCCCGGTCCTGATCGGTCTTGGCCGGTTTGCGTGCCTCTCCCGTCAGCACGAAAAATACCCGGCCCTCCGGCAAGAACGACACATAGCCGGTCGGCTTCTCACCCATGACCGGAAGCTTCTGTCCGGTCGCCTGCACTTCGACCTCGTAGGAGACGAGCTTCCAGGTGCCGACGACCGGATTGCTTTGTTGAGCGAAGACCGGCTGCGCAACAAGGCATACCAACAAAGCGGCATACGCCAAGGGTTGAAACAGAAGTCGCGACAGAAGTTGAGGCACTGGCCAGATCTTTGTTTCCATGCGCATGCCGCCTCCCGCGAGCCGATCAAAACTGGTTAAAGTTAAACGAAACAGCCGAGCACCTTTTGACCTAGGTCAAACGGCGATGTCGAACCGGCCGGCCTGGCAAATTGTCAGTGCACCCGGCACGTCGCGCTCTCAACGCATTGCAATTATTTCAGCGGCAGCCTGCCGATCAGCGTCTGCGCGGCTTTGGCGGCGGCGGCAAAGCCGGGTTGTTGGGCAGCTTTCTCGGCAAAGCAGCGCGAAAATTCGGCATCGGATTGCGCGCTGAGCGCCTCGGATTTTTCTTGGGCCGCCGGGTCGTTCGAATTTGCGGCATCGGCCGCTTTCTTGGCGAAATCGTCCCGGATCGCTTCGCAGGCCGGAATCGGTCCGACCGCTTTGAACTCTTTGGTGTTGGCGACGAACACCCGGCCGCCCTGCGACAGGGCGACAAAGACCTCGTCGGCTTTGGCAGGAAGATCGCTTTGGGTCCGCGCCGCGAGCATGGCGTAGGCGAAGACTGTTCCCGGCGGTGCTGTGATGGCTATGTCGGCATAGTGCACGATAGCCGCATCGGTGAGCACGGCTTGGCTGTAGAAATCCTGGTCTTTAACTGCGGCGCTTGGCTCTTGGGGGAGCTCGTTGTCGCCCCAGTTCTTGTGCTGTTGCAGCCAGCGTTGCAATAAACCGCCGGTCGTCACGATCACGCGGGTCTTGGCATCGGCCCCGCCATAAACCATGCCGTCGAGCAGGCCAAAATCCTCATCGCCGTCGTTCAGCGTATCGAGATTGATCGCACCCTTGCCATCGAGCCCCTTAATCGTAACCGGGCCGACGATGGCGCGCATTTGCTGCTCAAGACCGGCCAGCTCCCGATTGTCCAGCGCGATGACCTTGTCGTCGTCGCCGCCGGTCGGATTTTTTGGTTCGGCATCCGTGGCGGCCTTGACCTTGGCGATCGCCGTATCGCGCGCGGCGATGTAGGCATCCTCTGCCGTCGTCGCCGCGGCGGCCGATGCTGCGATAACGATCGTTGCGACGGCAAAAGCGAGCAGGGAGGCGGCCAAGCTGCTTCGTTTCATGCCGTTTAGTCGCATGCGGAGCGGCCCGTGTTCATCGCTTCGCGGCCTGCTGCATAGCTGCCCCCGCCTTTTGCTTGTCGGGGCGCTATTTCCGCAACCCGCGGCTTTGATTATATTCCGCGCAAATATCGGCATTTCGCAATGCAGGAGGACGCCATGGCCGTCGCGGCCGCAGAGAAGACGAAGAACCCCAGCTCGAAACACAATATCGAGGCGATGCGGGAGGCCTTCTACGAACGCATCGCCAAGAAGGACATGGCGCCGCTGTGGAAGGTGATGCGATCGATGGTCACCAAGGAACCGGTCTCGCGCTGCCAGCCTCACGTTTGGCATTTCGACGACGTCAAATCGCTGGTCATGGAATCCGGCGGCCTGATCACCGCCGAGGAGGCGGAGCGCCGGGTGCTCATCCTCGAAAATCCCGCGCTGCACGGCGAATCTAGGGTCACCAATTCGCTCTTTGCTGGAATCCAGATGATCATGCCGGGCGAAGTGGCGCCGGCCCACCGCCATGCGGCTTCCGCAATCCGCTTCGTACTGGACGGCGAGGGTGCCTATACCGCGGTCGAGGGCGAGAAGGCGTTCATGGCGCCCGGCGATTTCGTCATCACGGCGAATTGGGCGCCGCACGATCACGGCAATCCGTCGAACAAGCCGATGCTGTGGCTCGACGTACTCGATGTTCCGGCGGTCAACTTCTTCGAGGCATCGTTCGCCGAACACTTCGACGACGCCATGCAAAAGACGACGCGGCAGGATGGCGATTCGCTGAACTTCTATGGCTCCGGTGTGCTCCCCGACGGAACTCCGGCTATGAATCGGACGCCCATTATCAACTACACCTACGCGCGCACGCGTCCGATCATCGCCCGCATGGCGCAGGCCGGCGACATCGACAAGCGCCACGGCGCACGCGTGCGCTACGCTAACCCGGTCACCGGCGGCCCGGTGCTGCCGACGATGAGCGCCAATCTGGCACTGCTGCCGAAAGGATTTAAGGGCGAGCCGTATCGCTCGACCGACGGCACAATCTTTGTATGTGCCGAGGGCAAGGGCACGACGACGGTCGACGGCAAGGTTTTGGAATGGGGGCCGCAGGACGTCTTCGTGGTGCCGCCGTGGAAGCGCTATTCGCACCAAGCGGAAAAAGAGTCGGTGTTGTTCTCGATCTCCGACCGCCCGGCGCAGCAAGCGCTCGGCATCTGGCGCGAGGGGAAATAACTCCCCAAGGCGACAGCAAAAATCAACCCAAGAGCGGGCAGTCTTGTCCGCTAACGGCTAACGCATTTTCAAGATGATGACCTGATCGCTGGTCGGATCGGTCGACTTGCGCAGCTTGGCCACGTCGGCGGCCGTGATCGCCGGCGCCTGATTGCCCCATCCGTTGCGGATAAAGGTGACGACCTCGGCGATTTGCTGATCGGAGAGCTGCTGCCGGAACTGCGGCATGCGGTAAGCGTCGGGCGTTCCCTTGACGACCAGCGGGTTCGATCCGTTGAGCACCAGGTTGATGAGCGATGACGGGTCGTTGTCTAACAGGACGGGATTGCCGGCCAACGCCGGCGTGTATGGGCTGAACCCCTTGCCATCGTAACCGTGACAGGCCCAGCAAACGCCGGTGTAAGTCGCCGCGCCGGGTTGGGTCGCATGGCCGCCGCGCAACGCCGTAGTCGTCGCGTCGTCATAGCCATAGGCCGGCTGCGCGGCGGTCGCCGGCAGCGATTTCAGATAGACCGCGATGGCGTTGAGGTCGCTGTCCGACATATACGGCGTCGAGTTGTTGACGACGTCGATCATCGAGCCGAATACCGCTTCGCCTTTGTTGTGGCCGCCCTTTAGAAAGTCGACGATATCCTCCTTCGACCACCCGCCGAGACCGGTGCGAAGGTCGCCGCGTAGGTCGGGCGCATACCAAGCATCGAGCTCCGCGCCGGAGAGATAGTCCGCACTGCCGTCATCGAGCGCCTTTTCCTGAAAGGCGATGCCGCGCGGTGTGTGGCAGGCGCCGCAATGGCCGAGGCCCTGCACCAGATAAGCGCCGCGATTCCAGTCGGCATCGTGCCCGCTCTTATTCACATAGCTGCTGCTCGGGGTGAAAAGCAGGCTCCATATCGCGAGCGGCCAGCGGAAGCTGAGATATGACGGGATTTCATTGGGCCTGTTCGCCTGATCGACCGCGGGGACCTCTTTCATGAAAAAATCGTACAGTGCCTTAACGTTCGCGTCGGTGAGCTTGGCGTAAGACGGATAAGGCATCGCGGGGTAGAGGCGGTGGCCGTCCTTGGCGATGCCGCTCCGCACGGCGCGATCGAAGTCTTGCAGACTGTAACCGCCGATGCCGGTCTCGGGATCCGGCGTGATGTTGGTCGAGTAAATATTGCCAAGCGGCGAGCCCATTTTGAGGCCGCCGGCAAACGCCTTGCCGCCTGGGGCCGAGTGGCACGATACGCAGTCGCCGGCGCGCGCCAGATACTCGCCCGTGTTACTGGGAGGGCTGGTGGTTTCGTCGGCCCACGATGTCCCGGCGGCGCACAGCGCAAGCAGCACCCCGCAGCAGAGCCCCTTTGAGATTATTGTCACGTCCCCGCCTCCCCAGCAGACGTCGCTCCCATATTGTTTGGAATTGGCGGAGGCGGCGATTGCGCGGCTCCCGCCATTGGAGATACGCCGCCTAGGCCGATCCGCTGCTCAGATCGTGATCGCTGATCGGCAGCGAACGGAGGCGCTTGCCGGTGGCGGCAAAGATCGCGTTCGCCACTGCGGCGGCAATCGGCGGGGTTGCGGGCTCGCCCGCGCCGCCCCAGACCTTGCCGCCGCTCGGCATCAGATAGACGTCGATCTTCGGCGCCTCGGCCAGGCGCACCATGCGGTAGGTGTCGAAATTGCCCTGCACCGCCGCGCCGTCCTTGATCGTAATCTTGCCGTAGAGCGCTGCGCTCAAATTATAGATCACGCTGCCTTCGGCTTGCTCGGCAATGGTCAGCGGATTGACCATGTAGCGGGTGTCGAGCGCGACGGTGACGCGATTGACCTTCACTTGGCCATCCGGCTTGACGGTGACCTCGGCGACTTCCGCGCACAGGCTGTCGCAATCCGTGCAGATGGCGATGCCGCGGCCGCTGCCTTGCGGCAAAGGCTTGCCCCAATCGCCCTTCTCGGCGGCCGCATCCAGCACCTTGAGCCAGTCGGGCTTGTTCGCGAGCAGCTTGCGCCGCATCTGATACGGATCGATGCCGTTCGCAACCGCCATCTCGTCGAGGAAGCTCTCGATCGCGAAGGTGTGTTGGTTTACGCCGGGCGCGCGCCAGAACCACACCGGCAAGTGGGTGTTCTTGACCAGCGACTGAACGCGCATATTCGGCACGTTGTAACCATTGTCGGCGAGGCCAGCGACGGTTTGCGGCTCGATTTTACCAGGCGGAAGCTTGACGCCCACCGACGCGAGGATCGACGAAGTGACCACGCGCATCGACCATGCGGTCGGCAGACCGTCCGGGCCGGTCGCGGCCTTGAACGCGACCACCGCATGCGGACGGAACTTGTCCTGGCGGGTATCTTCCTCGCGCGTCCAGACCAGCTTCACCGGCCGCTGCACGGCTTTCGCAATCGCAATGGCCTGCTTGACCTCGTCATTGGCATCGCGGCGTCCGAAGCCGCCGCCGATGAAGCCGTTGTGGACATAAACCTGCTCCGGCTGCAGACCGGACGCCTTCGCCGCCGCTTCGAGCGCCTCACCGGCATCTTGCGTTCCGACCCAGACATCAAGCCGGTCGGGCTGCAAATTCACGGTCGCATTCATCGGCTCCATCGGCGAATGCGACAGATAAGGCGTCTCGTAGATCGCCTCGAAGGTCTTTGCCCCGCCGGAGAAGGCCTGATCGACGTTGCCGTCGTTGCGCGCGGTCTGCATGGGCTCGTCGAGCGCCGCCCGATACATTTTCGAAAGCTGTTCGCTGTCGACCTTGCCGGCCTCGCCGGTGTCCCATTCCGGCTGCAGCCGCGACAACGCGCGCTTGGCGCGCCAATACGTATCGGTCGCGACCACCGCCACGGCATTATCAAGCTTCACCACCTTGAGTATACCGGGTGCGCCGGCAAGCACTGACTCGTCGACGCTCTTGAGCTTGCCGCCGGGGACGGGGCAGGCCGTGATCGCGGCGAACACCATGCCGGGAACTTGCGCGTCCATACCGAACTTGGCCGATCCGTCGGTCTTGTGGACCACGTCGACCCGTGGCAACGGCCTTGGGATGAAGGTAAATTGAGCCGGCGTCTTGATCGCCGGTTCGGCGGAGAGAGTGATCTTCGCCGCGTCGGCGGCGAGCTCGCCATAGCGTAGGCTTTGACCCGAAGGTTTATGGGTCACCACGCTTTGCGCAGCTGAGCATTCCGATGCCGGAACGTTCCAGCGCGCTGCGGCAGCGGCAATGAGCCGCTCGCGCGCGCTGGCGCCGACCTGCTGCATCATCTTCTGCGACGCTCGCACCGATTGGCTGCCGTGCGAGAACATCGCACCATAGACTTTCTTTTCACGGATGTTGCGGTTCGCCGAGGCATACTCGATCCGCACTTTCGACCAGTCGCATTGCAGCTCTTCGGTAATCATCATCGGCAGCGCCGTCATGCTGCCTTGCCCCATCTCCGACCGCTGATAGCGGATCAGAATCGAATCGTCCGGATCGATAGCGATCCAGGCGTCGATTTCATTCGGCGCGTAACCATTGTCATCGTTCCACGGCTGGGCCGGAACGGTGCCGGCGTGCGCCGCACGCGGCGCGCCAATGCCGATCATGAAACCGCCGGCGGCGGTCGCGGCGGTGAGGATGAAATGGCGACGGCTGACAGTCGGAGTAACATGCGTTCCGTGCATCGCGGCCTCCCTCAAGCTTTCATCATGTCGGCGGCGCGATGAATGGCGCGGCGCAGACGCTCATAGGTTCCGCAACGGCAGATATTGGTGATGTTCGCATCGATATCGGCGTCGGTCGGACTAGGGAACTCTTTCAGGAACGCGGCCGCGGCCATGATCTGCCCGGACTGGCAGTAGCCGCATTGCGGAACGTCTTCCGCGATCCAGGCACGCTGTACCGGATGGCTGTTGTCCGGCGAGAGGCCTTCGATGGTGGTGACCTTGGCGCCATTAAGGGCGCCGATCGGCACCGAGCAGGAGCGCATCGGCTTGCCGTCGATATGCACCGTGCAGGCGCCGCACTGGGCGATGCCGCAGCCGAATTTCGTGCCGGTCAGGCCGATCACGTCGCGCAGCACCCAAAGCAGCGGCGTATCGGGCTCGAGATCGATTTGTCGGGGGCTTCCGTTAACTTGGATCGTGATCACCGTGGCTCTCCTCAGAGTTGGTGATTCAGAAACCGACGCAAGTTACGTTGCGTCGGAGCGCGAAATTAGCAGGGTCTTTGACACGGTACTAGGCATCCATGCGCTTTTCCGCATCACAAGGCAGCGAGATCGAGGGAATAACGGCGATGCTGAAGCGGAGTTCCGAATCGACCGGCTTATTCACGATCAAGCGCCTAGAACCTTCGCCGATATTCCGCGGGCGTAGTACCGACCTGGCGCGCGAAGGCGCGGCGCAGCCGTTCCTCGTGCTGAAAGCCGCAGGCCGCTGCGATCTGCTTGATCAGCATGTCGGTTTCTTCGAGGCTGCGCCGCACCGCTTCAATGCGGATTTTTTCGACCATCCGCGCGGGTGTCATGCCCATTGTCGAGGCATAAATCCGTGCAAAATTACGCGGGCTCATGCCGGCCTTTTCGGCAAGCCGTTCGACACGTAAATCGCCGGCGACATTTTCGGCGATCCACTCGTGCAGCGGCGCAAAATGGCTCGGCGCGTTGCCGTCGGCGGCCGTCGTCTGCGCCTCAAGCGGCGCGGAAAATTGCGACTGGCCGCCCGGTCGCTTGAGAAAGACCACAAGCTGCCGCGCCACCTGCATGGCAAGCTTGCGGCCAAGATCATGCTCGACCAGCGCCAAGCTAAGATCGATTCCGGCCGTTACTCCGGCCGACGTCCAAATGTGGCCGTCGCGCAGATAGATCGGATCGGGGTCGACCTTAATGTCGGGATAGTCCTGCTGGAGGCGGCCGCAGAACTTCCAATGCGTCGTCGCCACGCGCCCGGACAGCGCGCCGGTTTCGGCCAGAAGGAACGCGCCGGTGCAGACCGAGGCGATGCGGCGCGCGGCAGAGACCTGGCGGCGGATCCAGGCGATGGTGCCCTTGTCGCCCGCCGCGTCGTGAACGCCGGGGCCGCCGGGAAGGATCAGCGTATCGATGCGTTTGTCGCCCGTCGCCTTGGCGATCGGGCGGGT
>JASHOX010000147.1 GCA_030038415.1 Xanthobacteraceae bacterium
GTGGCGTGTCCGATGCGTCGTGGCTTGATCATTGTCTACTCCTGCCGCGTTTCCTGACTTTCTAGCCCAGAATCAATCACCACGAGTGCGCCAACTCAAGAGTATCAGCCCAGCCAATCGCGCCGGGCAGCCATTGCATGGCAGACTTGCCAAGCGCGCGGGATCGCGATTTGGTCGCGCCCTTGAGGATTGACCAAGGAGAGAACGCAAATGGCTGCGGCAAAACCGGCTTCGGCGAAGGCCCCGGGCTACAAGCTCGCCACCTATAAGTCGAGCGAGGGGCCGCGCGCTGGGCTCGTCATCGGCGAGGAGGTGTTCGACGCCGCCAAGCTTACCGGCAAACCGGCCTATGCCAGTGTCATGGGCATTGTGGCTGACTGGAAGGCGGCCGAGGGCGCGCTGCGCAAGGCCGCCGCCGGCGCGGCAAAGAGCCGGGCCAAGCGCCAGCCGCTGAAAAAGGCCAAACTGCTGGCGCCGATTCAAGGGAGCGTGGCCATCTATTGCGCCGGCGCCAATTACGCCGATCACGCCGCGGCCATGGCAGCGCGCGAGGGCAATCCGCCGCCGCCCGATCCGCACGACCAGGGGCTCAAGCCGTTCCATTTCCTCAAAGCCCCCGGCACCCTCGCCGATCCGGGCGCCACCATCGGAATTTCCCATTATGCCAAGGCCATGGACTGGGAAATCGAGCTTGCCGCGGTGATCGGCCGGCCGGCCATAGACGTGCCCAAGGAGAAGGCGCTCGCATACGTCGCCGGCTATATGGCCGCCAACGATCTCTCGGCGCGCGATCGCGGCCGGCGCGACGGCGTGGCGCCGACCTCGCCGTTCAAGATGGACTGGCTCAAGCACAAGACCTTCGAGGGCTCATGCCCGATCGGGCCGTGGATCGTGCCGGCGAGCGATATTCCCGATCCACAAAAGCTTGGGTTGAAATTGTGGGTCAACGGCGAGCTCAAGCAGGATTCCAACACCGCCAAGATGTTGTTCACGCTGGCCGAGCAGATCGAGCAATTGTCGGTCAACATGACGCTTCATCCGGGCGACCTGATCCTCACCGGCACCCCCTCCGGCACCGGCGCCGAGAGCGGCACCTTCCTTAAACGCGGCGACGTCGTGAAGATCTGGATCGAAAAGATCGGTGAGATCGAGAACCGGATGGCGTAACCGGCCCGGGGCGGGCATAGCTGGGCAGCGAGTTATGCCCGTCGCGCGGGGCTTTGGCCTGTGCTAAAAGCTTAAACCGGCGGCGGCCTTTGAGTCCGGGCCGTCCATTCGCCCCGCCAAGGGCGAGCCAAGAAACTGAAGCAAGAAACCGAAGCAAAGGGTAAAACGCGAGGGCGTAACGAAATGGCCGAAAAATTCGTCGCAAAACTCTCAGAAATGAATAACGGCGACCGCCGTATCGTTTTCGTCGGCGACAACGAGATCGGCGTGTTCAAGCACGAGGGTCAGTTCTACGCCTACTCCAATTTCTGCCTGCATCAGGGCGGCCCGGCGTGCGAAGGCCTGACCATTGCCAAGGTCGAGGAACGGCTGCGGCCGGACAAGACCTCGATGGGCCTATACTTCTCCGAGGACGAGATGCATTTCGTCTGCCCCTGGCACGGCATGGAATACGACATGAAGACCGGCGAGTGCGTCTCGGACCGCAAGATGAAGCTGAAGAAATACAAGACGGTGCAGAAGGGAGACGATCTTTATGTCGTCGCCTAAGCGCGCAGCGAAAACTGTTGCCAGCAAGGCTCTCGCTAAATCCGCGGCGAAGCCGCGGCCGGCCGCGCTCCGCGCGGTCAAGCCGGCCGTCGTTGCCGAGGGCAGCGCCTCCGCCGTGGCCAAAGAGCTTGCCGCGACGCTCGAGCGCAGCATCGTCGACGACAAGCTCGACACGGTTTCGGCCGAAGCGCTGCAAAAGCTCATGGCGGCGGCCTGCCGGGTCTATACCGCGCGCGCCCAAGCCGGCGAGCAATTCACGCCGGTGCCGCGCCATTCGGTTACCGCCACCGACGTCATGATCACGGCGAGCGGATTGTTGCGATCGGCCGATCTCGCCGTGTTCGAGCTCGGCATGTGGCAAAACTGGACGGGTCGTTAGAGCCCGCGACTTGGAAAGATTAGGAACGGAGAAAACGTCATGGATCTCATCGCCGATCGCGGTCGTCGCGTAACGATCGAGGAGCTCAATACCACGCGGCTCTTGTCGCATGCGCGCAAGCAGGCGCACCAGCGCAATCTCGATGACATGGTGATCGTCGACGTCGACGCTCACCATTACGAGAACGAGAGCTACGACGAGTTCCTGCCGTATATGGAAAACGACGTGCTGCGCCAGCTCGCGCTGTCGAGCCGCAGCAAGAACAACCGCGCCGGCATCTCGCCGAGCCAGGTCGGCTATCAGGACATGGGCGGCCGCGTCACCCGTTATCCGATGCGAAGCTCGGAAAAGACCGAAGGGCTCAAGGGCGCGCAGCGCGACATCCAGCTCGGCCATCGCTGGATGGACGCGATGAGCGTCGATTATTCCTGCCTGTTCCCGACCGGCATGCTCAATATCGGGCTGCATCCACAGAAGGAAATGGAGGTCGAGCTGTGCTGGTCCTATAACCGCTGGCTGACCGAGAAGGTATTGCCCGAGGGCGGCAATCGCTTCTTTTCGATGCTGTGCCTGCCGTTCAACAGTCCGGAAGCCGCGCTGCGCCACGTCGAGGTGTTCGGCGACCGGCCGAATGTCGGCGGCTTCATGGTCACCACCGTGCGTTCGGACATGGCGGTCTACGACAACGCCTATATGAAGCTCTACCGGGCGCTGGAGGAGCGCGGCCTCGTGCTGTCGTTCCATTCCGGTCCGAACTGGGGCGAGCCGATCTACAAGAGCTGCAACCGCTTCCTGGCGGCGCATGCGCTCGGCTTCACCTGGTACAATGTCGTGCACTGCACCAACTGGGTAATCAACGGCATGGGCGAACGCTTCCCCAAGCTGCCGGTGATCTGGATCGAGTCCGGCCTCGCCTGGGTGCCGTTCCTGATGCAGCGGCTCGACCACGAATTCATGCTGCGGCCGTCGGAAGCGCCGCTGCTCAAGAAGAAGCCGTCGGACTATATGCGCGATATGTATTATTCGTCGCAGCCAATGGAGATTCAGGATTACGGCGCCATGGAGTGCACCTTCCGCATGATGAATGCGGAGACGCAGCTTCTGTACTCCTCGGACTATCCGCACTGGGACTTCGACCTGCCGTCGACGATCTACGACCTGCCGTTCCTGTCGGAGAAGGCCAAGCACAATATCCTCGGCGGCACCGCGGCGCGGCTGTTCAAGCTGCCGCCGCGCAACGACAAGCAGAAGGAAAACCTCAAGCGCTTCGGCAATCTCACGGCGCCTGCGGCCGCAGCCTAAAGAACGCTGTCCGCGACGGCGATTATCCGCTCGGATCAATGGCAAATGCCCGGTCTCGCGCCGGGCATTTTCTTTGGCGGTCCCCTCCCTTTCGCTGGGCGATTCATCAGGCCGCGACCGCCAATTGCGGCGCAACCGGGGCATCGAGCTATGCGTCGTTTGAATGGCGTAGAATCCGCATTTTGAATCAATACTTTGCGAGCGCTTGTGCGATGCACAAAATACTAGCCTTTCTGTCATCCAATCGTTATCTCAACCGTTCCAGCAAAAAGAGGGACGACCGAGGATGAAGCTAGTTCTAGCCGTGGGTTTTGTTATGGGCCTTGCGCTCAGCCTCTCCGCCACCGCCGCGAACGCGATCGATCTCGCCGAGCTGGCGCCGTGCCGGCCGGCGGCCGCCAAGCTGTGCGACCGCGAAGGCGGCATGACGTGGAGCAACCTCCTGCGCTGCGGCGCGACGCTTGCCGCCCATAGCTGGCGCGTTGGCGACCAATGCCGCGCGGTCTTGAGGAAGTACGGCCAGCTCTGATCGCATAGCCCCGACAATTTGTAGCGTAGTTGCGTAGTTCAAAACCCCGGCGCCAATGTTTCTAGAAGCTGGCGCCGGGGTTTTTGTTTCGGCGGCACGCAAGTCGGATGCTAGGATTGCCTGAACATCAAGGGAGGGCGGCCGTGAGCGACGACATCCACGAAATCTATGCCATCCGTTACGGCCATCATGCGCGCCGTTCGCCGGCGAATTTCATCGACGGCGACCCGCACGATGTGTTGCAGCCACTCGATTTCTTCGTCTGGGCGATCGTGGGCCCGTCAGGGACGATCGTGCTCGATACCGGCTTCGACGAGGCGATGGGCAAGAAGCGCCAACGCGAGATGATCAAGCCGGTGCGCGACGGATTGGCCGCGCTCGGCATCACGGCGGACAGTGTCAAGGACGTCATCATCAGCCATCTGCATTACGACCATTGCGGCAATTACGATCTGTTCCCGCAGGCGCGCTATCATTTGCAGGATCGCGAGATGGGCTATGCGACCGGGCGCTGCATGTGCCATCGCGCGCTGCGGGCGCCGTTCGAGGTCGAAGACGTCGTGGCGATGGTGCGCAAGGTGTTCGAGGGCCGCTGCGCTTTCCACGACGGCGAGGATCAGATCGCGCCGGGCGTGACCGTGCATCACATCGGCGGTCACTCGAAGGGCTTGCAGAGCGTGCGCGTGAAGACCCGGCTCGGCTATGTGGTGCTCGCCGCCGACGCTACGCATCTTTACGCACATATCGACGGCGGCCGGGTGTTTCCGCTGGTTTATAATGTCGGCGAGGTGGTGGAGGGCTACGAAACCCTGAAACGGCTGGCGACGGCGCCGCGTCATGTGGTGCCCGGCCATGACCCGCTGGTCCTGTCGCGCTATCCTGCGGCCAGGCCCGGTCTCGAGGACTGGATCGTCCGCCTCGATGCGGAGCCGAAACCGGCCTAACAACCGGCAATGATGCGCCGCAACCGCCTGTGCAGCGCAGCAAGAACGGCACGTGCCGGCCGGGCGGTTAATCAAACTGACAACTATTGTTCCTAAATTCGTCCCGGTGCGAGCGAGGGGGATTCCGCCCGCGCCTTTGTTTTGCCGAGGGGAATTTAAATGCACGCCTTGCTGTTGCCGCTGCAGCCGCGCTTCATCATCTATACGCTCGTGCTGCTGATCGCCGCAGCGCTGGGGCTTGAGTTTTTCTTGGGCTTTCGCACGCTGCTGATCGACATACCGCTGGTCGTCTTCATTGCTTTGGCCGTCGTCGGCACCGTCGACGTTTTGCAGAAGCGCCACGCGGTCCTGCGCAATTATCCGCTCTCGGCGCATATCCGCTTCATTCTTGAGGAAATCCGTCCTGAGATCCGGCAATATTTTCTGGAAAGCGAGAAGGACGGCACGCCGTTTTCGCGCGACAAGCGTGCCATCGTTTATCAGCGCGCCAAGCAGGCCTTGGACAAGCGACCGTTCGGCACCCAGAACGACGTCTATGCCTCAGGCTACGAATGGCTCGACCACTCAATCGCGCCCAAGCCGGTGGCCAAGGAACCGTTCCGTATGCTCATCGGCGGTCCGGATTGCGCCAAGCCCTATTCGGCGTCGATCTTCAACATTTCGGCGATGAGCTTTGGCGCGCTGAGCAAGAACGCCATCCTGGCGCTCAATGCCGGCGCCAAGAAAGGCAATTTCGCCCACGACACCGGCGAAGGCGGCTATAGCCCGTATCATCGCCAGAACGGCGGCGACATCATCTGGGAAATCGGCTCCGGCTATTTTTCCTGCCGCAACGGCGACGGCACATTCTGCGCCGACAAATTCGCCGCCGCTGCAACGCAAGATCAGGTCAAGATGGTCGAACTCAAGCTCAGCCAAGGCGCCAAGCCCGGCCATGGCGGCGTGCTGCCCGGCGCCAAGGTCAGTCCGGAGATCGCCGTCACCCGCGGCGTGCCGGTCGGCGTTGATTGCATCTCGCCGTCGCGGCATTCGGCGTTTTCGAGTCCGATCGAAATGATGCAATTCATCGCCACGATGCGGCGGCTGTCGGGCGGCAAGCCGGCGGGCTTCAAGCTGTGTATCGGCCACCCCTGGGAGTTCCTCGCCATCTGCAAGGCGATGCTCGAGACGAAAATCTATCCCGACTTCATCGTCGTCGACGGCAAGGAAGGCGGCACCGGCGCCGCGCCGCTGGAATTCGTCGATCATCTCGGCATGCCGCTGCGCGAAGGACTGAACTTCGTGCACAACGCGCTCGTCGGCATCAATGCCCGCGGCCGCATCAAGCTCGGCGCCTCGGGCAAGATCGTCTCAGCCTTCGACATCGCCCGCGTCATGGCGCTCGGCGCCGACTGGTGCAATTCAGCGCGCGGTTTCATGTTCGCGCTGGGCTGCATCCAGTCGCAGTCCTGCCACACCGACCGTTGCCCGACCGGCGTGTCGACGCAAGACCCGACGCGCCAGCGTGCGCTGGTGGTGCCCGACAAGGCCGAGCGCGTCTACAATTTCCATCGCGCCACGATCGAGTCGCTGGCCGAACTGGTCGCGGCCGCGGGCCTCGATCATCCCACCCAATTCGCGCCGGCGCATTTTTCGCGGCGCGTGTCGCAGCACGAAGTGAAGAGCTTCGCCGAGCTTTATCCGCCGCTCAAGCCGGGCGAATTGCTGACCGGCACGGCAGACCGCCGCTATGCGGCGGCCTGGGACATGGCGAGCGCGGAAGAGTTCCGGGCGCTGCCGCGGGCAGACTAGAAGGGTGTGTCCGCGATGGGTCGAGCGATCCGGTGGCTAGTCAGCTGGCGCATTCTTGCGGCGCTCAGCGACATGCCACAGCACCCCGGATGGGTCCCACAGGTGACTTACACGTAGGCCCCAAGGCTGCATGGCTGGCGCCTTTGGCGGTTGAACACCGAATATCTTTGGCAATTCTAGAGCCTCGATATGCTCCCACCATGCGTCGAGGTTGTCGACCATCATCTGCATCATGCAGTTTTCGGCCCATTCTTTTTTATAATATCGCTGCAGGATGAAAGCGCTTGCGCCCACGCCGAAGATGGCAACATCGCCGTCAAGCAGTTTCTTGAAACCGAGCGCTTCGTAGAAGGCTTTGCTTGAGTCGAAGTCCCTTGCCGGAAGGAAGGCGCGTGCCGCTTCCGTGCCGCTTGGAATCACCATCATGGATGGCCTCCCGCGCCGGTTATCTCGTAGCCGCTGCCCTCTGACAGGGCCGGGATTGCGATCCAACTTCAACATCCACAATAGCACATTAGTCGCCGGTGTTCGCTTGATTGTTGAAGGAGGCACGGCCGAACGCCGCGGCACGTCCGCTAAGCGCCACCGGCGAACCTTCGTCTAGAGGCGCCGGTACATAACAAATGCGTCGACGTAGCCATGCATTGGATGTTTGAATGCGGCCGGCAAACGACCGACGATCTCAAAACCGAGAACCCGCCGAATTGCTCAGTGCTTTACATCTGAAAGCAGACCTTACACCGGAAAGCAGACCGTGCAGCTGAGATCAGATCTGGGCCGATCCGTTCTGTGAGTCCGTCCCGGGCATGACCGACGTGGGACCCACTTGCTGCGGCGTGGCCAAAGCGCGAGTATTGTCCAACGGGCGCCAAGACCCGAAACTCAACGCACAAAATCAGCCGGGAGGATTTCATGCGCTTTCAGCTCAAGACGCTGAAGCTCGCCGCCATGATCGGCGTCGTGCTCGGCGTCACCGCCGCGCGCGCGGCGCCGTTTATGATCGTCGGCGACGACGAGAAAGTATCGTTCTCCGACGGCAAGACGATCGTGTCGCCGCCGGGAAAAGACGCCGTCTTGATCGTCGACGTCGCCAACCCGCTCGACCCGAAAATCGTCGCCAATCTGCCGCTGAAGAATTCAGTGGTCGGGCCGCCGGTCAATCTGGCGATCGATCCCACCAATTCGATCGCAATCGTCGCCGATTCAATGAATGCGGTGCAGGACGGCAACAATTGGAAGCAGGTTCCCGACAACAAGATCTACGTCATCGATCTGACGTCGAAGCCCGCCAAGCTGATCAACACCATCGAGGGCGACAAGCAGCCGTCGGGCCTGTCGATCAATCCGGCCGGCAATCTGGCGCTGGTCGCCAACCGCGCCGGCAAATCCATTTCCGTGCTGTCGATCCACGGCACTGACGTCAAACTCGTCGGCTCCGTCGACATGGGCGACGAAGTCTCCGCCGTGGTGTTTACGCCGGACGGCAAGCATGCGCTGGCCTCGAAGGCCTCCGCCAACAAAGTCGCGCTGCTCGACGTCGACGGCGACAAGGTGACCTATAATAAGCAGGATCTCCTGACCGGGTTGTTTCCTTATAATGTCGTGGTGGCGCCGAATGGCTCAATCGCGCTGACCGCGGACAACGGCAATAACGGCACCTCCGACGGTAACGTCGACACCGTCAGCGTCATCGATCTGACCTCGCCGGTGCACGTCATCGATCACGTCACAGTGCCCGACAGCCCCGAGGGCCTGGCGTTCAGCCCGAAGGGCAATGTCGCGGTATCTGTCGACGCGACCGGTTCGAACCATCCCAAGTCGGACTGGTACTATCACCCGCACGGGGTGGTGGTCGTGCTCAAGGTCGACGGCAAGAAAGTCACGCGGCTGAACGACATCGAGGTCGGCGCCTTGCCCGAGGCGGTCGCTTTCACGCCGGACGGCAAGTACATCTATGTGGGCAACTACATGGATAAGGACTTTTCCATCCTGCGCGTCGACGGCACCAAGGTCACCGACACCGGCAAACGCTTCAAGGTGCCGGGCCAGCCCGGCTCCGCGCGCATGAGTCCGCATTGAGCGCGCGTTTATAGCATCCAGGAGGGGCCCGCGGCGATTACCGCCGCGGGCTTTTCGCGCGCGCAGAGGCGGCCACGTATCGACAACGATCAGAAAGCCGCGGCGGGTGCATCTACACGCCCAGACAATTTACGAGCATGAGCAGAGGAAATTGAGAAGCCGCGGCGCCCAGCAGGCACATGCGGGTCAAAATGTATTCGTTGGGCACCAACAGGGTGGTGTCTTTTTTGGCCATCCTTCGCAGGCACCAATTCCAGAAAACGACGATGAAACAGTTGGCCCCCAAAATCGGTCCCGTCCATCCCGCCAGCAATCCCCATAACGACGTCGACGTCGGACCGCGCAGGTGCCAACCGGGGCACGCAACCGGGGGAGTCGTGAACAGCATGATTGCCGCTGTCATCGCGGAGAGAAGCAGAGCCATGAGAACGGCAGCGCGCGCTAATTTCATTGGAAACTCGTGCCAATCCTTGCAACCCTCCTGCAGGCAAAGCCGTTATCAGGACATTGCTGCGCGCGCGGTGTAAAGTGGCCGAGAGCGGCCGCGACTGTGGCCGACTGATTGGAGACTAGGGAAGGCGATCACTGGAGACAAGACATGGCCAAGCGTAAACGCAAATACTCACCCAGCGTGGGGGACGACGTGGCCAGAGAGATGCGCCGCTTCGAGCGCGGCACCGCCCGAAGCGGCAAGGGTGGCAAAGGCGGCAAGGTGAAGAGCCGCAAGCAGGCGATCGCGATCGCCCTGTCGGAAGCACGCAAGGAGGGCAAGAGGGTTCCGAAGAAGAAGTAATCGACGCCCGTCGGACTGATTGTCGCGGCACTTCTCACCGTCATCCGGGCGGGCTAGGCTCCGCGCCAACGGCGCTGCCTGCCGGAGGCCGCATGACGAAATTTCCGCGTCGGAATTTTTTGTATCTCGCCGCTGCGGCCGCAGTGGCGGGCTTGTCCCGCCCGGCCTCCGCGCTTGATTATCCGACCCGGCCAGTGCGCATCATCGATGGCTTCGGCGGCGGCAGTACGCCGGATCTGGTGTCGCGGCTGATCGGGCAATGGCTGGAAGAGCGGCTGCATCAGCCTTTCGTCGTCGACAACCGGGTCGGCGCCGGCGGCAATATCGCCGCCGAGGCTGTCGCCAAGGCGGCGCCGGACGGCTACATGCTGCTCACTTGCGTCACCGCCGATGCGATCAACGCCACGCTCTATGCCAAGCTGGATTTCAGTTTTCCCGGCGATTTCGCTCCGGTTGCGGGAGTGATCCAATTGCCGATGGTGCTCCTCGTCAATCCATCGTTTCCGGCCAAAACGCTGGCCGAGTTCATCGCTTACGCCAAAGCCAATCCGGGCAAGATCAATTTTGCCTCGCCCGGCGTCGGCACGCCGATGCATGTGGCGATCGAGCTTTTCAAGATGCAGGCCGGCATCGACGTCGTACACGTGCCCTATCGCGGGCCGGCGCCGGCTTTCACCGATCTATTGGCGGGGCGCGTACAAGCCTTCTTCATCACGCTGTCGACCGGGATCGGCTTTATCAGGAATGACAAGTTGCGCGGCCTTGCGGTCACCGGCGCCAGGCGTTCGGATGTCGTGCCGGATCTTCCGGCGATGAGCGAGGCGCTGCCGGGCTTCGAAGCCACCGCCTGGGACGGCTGGTGTGCGCCAAAGGGCACGCCGCCGGCCGTCGTCGAGACGCTTGCCGACAACATCATCTCCGGGCTCGCCGATCCGCCGCTGGTCGCCAAGATCAAGGATCTCGGCGGCGAGACCACATCGATGGACGCCGCCGCCTTCGGCAAGTTCGTGGCCGACGAAACGGCAAAATGGGCCAAGGTGGTTGAGTTCGCGAATATGAAGGCGGGCTGATCGGCCGCAATGAGGACAAATGATCGAGCGACGAAAGTTCCTGCAGCTCGCGGCCGGCGCCGGCATGCTGCCTGCCGCGGCACGCATCGCGCACGCCGAGCAATATCCCTCGCGGCCGGTTCGCCTGGTGGTGACGGTGCCGGCCGGCGGCTCGCCCGACATCATCGGGCGGTTGATTGCGCAATGGCTGTCGGAAAAACTCGGTCAGCCGTTCGTCGTCGAAAACAAGCCCGGCGCCAGTACCAATATCGGCACCGAGCTCGTTCTCAGATCGGCGGCGGACGGCAATACGCTCTTGTTGGCGATGTCGTCGAACGCGATCAATCCGGCGCTCTATCATCATCTCAATTTCGATTTTCTTGGCGACGCCGTGCCGGTGGCGAGCATTGCGACGATCCCGCTGGTGATGGACGTCAATCCCGCGGTGCCGGCGAAAACCGTTCCTGAATTCATCGCCTATGCCAAAGCCAATCCTGGCAAGATCAATCTTGCTTCGGGCGGCAGCGGCACGCCGCTCTACGTCGCCGGCGCGCTGTTCCGCATGATGGCCGGTCTCAACCTGGTCGACGTCATCTATCAGGGCGAAGCTGCGGCGATGCCCGATCTCGTCGGCGGCCGCGTGCAGGCGATGTTCGGCGTGATGCCGGCGTCGCTCGGCTATATCAAATCCGGCAAACTGCGAGCGCTTGCGGTCACGAGCCCCAGGCGCCAGGAACTGTTGCCGGACGTGCCGGCCATGGCCGAATTTCTGCCCGGCTATGAGGCGAACGGCTGGTACGGCCTGGTCGCGCCCAAAGGCACGCCGGCGGACGTCGTTGCCACGCTCAATAAACAAGTCAACGCCGCGCTCGCCGATCCGGCGACGCGCAAGCGCTTTACCGATCTCGGCTGCGAAGTCTTCACCGGCACGCCGTCCGACTTTGGAAAATTCATCGCCGCCGAAATCGCAAAATGGGCCAAGGTGGTCAAATTCGCCAATATCAAAGCCGACTGAAGTCGGCGCGCGGCCGAAGCGCAGCCATGAAACGCAACCTGGAGTCGTTATGAGAATTCCCCGCCGCCGGTTTTTGCAAGTTCTCGCCGGCGCCGCCTCGGTTCCGCTCCTGACCGGCGCCGCGCGGGCGGAGAATTATCCGGCGCGGCCGGTGCGCATCGTCGTGCCGTATCCCGCCGGCATCGCGCCCGATGTCGCGACGCGGCTGCTGGCGGATGCGCTGTCGCAGCACTTTGATCAGCAATTCGTCGTCGACAATCGTCCCGGCGGCGCCAGCAATATCGGCACCGAAATCGTTGTCCGTGCGCCACCCGACGGCTACACGCTGTTGACGCTGACCATGACCAATACGATCAACGTGTCGCTGTACGACAATCTGTCCTTCGACGTGATGCGCGACATCGCGCCGGTCGCCGGGCTGGTCAAATTGCCGCTGGTGCTGGTGATCAATCCGTCGGTGCCGGCGCAGACGCTGCCGGAGTTCATCGCTTACGCCCAAGCCAATCCCGGCAAGATCAACTACGCCTCGGTCGGCAGCGGTGCTGCGACCAACGTGGCAGGCGAATTGTTCAACGAGCTGGCCGGCATCAAGCTCGTCAATGTGCCGTATCGCACCAGCTATATTCCCGATTTGTTGAGCGGCCAAGTGCAGGCCGGCTTCACGCCGATCCTGCAGACGCTGAGCCTCATCAAGGCCGGCAAGCTGCACGCGCTTGCGGTCACCGGCGTTGCACATTCCGACGTGCTGCCGGACGCGCCGACCATCGCGCAGTACGTTCCCGGCTACGACGTCGCGGTCTGGGATGCGGTCGGTGCGCCGGCAAAAACGCCGCCCGAGATCGTCGACACGCTCAACAAGGCGATCAATGCGGCGCTCGCCGAGCCCAAGCTGCGCGCGCGGTTCATCGATCTCGGCGCCGAGCCCATGATCATGACGCCCGCGGAGCTGAAGACCTATATGGCCGCCGAAGTGAAAAAGTGGGGCAGGGTCGTCAAAACCGCCGGCATCAAGCCGGAGTGAGTGCGCGGGGAAAGGGGGCTGTTGAATCCGCTCGTTCCCGCGAACGCGGGAATCCAGTTCGCTGTCAAGCCAGTAGGCGCCGTCTAGATTCCCGCTTGGCGGGAATGAGAAGGCAGACGCAACAAATTCACTGCCTGCCCAACATCGTCTTGATCCGCTGCGGCGTCACCGGCAGCGCGCGCACCGCGCCGGGAATGCCGATGGCGTCTTCGATCGCGGAGGCGATGGCGGCGCCGACACCGGTGATGCCGCTTTCGCCGGCGCCCTTGATGCCAAGCGGATTAAGGGGCGAAGTGTAATCCTCGCGCAGCAGCACCTCCGGCTCCGGCGTTTCGTGCATCGCCGGGAGGAGATAATCGGCAAACGTCACCGCGAGCGGGTCGCCGCGCTCGCTGTAGGTGAACTCCTCGAACAAAGCGCCGCCGAGGCCTTGCGCATAGCCGCCGACGATCTGACCTTGCACCAGCGCCGGATTGATGGCGCGGCCGATGTCGTAAGCGATGCAATAGCGCTCGACGGTGACGCCGCCGGTGTCGCGGTCGATGCTCACCACGGCGACATGGCTGCCGTAAGGGTAGACCTGGTGCTCGGTCTTGAACCAGCCTTCGGCGGACAGCCCCGGCGCGCGGTCGCCGCGCGCCTTCGCCGTGGGCTCAAGATTTTTCGCGATCGCGCCGAGGCTGATCGAGGGGCCGGGCCTGCCGTCTTTGCGCAAAACTTCGCCGTCGGCGATGTCGAGCGCGTCGGACGGGGTCTGTAAGAGTTCGGCCGCCATATCGAGCGCTTTGCGCCGCACGTTGAGCGCCGCGATATGCGTCGCCGACGCCGTCATAACCGTGGCGCGCGAGGCATGCGCGCCGATGCCGAAAGGAATGCGGTCGGTCTGGCCGTGGATGACGCGGCAATTCTTGTAATCGACGCCGAGCGCGTCGGCGGCGACCTGAGCCATCACCGTCTCAAAACCCTGGCCGATCGAGGCGCCGCCGGTGACGACTTCGACCATACCCGAAGCGTCGATCGAGATGTTGACGCCGTCAGTCGGGCCGAGCCCGCTTTTCTCGACGAACATGGCGACGCCGATGCCGACGAGCTCGCCGGCGGCCTTGCGCTTCTTCACCTCGGCGTTGAGCTTGTCCCAGCCGATCTTGGCGAACAGCTTGTCGAGGAGCCCGACATAATCGCCGGTGTCGTAATGGATTTCCTCGCCCAAGGCTTCGAGCGGGCGCGGATAGGGCATTTCGGCGGCGGTAATGGCGTTGCGCCGGCGGATCTCGATGCGGTCGATCTTCAGTCGGTGCGCGATGGCGTCGACCAGCCGCTCGCGCACGAAAGTCGTCTCGTAGCGGCCCGGCGCGCGATAGGTTGCGGCCGGCGTCTTGTTGGTCAGCCGGAAATGACCGATGGCGCGATAGGCCGGCACCCGATACGGCCCCGGCAATATGCCCGCCGTCATATGCACGACGCGCGCCGCATGCGTGCGCACATAGGCGCCCTGATCGTGGAAATAGCGGTCGTCGATGGCGAGGATGACGCCGTCAGCGTCGATCGCGGCGCGGATGCGGTGCAGCTGTTGGCGCGAATGATTGGCCGCGATCAGATGTTCGCGGCGGTCCTCGATCCACTTCACCGCGCGGTTGAATTTTTTGGCGGCGACGCAGACCAGCACGTCTTCGGGATAAAGCTCGCCGCGCACGCCAAAACCGCCGCCGACATGGGATTCGTGCACGTGAATCGAGCTCGGCGGAATCTTGAGCATGCGCGAGAGCAATTCCTGAATGCGGTGCGGCACCTTGGCGGCGCCGTGCAGTTCGAGAATGCCGCGCGAGGCGTCATAGTAGCCGATGGCGCCGCGGGTCTCCAGCGGTACGCCGGAATGCCGGCCTATTGTCAGCTCGACTTCGACCACGTGCGGCGCGTCGCGAAACACCGCGTCGACGTCGCCATAGCCCTGGCGGATGATCGCCGCCTCGGTGGAATAGCCGGGCGAAAATTCGACCGGCGCGGCCTGCGCCTCCAGAAGCGGCGGCAATTCCTCGATCTCGGCTGTGACCAGATCGGCGGCATCCTCGGCGATATAGGGATCGGCGGCAAACACCGCGGCGATCGGATCGCCGACATAGCGCACGCGACCGCTCGCCAGCACCGGCTGGCGATACGGATCGAGCGCCGGGATCGAGCCTTCGCGGAAGTCGATCGGGGGCACCTCGGCGATGTCGGCGGCCGTCCACACCGCATAGACGCCGGGCAAGGCGCGCGCCGCCGCGGCGTCGATCGCGGCGAGGCGGCCATGGGCGTGGGCCGAGCGCACTACGCGCATATAAAGCTGATGCGGGAAATTGATATCGCCGGCAAACGCGCCGCGCCCGGCGACCAGCGGCGGATCCTCCAGCCGAGTCACCGACTGGCCGATCCAGCTGTCTTTCCGCCCCCGCGAAGCGAGGGAGGGGGACCGCGCGTTGCGTGGTGGCGGGGGCGCGGTGTTCATTTCGTCCTATTCCGCTCATTCCCGCGCAAGCGGGAATCCAGCACTGGGTCCCCGCTTTCGCGGGGACGAGCGGTCATTCGCATGCCTCTCATGCCGCCGCCCGCCCCAGCGCCCGGCGCGTTACCGCGAGCACGAGGTCGCGGCGGAATTCGGCGCTGGTGACGTTGTCCTCCATCGGGTCGATCGCCGCCGTGGCGGCTTGGGCCGCGGCGCGGAACGCCGCGTCGCCAGGCGCGGCGCCGTCGAGCGCCCGCTCGGCCTCGGCGATGCGCCGCGGTTTGACTTCGGCGCCGCCGACCGCGAGCCGCGGCGCGGAAATCTTGCCGGCTTCGAGCCGGTAGACGCCGAGCGCCATCGCCATGGCGAAATCGCCGGCGCGGCGATTGAATTCGTAGAATCCGCAATGGGCGTCGGCGGGAAGGAGCGGCAGCCGCGCCTCGACCAAGAGTTCGTCGTCGGCGAGCGCCGTGGTCATGATGCCCTTGAAGAAATCGCGCGCCGCGATGACGCGCTCGCCGCGCGCGCTCTTAGCCAGCACCTCGCCGTCGAGCGCCGCCAGAACGAGGCACCATTCCGATGCCGGGTCGGCATGGGCGAGCGAGCCGCAAAAGGTGCCGCGGTTGCGGATCGGGTAATGCGCGATGTGCCGCACCATGTCGGCGAGCAAGGCGCCGAGCGGGCCGTCGCAGGCCGGCTTATGAAACGCGGCATGGCGGACGCCGGCGCCGATGACGAGCTTGCCGTCCGCGATTGTCAGCCGATTGAGCGCGGCAACGCCGTTGATGTCGACGAGATGCGCGGGCTTGGCGAGGCGGAACGCCATGGTCGGAACGAGACTCTGCCCGCCGGCGAGCACGCGGCCGTCCTCGGGCGCGACTCGCGCGAGAATGGCGACCGCCTCGTCGACGGTTTTCGGCGCGTGGTAGCGAAACGCCGCAGGTTTCATTGCGGTGCCTTCATCGCGCGAACGTCATGCGGCTGGTCCCAAGCTGGTCCAAAGTTCGGGATTGGCGTATGTTTTTGAATTGGTGCACAGATTTTGGCGCAGAGTCAAAGTGTGCGTCCCGCAGAGTATCGGCCCGGCATGAAACCTCCCGCATTTTCCTACCACGATCCGCGCTCTGTCGCCGACGCCGTCGGGCTGCTCGCAAGCCTCGACAACGCCAAGCTGCTCGCCGGCGGCCAATCACTGATGCCGATGCTCAACATGCGCTTCGTCTTGCCCGATCACCTCATCGATCTCAACCGGGTCGAAGGCTTGAACACCATCCGCGAGGAGAATGGCGCGCTTGAAATCGGCGCGATGACGCGCCAGCGCGACATCGAATTCTCCGACCTGGTGCGCGAGCGCTGCCCGCTGATGCACGAAGCCATCGGCCACGTCGGCCACCGGCAGACGCGCAACCGCGGCACGCTCGGCGGCTCGCTGTGCCATCTCGATCCGGCGGCGGAACTCGTCGCGGTCGCTGCCGCGCTCGATGCCAAGCTCACCATCGCCGGCAAGAACGGGACGCGCGCGATCGATTTCGCCGCGTTCCCGGTGGCCTATATGACGCCGGCGCTCGAGCCCGACGAGCTTTTGACCGGCGCGAGTTTTTCCTGCTGGCCGGAGCGGCACGGTTACAGCTTCGTCGAGTTTTCCCGTCGCCATGGCGATTTCGCCATCGTCTCCGCCGCGGCGCTCATCGAGGAAGACGCGCATGGCAAGGTCACGCGCGCGTCGCTGACGCTCGGCGGCATGGGCCTAGCGCCGGTCCGCGCCAGCGATGTCGAGCGCGCGCTCATCGGCGAGACGATAGAAGACAAGCGGCTGCGGGAAATCTGCGAGCCGTTGCGCAAGTTGGATGCGGTAGACGATATCCACGCGCCGGCCTCCTACCGCCGGCAACTGGCCACGGTGCTGTCGCGCCGCGCGCTGTTCAAGGCGCATGAGCGGATTGCGGAAGGTCCGCGCGCATGAGCGAACAGCGCACTATCGCCGTCACCATCAACGGCAAGCGCCACGAAGCCGCCGTGCCGGTCCGTCTGACGCTGGCGGATTTTTTGCGCCAGCACCTTAAGCTCACCGGCACCCATCTCGGCTGCGAGCACGGCGTCTGCGGCGCCTGCACCGTGCTGTTCGACGGCCATTCCGCGCGCTCCTGCCTGATGCTTGCGGTGCAGGCCGACGGCCACGACGTCTTAACCGTCGAAGGCATCGCGCCCGATGCCAACACGCTGCATCCCTTGCAGCAGGCGTTCCACGACCATCACGGCCTGCAATGCGGCTTCTGCACGCCGGGAATCTTGACGACGCTGATCGAGCTGTTGCGCGACAATCCAAATCCGACCGAAGCGGATATTCGCGTCGGCATCTCGGGAAACCTTTGCCGCTGCACCGGCTATCACAACATCGTCGCCGCCGCGCTGGAAGCCGCGAGGCGCTTGCGCTCGGCGGAACGCGCGCCTTGAGCGAGGGTTGCTCTTTACTTCGTCATGCCCGGCCTCGTGTCCGGCATCCACGTCTTTCTTTCCTGTCGAACGCCAAGACGTGGATGGCCGGGACAAGCCCTGCCATAACGGCTAGGGGTCGGTGATGCCCGTCCGTTTCGACGACATCGGCCATCGGCTCAAAGCCTTCCGCCTCGGCTCCGGGCTCGCGGCCGAGGAGATCGCGCAACAGCTCGGCATTTCCCGCACCGCGCTCTACCGCTTCGAGAAGGGCGAAGTGGCGAAGATCGAAACGCTGGAAAAGCTCGCCGAGCTTCTCAATGTCTCGGTGCCGACGCTGCTCGGCGTCGGCGGCGAATATATCGCCTCCGCGGTCAGCTATTTCGAGCGCATGCGCCAGATCGAGGAGAGCGCCGAGTACATCATCGTGCTAGCCGGCCCAATCTCCTACGTACTCGCTTCCGACGGTTTTGACGGCGCGCTCGGCGAGGTGTTGCGCGAATCCGTCCCCGACGGCATCGCCAAGCGCGCGCAGGCGCTCCATCAGATCGACGAGCTGATGGCGGTGTTGCGCGCGCGCAAGGAGTGTTACCGCCGCCGCCGCCCGGCGGTGGTCAATCTGATCGCCGCCGCCGAGATGGAGCGCTTTCTGCGCAACGGCCTGGTCGGCCGCCACGATCTGTCCGACAAAGTGCGCCGCGCGCGACGTGCGCTCGCGCGCGCCGAGGCCGAGCATTTCACCGCGCTGATGGAGAACGAGCCGATCGGCGTGCAGATCGGCATCGTGCGCGATACGCTGCCGCACACGAGTTTTCAGATCTTCCGCCAGCCCGACCGCAAAATTCTGGCGCTTTCCCCGTTTCGGCTCGGCGAGGAGCCGAACATCCGCGTCGGCGTCGCCATGATCACCTCGGCGCCCGAAGCGCTCGCGCTGCACGAAACCATGGCGCGCGAGCTGTGGGCCGGCGCGCTCAAAGGCCCCGCCGCCGTGCGCTTCATGCGTGGGGTGATGGAGGAAGCGGCCGGGTGAGATGCATCCGCCGCTCCCTTTCGCGGGGCAGGACGTTACGCCCTGGCATATTTGCCGCGGTTGAAGAAGCGGTCCTTCTGGTCGTCGTTGGCGGTGTCGCGGTTGGATTTGATCATGCCGACCTTGGCCAGCGCCGCTTTCACCGCCGGCCGCTCGTCGATCGACTTGAACCAGCGGGCGAGATTCGGATTGTCCTCCCACTTCACGCCTTGCGCGTCGTGATTGCGCGTCCACGGAAAGGTGGCGATGTCGGCGATCGAATAGTCGGCGCCGGCGAGATAGGGCACCTGGGCGAGGCGCTTTTCCATCACCTCGTAGAGCCGCTTCACCTCGGTCTGATAGCGCGTCATCGAATAGGCGTTACCCTCTTTCGGCGCGAACATCTTGAAATGGGTGAACTGGCCGAACATCGGGCCGACACCCGAGGTCTGGAAGAACAGCCACTGCAGCACGTCGTATTTCTTCGCCGTGTCGGTCGGCAAAAATTTGCCAGTCTTCTCGGCGAGGTACATCAGGATCGCGCCGGACTCGATCACCGTGTAGGGCTTGCCGCCGGGCCCGTCGGAATCGATGATCGCCGGTATTTTTGAGTTCGGGTTGATCTTGATGAAATCCGGATTGTACTGCTCGCCCTTCCACACGTCGACGAAATGCTCCTTGTAGGGGAGCTTGGTCTCTTCGAGCATGATGTAGATTTTCTGCACGTTCGGGCTGGTCAGGGCATAAAGATCGATCATGGCAATGTCCTTGGGTTCCTCTTTGGATTTTGGCGGAAGGCGTGAACCTATCGGCCGCGCCAGGGGCCGGCAAGACGGCCGCCAGGCCATCGCACCGGGTGCCGATCACTTGTGCGACATCGCCGATGCCGCGTAGGCTGCCGAGAGGGGCGAATAAGAAGAATGTCGGTAGGGAGTGCAAAATGCAGCGCATCATCCAGCGGCTCGCCGCCATCGCTTTTGTCGCCGTGGCGGCGACCGCGGTTGCCGGGGCGGCGCGCGCCGAGGACGGTTATCCGAACCACCCGGTGCGCTGGCTGGTCGGCTATCCGCCCGGCGGCTCGACCGATATTTGCGCCCGCCTGATCGGCAGCTACCTGTCGGGAATTTTTCATCAGCAATTCCTGATCGAGAACCGGCCCGGCGCCGGCAACAACCTCGCCACCGAGATCGCCGCGCATTCGCCGCCGGACGGTTACACGGTGTTCCTGGTCAATCCCGCCAACGCGATTAACGCCACGCTCTACAAAAATCTGCCGTTCGACTTCATCCACGACATGGCGCCCGTTGCCGGCTTCATCCGCGTGCCCAACGTCATGGAGGTCAATCCGAACGTGCCCGCGCATTCGGTCAAGGAGTTCATCGATTACGCCAAGGCCAATCCCGGCAAGGTCAACATGGCGTCCGCCGGCATCGGCACCTCGACGCATTTGTCGGGCGCCTTGTTCATGCAGATGACCGGCGTCAATCTGGTGCATGTGCCGTATCGCGGCGCCGGACCCGCGCTGGTCGATATGCTCGGCGGCCAGGTCCAGGTGTTCTTCGACAACCTGCCGTCCTCGATCGGCTATATCCACGCCGGCAAGCTACGTGCGCTGGCGGTGACCACGGCGGAGCGTTCGAAAGCGCTCCCCGACGTGCCGACGGTGGCCGAGACCGTGCCGGGCTACGAAGCGAGCGCCTGGTTCGGCATGGCAGTGCCGGCGGGCACGCCGCGCGACATCGTCGAGACGCTCAACCGCGCGGTCAACGACGCGCTCGCCGATCCCGGCGTCCAGGCTAAGCTCGCCGAGCTCGGCGGCACTTTGATCCCGGGCACGCCGGAAGATTTCGGCAAGCTCGTCGCCGACGAAACCGACAAATGGGCCAAGGTGGTCAAGGCTACCGGCGCGACCGCGGAGTAGGGATGTGATCCGAGTCATCGCTGCACTGTGTTTAATCGCCGCGTCCATCCCGGCGTCGGCGCAGGTCTATCCGACGCGGCCGATCCATGCGCTCACTGCGGTCGGTCCCGGCGGCACCAGCGACGTGTTCATGCGCGCCATGGCTCAGGAGTTCGGCAGGCGCTGGAATCAGACCATCATCGTGGAAGATCGGCCCGGCGGCTCAATGAACATCGGCGGCGAAGCTTGCGCGCAGGCGGTCCCCGACGGCTATACCATCTGTATTCTGCCGCCGGAGACGCTTGCCTATAACAAGCTTCTGTACAAAGGGCTGCGCTACGATCCGGAAAAGGATTTTGCACCGATCACCAATCCGTTCTTCACCACCCAGGTGCTGGTGGTGAGCGCCAAGCTCGGTGTGCATTCACTGACCGAACTGGCCGCGCTGTCAAAGGCCAAGCCGAAAACCTTGAGCTATACGGCGCCGTCGATTCCGCTGGTCGCGTTCATGGACCAGTGGATCAAGTCGACCGGGGCGGACATCGTCAAAGTGCCGTTCCGCGGCGGCGGCGAAGCGGTCAACGACATGCTCAGCGGCTCGACGCCGGTGGCGTTTTTCGGCGCCTCCAACTGGCTGTCGTTCATCAAGAACGGCACCGTCATTCCGCTCGCGGTGGACAGCCCGCAACGCTCGCCGCTTCTGCCCGCCGTGCCCACCCTCGCCGAGCTTGGTTATCATGGCGACCTGACCCGGCTTTATTTCGGCCTTGTCGCGCCGGCCGCGACGCCGCAGCCGATCATTCAAAAGCTTTATAGCGAGTTCGCCGCCGTCGGCGCCGACCCGGCGTTCCGTCAGACACACATGATCGATCTCGGGCTCGAGCCGGTGTTCGATACGCCGGAACAATTCGCAAGCTTCCTGAAAGAAGACCGCGCCGCGTCGGCGCGCATCGTCAAAGAAGCCGGAATGAGCTCGCAATGATTATCGAATGGCACACCCACGTCTATCCTCCGGAAGAGGCGGCCGTCGATGCGCTCGCCTGGGACGGCAAGAGTGGGCCGACCTGGGCCGGCCGCTGTCCGATGACGCTCGACAACGTGCTCGAGGCGCATCGTCGCTGCAGCATCGACGTCACCGTGTTCAGCAACGCCGCGCATTACCTTCGCGGCAAGGCCGATGCCGAGGAGCTCAAGGCGATCCAGCGCTGGTCCGATTACGCTGCCGAAATTCAGGCGGCGCATAAAGGGGTGCTCTACGGCTTCGCCACCATGCTGCCCTGCGGCGGGCCGGCTTTCCTGAAGGAGACCGAGCGCGCGATCCGCCAGCTTGGTCTCAAGGGCATTCTCATCCATTCCAATCACAAGGGGCATTATCCGGACGATGACGAGGCGCGGCCGTTCTGGGAATTGGTGCAAGACTTGAACGTGCCGGTCTTCATCCATCCGCCGCATGTCGGCTTCGGCGAAGAGCGGATGAGGGAATACCGGCTGGCTTCGAGTGTCGGCCGGCCGGCCGACCTCTGTCTCGCGCTGGCGCGCATGATCGTGCGCGGCATTCTGGAAGATTTTCCGCGTCTCACCATCGTCGCCTCGCATGGCGGCGGCGGGCTATGGGAAGTGATCGGCCGCTTGAACTATGCCTATGAGCTGCAGGAGGAGTGCTACTTCCTCGGTCCTTACACGCCTATCAAGATCAAGCACGAGCCCGGCTATTATGCCAAGCGCATGTATTTCGACACCGTGACCTATCATCCGCCGGCGGCACAGCTGGTCGTCGACTCAGTCGGCGCCGACCACGTCCTCTACGGCAGCGACGCGCCGCCGCTCGCCTCGCTCAAGCCGCGGGCGATCAAGCTGGTCGAGGGTTTGAGGGTGACGCACGAGGAGCGAGAGAAGATTTTCTGGGGCAACGCGGCGCGGCTATTGAAGCTCGACTTGGCGCTCGACACGGCGGCAGGTTCCTTGCCCGCGGGCGCGGGAGCGGCTTGAGCCTGCAGCGGCCGCGAAGGCGGCGAGATTTTTTCGCGTAGCGGCAGCAACTTAGCCACCTGTGGCCGTGCCGCCACGGTGCCGAGAATTCACAAGTCCTGCACGGAATTATCGCGTTCAATGGATAGATTGGCGTTCTCGATTGGTCTTTAATTACCCCATAAGAGCGGGACTCGCATGGGGGCTATAATGCGTCGCTCACTGGTTGTTGCGGGACTGGCGGCTGCTCTGTGCATCGGCTTATTGGGCGCCAGCGCCTTCGCCAAGACCAAACACCATCCCAAGCCGCCGGATCCACCGCCGCCTCCGGCGTGGAGCTGGACCGGGTTCTATACCGGCGTAAACCTCGGCTACGGCTGGGGCAGCTCGAACACGACGGTTTCATTTTTTGATCCCACGGGCATTCTGAGCACCAGCCAAAGCCGGTTCGGGGTCGACGGCGTGCTCGGCGGCGCGCAGGCTGGGTACAACTGGCAGGTTAACAATTGGGTTTGGGGTCTGGAGACCGATTTCCAGGGAACCGGTCAGCGCGGTACCGGAACTTATATATGTCCGGTCACTGCCTGCGCTGCCGGTCCTTTTACCGACAGCCTGACCCAGCGGATTGACTGGTTCGGCACGACGCGCGTCAGGGCCGGTTGGGTGCCAGTGCCGGATTCGCTCTGGTACGTCACCGGCGGTGTCGCTTACGCCGATATTCGGACAAGCGAAACGATCTCGGGCGGCACCCCCGTTCAACCCTCTGCTTCTCTGGGATTCAATACCGTCAAGGCGGGCTGGGCTCTCGGTGCCGGTTACGAGGGTCATCTCGCCGGCAACTGGAGTTGGAAAATCGAATATCTCTTCATGGACTTTGGCAATGTCGCCGGCTCCGGGATTACTCCCATTATTTCTTCCGGGGTTGGTTTCTGCGATACGCACGTCTGTAATCTCGGAACATCGTTCAGCTCCACACTCACCGACAACATCGTGCGGCTCGGCCTCAATTATAAATGGCAGTAAGCCAGCACAGTATGGCGGCGTAGCGAATGGTCCCGGCAGGGCTTGAACCCGCCGGGGCTTTTCTTTTTCGACGGAGTGAGCGCACACTTGCGGGCAAACAATGCCCCAAGGTGAGCAAGGCCGTCATATGACAACGCAAATCAAGAAATCGCCCGAGGAGTTGCGCAGCTATCGCTGGCTCGGCAAGAACGATCTGCGCTCGTTCGGCCATCGCTCGCGGCTGCGCCAGTTCGGCTACGACCGCGCCGACTGGGTCGGCAAGCCGGTGATCGGCATCATCAACACCTGGAGCGAGATCAACGCCTGCCACGGCCACTTGCGCGATCGCGCCGAGGACGTCAAACGCGGTGTCTATCAGGCGGGCGGGCTGCCGATCGAGCTGCCGGCGATGTCGCTTGCCGAACCCTTCGTCAAGCCCTCGACCATGCTCTATCGCAATTTCCTTGCCATGGAATGCGAGGAGCTCCTGCGCAGCCATCCGATCGACGGCGCGGTGCTGATGGGCGGCTGCGACAAGGCCACGCCCGGCCTGATCATGGGCGCGATCTCGATGGGCATTCCGGCGATCTATGTGCCAGCCGGCCCGATGCTGCGCGGCAACTGGCGCGGGCACACGCTGGGCTCCGGCTCCGACGCCTGGAAATACTGGGACGAGAAGCGCGCCGACCGCATCGGCAACGAGGAGTGGAACGAGATCGAAGGCGGCATCTCGCGCTCATTCGGCACCTGCATGGTCATGGGCACGGCGGCGACGATGATGGCGATCACCGAGGCGCTGGGACTGACGCTGCCGGGCGCCTCGTCGATCCCCGCGGTCGATGCCAATCATCCGCGCATGTGCGCCGCCGCCGGCCGCCGCATCGTCGACATGGTGTGGGAAGATCAGACGCCGGATAAGATTCTCACGCCGGCGGCCTTCGACAATGCCATTCGCGTGCATATGGCGCTCGGCGGCTCGACCAACGCCATCATCCATGTCATCGCCATGGCGCGCCGCGTCGGCGTGCCGCTTGACATGGGTCGCTTCGACGCCATTTCGCGGCAAGTGCCGGTGATCGCCAATATCACGCCGTCGGGCAAATATCTGATGGAGGATTTCTTCTACGCCGGCGGCTTGCGTGCGCTGATGAGCGAAATGCGCGACATGCTCGATCTGTCCTGCGTCACGGCCAACGGCCGCAGCGTCGGCGACAATATCGCCGGAGTGAAAGTCTATCTCCCGGACGTCATCCATTCGCTCAAGGAGCCGCTCTATCCGGAAGGCGCGACCGCGGTGCTCACCGGCAATCTGGCGCCGCGCGGTTGCGTGATGAAGCCGGCCGCCGCCGACAAGCGCTTGCTCCAGCATCGCGGCAAGGCGCTGGCCTTCGAGAATTACGACGCCATGGCGGCCGCAGTCGATCGCGACGATCTCGATGTCACGCCCGATCACGTGCTGGTCTTGAAGAACGGCGGCCCAAAGGGCGGCCCCGGCATGCCGGAATGGGGCCAATTGCCGATCCCGAAGAAACTCCTCAAAGCCGGCGTGCGCGACATGCTGCGCATTTCCGACGCGCGCATGAGCGGTACCAGTTACGGCGCTTGCATTCTGCACGTGGCGCCGGAAAGCTTTGTCGGCGGCCCGCTCGCCTTGGTGCAGAGCGGCGACGAGATCGAGGTCGACGTCGCGGCCCGGCGCATCCATCTGCATGTCGGCGACGACGAACTGGCGCGGCGGCGCGCCGCCTGGAAGCAACCGGCGTCGCGTTATCCGCGCGGCTATGGTGCGATGTATTCGCAGCATATCGGCCAGGCCGACGAAGGCTGCGACTTCGATTTCCTGCAAGGCCAGGCGGCGATCGCCGAGCCGGAGATTCACTGATCGCGGGAATTATCCCGCAGGCAGCACCGCGGCGCGGCATTCGCCGAAACCGATGCGCACAGCGCCCGGCTTCTCGCAATAGCCGCGGAAGACGATTTCGTCGCCGTCTTCGAGGAAACCGCGCTTCTCGCCGCCCGGCAGCGTCAACGGCACGGTGCCGCGCGTGGTGAGTTCGAGCAGCGACCCCCAGCTCGATTTCTCCGGGCCGGAAACGGTGCCGGAGCCGAGAAGATCGCCGATATTGAGATTGCAGCCGTTCGAGCTGTGATGCGCGATCATCTGCGACGCAGTCCAATACAATAGCGCGCACGACGTCTGCGTCAGACGCTGCGGCGCCGCTCCGGTTTGCCGCATGGTTTCGGTCGAAATATAGGCCTCGAGCGTAATGTCGAGACCGCCGTGGGCCCGGTCTTCGGCATCGTCGAGATGCGGCAGCGGCGCGGGATCGCCGTCCGGCCGCGCAAAAGCCGCCGTGTGGAACGGCGCCAACGCTTCGGCCGTGACCACCCATGGCGAAACAGTGGTGCAAAAGTTCTTGCCGAGAAACGGGCCGAGCGGCTGATATTCCCAGGCCTGAATGTCGCGCGCCGACCAGTCGTTGAGCAGACAGAAACCGAAAACATGCTCCGCCGCGCGACCGATTGGAATCGGTTCGCCAAGCTCGCTTGCCGCGCCGATGTAAATGCCGAGCTCGAGCTCAAAGTCGAGATTACGCGACGCCCCGTAGCTCGGCGCGGCATCGTTCGGACCTTTGCGCTGGCCGCGCGGCCGCTTGAACGGCTTGCCGCTGACGCGCACCGAGGAGGCGCGGCTGTGGTAGGCGACCGGTACATATTTATAGTTCGGCATCAGCGGATTGTCGGGCCGGAACAGGCGCCCGGCATTGGTGGCGTGGAAGATCGAGGCGAAGAAATCGGTGAAGTCGCCGATGGCCACCGGCAGCCGCATCTCCGCCTGCGCCATCGGGGTGAGGTGCTCACGGAGCCTGGCGTCGCCATGCTCAATGCTCAGGCCGCGCGACAGCGCAAGCCGAAGCGCCGACCAGACTTGCGGCCCGAGCGACATCAGATGATTGAGATACGGCACCGAGGAGAACCGCCCCGCCTCTGCGGCAGGTCCTTCAAATGACGCCGCCGCTGCCGCGACATCGAGAATCTGATCGCCGATGGCGACGCCGAGACGCGGCGGCTCTCCCGCCGCGCGCCGAAATATGCCGAACGGTAGATTTTGAATGGGAAAGTCGCTGCCCGGCGCGTTGGCGCTTTCGACAAAGCTTTTGCGCGTCGGGTCGTGAGTTTCGTTGAGCGCGACTGGCATGAGGGACTCGGCAGGGAGGCGTCAGTGGGCGGGTTGGTGTTCCGCGTCGGCGCGGATGGCGTCGTAGCGTTGCAGAAAGTCGGCATACATCCGTTGCAACCCCTCCCGCAGCGGGATCGTCGCGCGCCAGCCCAATGCGTTGATGCGCGATACGTCGAGCAGCTTGCGCGGCGCGCCGTCCGGCCGCGACGGATCGAAGGTGATTGCGCCGCGATAGCTGACCACGTCGGCGACGATGCGGGCGAACTCGGCAATGGTCAGGTCTTCGCCGGTCCCGATATTGAGGAACGGCAGACCGGAATAGTATTTCATGACGAACACGCAGGCGTCCGCCAGATCGTCGGCGGCCAGGAATTCGCGCCGCGGCAATCCGGTGCCCCAGACGGCGGCGCTTGGCGCCCCGCTGATTTTGGCCTCATGAAACCGCCGCAGCAGCGCCGCCGGCACGTGACTGTCCTCGGGATGATAATTGTCGCCGGGACCGTAAAGATTGGTCGGCATCACCGAGACGAAATCGTCGCCGTGCTGCAGCCGGTAGGCTTCGCACAGCTTGATTCCGGCGATCTTGGCGATGGCGTACCATTGATTGCTAGGCTCCAGCGGCCCCGTGAGCAGCATGTCGGGCGACATCGGCTGCGGCGCCAGCCGCGGATAGATGCAGGACGAGCCGAGATAGACGAGTTTCTTGACCGCGCAGCGATGCGCGGCGCTGATGATATTGAGCGCGATGGCGACATTGTCGGTGAGGAAATCGGCCGGGAAGGTCGCGTTGGCGCGGATGCCGCCGACTTTGCCGGCGGCGATGAATACGGCATCGGGCTTGGCTTGCGCCATGAAGCGTTCGACCGCGTCCGCCTGCCGAAGATCGAGGTCGCGGCGTCGGGCGAAGATAATGTCGCAGTCTTCGCGTTCCAGCCGGCGCATGATCGCGGCGCCGGCCATGCCGGCGTGGCCGGCGACAAAGACCCGCTTACCGCGTAAGTCGAAGATGACGGACGCCCCGCTCATGCGATTTCGCCGCTCTAATCGTGGACTTGGCGCAGCGCGCCGTCGCGACGCATTTCCTTGAGATCAGCATCGACCATTTCGCGCACCAGTTCGTCGAACGTGACTTTGTGACGCCAACCGAGCCGTTGCCGCGCCTTCGACGGATCGCCGAGCAGCGCATCGGTTTCTGTCGGCCGAAAGTAACGCTGATCGATTTCGATCAGCACACGGCCGTCGCGCGCGTCGAGGCCTTGCTCGGCGAGCCCGAAGCCGCGCCATTCGATGGTGCGTCCGACGCAGGCGAACGCCTTCTCGACGAATTCGCGAACCGAATGCTCTTCGCCGGTGGCCAAGACATAGTCGTCCGGCTCCGGCTGCTGCACGATCAGCCACATGCCTTCGACATAGTCGCGGGCGTGACCCCAGTCGCGTCGCGCGGCGAGATTGCCGAGAAACAGCTTATCTTGCAGGCCGAGCTCGATGGCCGCCACCGCACGCGTGATCTTTCGCGTCACGAAGGTCTCGCCGCGCGTCGGACCTTCGTGATTGAACAAGATGCCATTCGACGCATGCACGCCATAGGCTTCGCGGTAATTCACGGTGATCCAATAGGCATAGAGCTTCGCCACCGCATAGGGCGAGCGCGGATAAAACGGCGTGGTTTCCCGCTGCGGAACCTCCTGCGCAAGGCCGTAAAGCTCCGACGTCGAGGCTTGGTAGAAGCGTGATTTGCCCTCGAGGCGGAGGATGCGGATCGCTTCAAGCAGGCGCAGCGCGCCGAGCGCGTCGGCATTCGCCGTGTATTCGGGAGTCTCGAACGAGACACGCACATGGCTCTGGGCGGCGAGATTGTAAATCTCGGTCGGTTGGACGTCCTGAACAATGCGGATGAGATTCGTCGCATCGGTCATGTCGCCATAGTGCAGGAAGAAGCGCACGCCGGAGCCATGCGGATCCCGATACAAATGGTCGACGCGGGCCGTGTTGAAGGACGACGACCGCCGCTTGATGCCGTGCACCACATAGCCCTTGCCGAGCAACAGCTCGGCCAGATAGGCGCCGTCCTGGCCGGTCGCCCCGGTAATCAATGCAACGCGATCAGTCATGGGGTAGGTTCTAGAGGCTCCAGCTCGTCGAGTCTTGCGTTTCTTCTTGCTTGGTCAGGCCGGCGCCGCGCCAGCGGCGCGATGGCGTTCCCGCATCTGCTGATTCTCGCTCATGCGCCGCTGCGCCTCGGCGTCGATGGCGCGCTTGAGGTCGGGATGGTTCGCGGTCAGCGTGCGGAAGTCGGCGAGATCGAGGATGAGAAGCGTCGACGGCATGGTCGTGGTCACATTGGCGCTGCGCACCGAATCGCCGAGCAAGGCGAGCTCGCCGAAAAACGCTCCGGCGCCGAGCCGCACCGGGGTCGGCTTGATATCGACCTGCACTTCGCCGGCGGCGATGAAATACATGCAGTCGCCGACCTTGCCGCGGCGAATAATGGCGACGCGCTCGGGGACTTCGAGGCGCCGCAGCATGTGGGTGATTTCCGTAATCGACGACGGCTCGAGCGACTGGAAGAACGGCACTTTGCTGACGAGATCCCAGGTCTGGATGAAATTGCGCCGCCTGGTTTCCGCGGCAAAGCCGGTGGCGAGAATGCCGGTCGAGAGGCCGAAACTGACGATGCCGAAGATCATGACCACGCCGCCGAGCAGATGGCCCAACTCCGTGATCGGCACCTTGTCGCCATAGCCGGTCGTTGTCAGCGTCACCACCGCCCACCACAGCGCTTCGGGAAGCGAGCTAAACGCGCCCGGCTGCACGCGGCGCTCGATCACGTACATGGCGGCCGAGGACAGAAACAGCACGATCAGAAACAGCGCGAACACGCTCGCCAGCGCCTTGGCCTCGAGCGCGAAGACGCGGCCGAGCTGGGCGAAGCCCGGCGAATTCTGGGCAAGCTTGAGCACCCAGAACGACGCGAACAGCCAGGCGTTGGGGCCGCTAACGCCGCCGATGAGCGCGATCGGAACGGCAATCACGCCGATGAGGTCGACAAAAAACGAAAACGAGAGAAAGTGGCTCTGGGCCAAACCGGCGCGGATGGCGGTTCGCGCGCGAACGGCGCTTTCGACCGCAAAATAGGCGAGACAGCACCACAGGCACGCGCTGAGCCAGCCGTCGGCTGCGCTTTGCAAGGCAGGCACGGTGTAAGCGGTCATCGCCGACAGGCCGACGGTAAGGATGACGACGCCGGCCAGAGACGAGGCGCTGAAGCGGCGCAGCGGCGCGGTAAATTGCGCGATGATCCCTATCGCGTCCTTGAATATCACGCGAACCCCAAAAGACCTGTTTATGGCCAAGCCGGCGGTTAAATTACGCCGTCATAGCCGGATGGGCCAGCCGAAATTGCAAGTAACAAACGGTCTCGGGCTGGGAAACTTATTGATGGATAACGCAAATTCGTGCTCTGGCGTGTCGGACCCACGCTTAATTTGGCGCTCCGATGCCGTTACACTGCGTCGACTCAAATTCCTCCCGCGAATACGGCAGGGCATTCCATGAAACGACGGCCGATTACACGCTTCGAGCTCGCGGGCTATTTGCTGTCGCCGTCGCTGTTCGTGATGGTGGTGCTGATGGTGGTCGAAGCCATGCTGGCCGCGGCGACGACCTGGCTCGTCATCAACGCCGGACGCCGGGTCGCGGTTGGCGAATTTCTGGTCACCGACCTGGTCTGGATTCTCACCGCGCAATCGACGTCCTATGTGGTCGGCGTGATCAGCTGGATTTTTGCCGAGCGTGCCGGCTATCGCGGCTTCGGCAAATTCATGCTGCGTTTCGCGCGCGAGAACCGCGACAAGGTCACGCTCCTCAACGAGAAGCCGACGCGCGAGCAGGTCGAGCCGTTTCTCACCGGCGAGACCTTCCAGTGCTTCTTCAACGTCATGTACGAATTGGAATTCGCGCTGAAGCTTTTCTTGGGGCTCGTCTTCAACGCCTTGGTGCTCGGCGCGGAGATCGATCCCAGCCTGCCGTTCGCCTATGTCGGCGCTTTCGGCACATTGTTGTTGATGCAATGGGTGCTGCAGAAGCCTATCGCGGGCGCCTATCTCGAAAACCAGCGCATGAATAACCGTATCACCGCGCAAGGCTATACCGCATGGGACAATATTTTTTCCGGCAACAGCTATAATCTCAGACTGTGGCTCGCCGGCTTCAAGACGCGCTTGCGCGAGGGGCTGTTGGCGCAGATCCGCGCCATCGTCGCGCGCGAGGGTATGAGCGCGATGAGCGGCATCGTCAGCCTCGCCATCGTTTTCGCCACCATCACCATGGTCGCCATGCGCAACGTCGGCGACACGGCGCTCCTGGTCGGCCTGGCGACGACACTGCCGCGGCAGATCGAGATGACCTACGAGCTGCATCTGCTCGCCACCGGCTGGAACGATTTCATCGCGATCTGGACGCGGTTCGGCGGCGTCGCGGCCAATATGTCGCCCGAGCCCGATGCGGATTTCGACGAGCGCATCAAATACGACCGCCTGGTGCTGCGCGAGGGCGATCATGCCAATGTGGTGTCGTCGCTTGGCGACGCCTTGCGCGTGGTGCTGGCGCGGCCGACCGGCCGCATCAATGTGCGCGGCGGCAACGGCACCGGCAAATCCTCGCTGCTGGCGAGCCTGAAGACCGAGCTGAAGAAGCGGGCCTATTATTGGCCGACGACGGATCGTCTGGCGTTCCAATTCACCGGCGGCGTGGTACCGGTCGACGTCGAGGGCGATGACGAGGACGAAGTCGTCGTCGAGGAGTCGATGGACCAGAAGCTCGGCTTCTCCTCGGGCGAGCGGCAGCTCAAATCGCTGCAGGAAATCGTCGAGTCGACGGATGCGGAGGTCTATCTGCTGGACGAATGGGACGCCAATCTCGATGCCGCCAACAAAGCCAAGGCCGATGCGCTGGTCGACGAGCTCGCGGCGCGCGCCCGGGTCGTCGAAATCTCGCACCGGGACCAGGCGGCGTAAGCGCGCGGAATCGTCGCGGTCAGGGACGGGTGTTCCGCTGTGACGCTCAGCACAATTGCCCCGCCAGGATATGATAGCTTATGGCGGCGGTCCCGAACTGAGAGAACCTATGAGGCGGCGGGAATTCATCATCGGCGGCGCTGCCGCGGCGTGGCCGCTTGCCGTGCGTGCGCAGCAGGCCGTGACAGCGCGACGTATTGGCGTAATCGTGAATCTTTCCGAGGGCGATCCGGAAGCCAGGCGGCGTGTCGGTGCATTCCTGAAGGTGATGACTGAACTCGGTTGGACCGACGGCAAGAATTTGCAAATTGAATACCGCTGGGGCGTCGGCGACCAACTCATCAGGGACAATGTTGCGGCGCTGGTCGCGCTTAAGCCCGATGTGATCGTAGCCAATGCCCCTCCAACGGTGCTCCTATTGCAGCGGGCGACCCATACTATTCCCGTGGTCTTCGTCGCTGTGACCGATCCCATCGCGCTCGGCATCGTGCGGAGCCTTTCCCGTCCGGGCGGTAACGTCACCGGCTTCTCTCCCGCCGAGCTTGATATGAGCGCAAAATGGCTGGAATTGCTCAAGGAGATCGCGCCGAATGTTAGGCGCGTTGGAGTATTCGGCGCACAACTTTCCTACAATCCCGGATCCGGTCCACAAGTGGCGGCTATTCAAGCCGCAGCGAAGACCCTGGGCGTGGACGTCAGCATGATCGACGTGCGCAACGCGGCCGCGATGGATCGCGACGTTGCGGCTTTCGCGCGCTCGCCGGACGGCGGCCTGATCGCGATCAGGACGTCGGAGGACGTCGCGGCCCGCGAGACAATTATCGCGCTCGCCGCGCGTTACCGGCTGCCGGCGGTCTATCCGCTCCGCTTGTTCGCCGCAGACGGTGGTCTCGCGTCCTATGGTCCCGACATCATCGAGGAGTACCGAGAAGCGGCCGGCTATGTCGATCGTATCTTGAATGGCGCGAAGCCGGCCGATTTGCCGGTGCAGTCGCCGACCAAATTCGAGCTGGTGGTCAACCTCAAGACCGCAAAGCAAATCGGTCTTACAATGCCGCCGACGCTGCTGGCGACCGCGGACGAGGTGATCGAATGACGGTGCCGAATTGCGTTGTCGACGCCGAAGCCAAGAGTGCCGCAAACGCGGGCTATGATTTGGCCGCAGGAGATTAGCCATGAGACGCCGCGAATTCATCACGCTTCTGGCCGGCACGGCTATTGCCGCGCCCCGCTCTGCAGTGGCGCAGGCACCCGCAAAGACCTATCGCCTCGCGACATTTTGGGCCGGACCCGCCGCCGCCATGTCGGCAAAAAATCCCAACATAGCGATCGTCATCGCGGCGCTTGCCGAACGCGGCTACACGATAGGTCAAAACCTGGAGCTGCATCCCTTTGGCGGGGACATGCAGCTGTCGCGGCTGCCGCAAGTTGCCCAAACTATTGCCGCAGGCAAATTCGACGCGGTGGTCGTTCTCGGCTGGCCGCCGGCGGCGGCGATGAAGGCAACCGGCGTTCCTACCGTTGTCGGGGCGGGCGCCGGCGATCCAGTCGCGACCGGGCTTGTCGTCAGCCTCGCCCATCCGGGCGGCAATGTGACCGGCATATCGGATGACGCCGCGACATTGGCCACTAAGCGCCTTGGCTTGCTCAAGCAGGCGGTCCCCAGCATTCGCAAAGTCGCCATGCTGTGGAACAAGACCGATCTCGGCATGACGCAGCGCTACCAGTCGTCGGCGGACGCGGCCAAATCCGTCGGTGTCGCCGTGGAAGCGCTCGGCGTCGGCGAGCCTGACGATTTCGCCGATGCTTTCGCGGCGATGGATCGCGATCCGCCCGATGCGATTCTCATGGTGTCGGATCCGCTCACCATTCTCAACCGCAAACGGGTGTTCGACTATGCCAACGCGCACCGCCTGCCGGCAATTTATGAGACCGATCCCGTCGTTCGCGACGGCGGGCTGATGTCTTATGGCGCGGATTTGAAGGAATCCTTTCAGCGGGTCGCCGCCATGATCGATCAAATATTCAAGGGGGCGAAACCGGCCGATCTGCCGTTCGAGGAGCCGAACCGCTATATTTTCGCGATCAACTTGAAGACGGCAAAAGCCATCGGCCTTGAACTGCCGCCGACCGTGCTGGCGCTTGCCGACGTGGTGGTCGAATGAGGCGGATGCCTGCCGTCCGCGCGATGGACGCGGCAAAATCTCTGCTAAGATGACCGGATGAAAGCTGACGTGGACCAAAGAGCCGGTGTAGCTTCGGGCGAGGCGGCCGAACGGTTCGCCGCGCCGGCGGCTGGCGGCTCTATTCTGCGCAGCCGGCTTTTCATCAAATACGTCGCGCTGTTCGTCAGCGTCGTGGTGCTGGCGCTGGTTGCCAACGGCGCGTTCGAAGTCTGGTTCTCGTTTCAGGAGCAGAAAGCGTCGCTGATCAACATCCAGCATCAGCAGGCCGAAGCCGCCGCCGACAAGATCGAGGAATTCGTCACTCAGATCCAAAGCCAGCTCGGCTGGACCACGCAGTTGCCCTGGACCGGCGGCACGCTCGACCAGCGGCGCTTCGACGCGCTGCGGCTCTTACGTCAGGTGCCCGCCATCACCGAGCTTGCCCAGATCGATGCCTCCGGCCACGAACAGCTCAAAGTCTCGCGGCTCACCATGGACGTGGTCGGCAGCGGCATCGACTATTCCAATAAGCCGGAATTCACCGAGGCCGTGAGGAACAAGGTCTATTACGGCCCGGTCTACTTCCGCCGCGAGTCCGAGCCCTACATGACCATTGCGCTCGCCGGCGCACGCGTTGAGAACGGCGTCAGCATCGCGCAGGTCAATCTCAAGCTGATTTGGGACGTGGTGTCCGGCATCAAGGTCGGCGAGAACGGCCACGCTTACGTGGTCGACGGCGCCGGCCGCCTGATCGCCCATCCCGACATCAGCCTGGTCTTACGCAACACCGACATGGCGAAGCTCGCCCAGGTGCGGGCGGCGCGCGCTGGCGGCAGCGGCGAGGATGTGCAGGAGGCCGACGACATCGCCGGCCATAAGGTGCTCACCGCCTATGCGCGGGTGCATCCGCTCGGCTGGTTCGTGTTCGTCGAGACGCCGGTCGAGGAGGCCTATGCGCCGCTGTACCGTTCGATTCAGCGCTCCGGCTACGTGCTGTTCGGCGCGCTGGCGCTCGCCTTCATCGGCGGCGCGTTTCTGGCCGGCCGCATGGTGGTGCCGATCCAGGCACTGCGCGCGGGCGCGGCGCGCATCGGCGCTGGTAATCTCGCTCAGCGCATCGACATCAAGACCGGCGATGAGGTCGAGGCGCTGGCCAAACAGTTCAACGCGATGGCGGGGCAACTCCAGGAATCCTACGCCGACTTGGAGAAGAAGGTCGAGGATCGCACCCGTGAGCTGAGCGAATCGCTGGCGCAACAGACCGCCACCTCGGAAGTGCTCAGAGTCATCTCAAGTTCGCCCGGCGATCTGACGCCGGTTTTCAACGCGATGCTGGAGAACGCCATTCGTATTTGCGACGCCTATTTTGGCGTGCTCAATCTCCATGAGGACGGACAATTGAAGATGGCCGCGATGCACAATGTGCCGCCGGCCTTTGCGGAATTTCTTCAAGGCCAAGCCGGCGGTTATCAGCCGACCACGGGCAGCTTGCTGGCTCAGGTCATGCGGACAAAACAAGTCGCCCACATTACCGACAACATCTCGGGGGCTGGCGGCCGGGCGGCGATGCTTGGTGGCGCGCGGTCGATTATGTGCGTGCCGATGCTCAAAGACGAGGATTTGGTCGGCACCATCAGCGTCTATCGTCGGGAAGCCCGCCCATTCACCGACAAGCAGACGGAAGTTTTGAAGAATTTCGCGGCCCAGGCCGTCATCGCCATCGAGAACGCGCGGCTGCTTTCCGAATTGCGCGAGTCGTTGGAGCAGCAGACGGCGACCGCCGAAGTGCTGGGCGTGATCAACGCCTCCCGTGGCGACCTCCAGCCCGTGTTCGAGGCCATGGTGGAAAAGGCGCGGCGATTGTGCGAGGCGGATGCCGGCCATCTCGCGCTGCCGGTTGGCGACGATTATCGAAGCATTGCGGTCTCCGCCATGTCTGCCGACATGGAGCGGACGATTCGTTCGGTGTCCTATGCGCCGGGCCGTGGTACGGCCATCGGCCGAGCACTGGCAGAGCGTCGACCGGTACAGATATCGGACATTGGCGCCGACCAAGAACATGTCGCCCGGCAAGCCGCGGATAAGGGATACATAAGGACGATCTTGGGAGTACCGCTGCTGCGGGAGGGCGAGGCCATCGGCGCGTTCGGGCTCTCGCGCCAGCACGTGGAGCCGTTCAGCGAGCGCCAGATCGAGCTGGTCCGCACCTTCGCCGAGCAAGCCGTGATCGCCATCGAAAATACGCGGCTGCTTAACGAACTGCGCGAGACGTTGGAGCAGCAGACGGCGACTTCGGAGGTGCTGAGTTCGATTGCCAAGTCGCGGGGCGAGCTGACGCCCGTCTTCGACATTATCCTGGCCAGCGCCAACCGGCTTTGCGAAGCCAATTACGGCACGATGTATTTGCGTGAAGCCGGCGGCTATCGCGCAACCGCACGCCAGGGACATCTGCCGGCAACCGCCGAGCAGAAATGGTGGAAGGGCGATGTGTTCCAGCCGCGGCCAGACGTCCCGTTCGGCCGCGCCGTCGCCAGCGGCCGTCCCGTCCTGGTCCACGATCTGGCGACCGAACCGGCCTATCTCGACCGCGATCCTTGGATGGTTGCCGGGGTCGACGAGGCCGGCATCCGCTCGATGTGCGCCGTTCCGATGATGAAGGACGCCGAACTGGTCGGCGTGATGGCGTTCTATCGCCGGGAGGTGAGGCCTTTTACGGAAAAGCAGATTGCCTTGGTGGAAAACTTCGCCGCCCAGGCCGTGATTGCCATCGAGAACGCGAGGCTGCTATCCGAATTGCGCGAACGCACCGAAGATTTGACCCAATCGCTCAACGAGTTGCGCACCGCGCAGGACCGCCTGGTGCAGACCGAAAAGCTTGCTTCGCTCGGACAATTGACCGCGGGTATCGCCCACGAAATCAAGAATCCGCTCAATTTCGTCAATAATTTCTCTTCTGTGTCCGTGGAACTGATCGACGAATTGCAGCAGGAACTGGCGAAGATGAAAGTCGACGCTGCGGCGCGCGAGGAAATCGACGATCTGGCGGAAACCTTAAAAGGCAACCTCGACAAGATCGCGCAGCACGGCAAGCGGGCGGACTCGATCGTCAAGAACATGCTGCTGCATTCGCGCGAAGGCTCGGGCGAGCATCGGCCGGTCGACGTCAACACGCTGGTCGAAGAGAGCCTCAATCTCGCCTATCACGGCGCGCGGGCGGAGAAGCAGGGCTTCAACATCACGCTGGAGCGCTCGTTCGATCCGGCGGCGGGCGAAGTTGACCTTTACCCGCAGGAAGTCACGCGCGTTCTGCTCAATCTCATTTCAAATGGCTTCTATGCCGCGCACAAGCGCAAGGCCCAGTCCGACGGCGAAGGCTTCGAGCCCACACTCGCGGCGGCGACCAGGAATCTCGGCGACCGCGTCGAGATCAGAATTCGCGACAATGGCACCGGGATACCGCCTGACGTGAAGGAAAAGATGTTCAATCCGTTCTTTACCACCAAGCCGGCAGGAGAGGGCACCGGCCTCGGCCTCTCCATCAGCCACGACATCATCGTGAAACAACATTCTGGAACTATCGCGGTCGATACCGAACCCGGAAAATTCACTGAATTCACAATCGTTCTGCCGCGCCAAGCGGCGGCATTGGAAAAAGCAGGAGGACGTGCGTGAATCTTCTCATTCTCGTGGTCGATGACGAGCCCGACGTCGAGCTGCTGTTTCGTCAGCAATTCCGCCGCGATCTCCGCGCCGGGCGGTTCACCATGGCATTTGCGCAGTCGGCCTTCGCCGCGCTCGACGCCATCAGTGGGGCGGCCGACGCTTCGCTGATCCTGATCCTCTCCGACATCAATATGCCGGGCATGAGCGGGCTCGATCTGCTGCCGAAAGCCAAGGAAATCCGCCCCGACGTTCCGGTCATCATGATCACCGCCTACGGCGACGCCGAGACCAAGCGCAAGGCATTGGAGCGCGGCGCCGACGCGCTGCTCACCAAGCCCATCGATTTTCTCGCGCTGCGCAGCGAGATCGATACCCGGGTCGAAAAAGCGGCATGAATATTCTGTTCGTCGATGACGAGCCTGACTTGGAGGCTCTCATTACCCAGAAATTCCGCCGCCAGATCCGCGACGGAACGGCGAAGTTTTTGTTCGCGCGGGACGGCATCGAGGCGCTGGAGGCGCTGAAGGCCAATAGCGACATCGACCTCGTCGTCAGCGACATCAACATGCCGCGCATGGACGGGCTGACGCTGTTGCAGAAGCTGCAGGAAAGCGATGGCGGATTGTCTACGATTATCGTGTCGGCTTATGGCGACATGGCCAATATCCGCACCGCCATGAATCGCGGCGCATTCGATTTCGTCACCAAGCCGATCGATTTCACCGACCTGGAAACCACGATCGCCAAGACGCTGCGCCATATCGAAGCGCTGCGCGAGGCCCGCCGCCGCCAGGCCGAGGCCGAGCGGGCGCATGCGTCGCTGTCGCGCTACTTCTCGCCGAATCTCGCCGCGCGGCTGGTCAGCGATCCGGCCGCGGGCGAGCTCGAAGGCCAACGGCGCGAGATTGCGACGCTGTTCACCGACATCACCAGTTTTACGGCGCTGGTCGAAGCGCTGGAGCCGAGCGTGCTCGGACCGCTGCTCAACGATTATCTCACCGGCATGACCGATATCGTCTTTGCCCACGACGGCACGGTGGCGAAAATCATCGGCGATGCCATCCATGTGCTGTTCGGCGCTCCGGGCGAGCAACCCGACCATGCATCCCGCGCCGTGGTCTGCGCGCTGGCGCTCGACGATTACGCGCAGGCGACTTGCGCGCGCTACCGGAAGAAAGGCCTCGCGCTCGGGCTGACGCGGATCGGCGCCCATGCCGGGCCGGCGATCGTTGGCGCCTTCGGCGGCGGCCGCTTTTTCGACTACACGGCTTACGGCGACACCATCAATGTCGCCGCACGCCTCGAAGGCGCCAATAAACAGCTCGGCACCCGCATTTGCGTCAGCGCGACGCTGGCCGACAAAGTCGACGATTTCAAGGGCCGCCCGGTCGGCGATCTGGTGCTGCGCGGCAAGACCGAGGCACTGCGCGCCTACGAGCCGTTGCGGCCCGAGCAATACGACAGTCCGGCGACCAAGAGCTATCTGGAGGCCTTTGCCAAGCTGGAGGCCAACGATCCGGGCGCCGTCGCCGCCTTTGCCGCCCATCTCGGCAAGGAGCCCGGCGATCAGCTTGCCAGCTTCCATCTGAAGCGGCTGCTGAACGGCGCCACCGGTACCAGGATCGAGATGGACTAGAGGCGCCGCGCGCGGCGCCGATCCCTCTGCTTGGCCAGATTTGGGTGTGATCCTCGACACCTGCCAATTCAGGGATGTGATATCCTCATCGCGGCCTATCAGCGCTAGGGGCAACCGGCGTGAAACGAAGCGGCAAACCCAAGGGCAGGGCAGCGGGCGCGCGGCGGCCGGGCGCCAAGCGCCGCCGATCGCGTGTCGTCGATCCAGCCCGGCCGGCCCGGGCCGGCGCAGCCACCGGCCTTGCTGAAAAGCTCGCGGAGAAAACCCGCCAGCTGGACGAGGCGCTGGCGCAGCAGGCGGCCATGGCCGAAGTACTGCGCGTCATCTCAAGTTCGCCCGGCGAGCTGGAGCCGGTGTTCGACGCGGTACTGGAAAATGCGACACGGCTCTGCGAGGCCGATCTCGGCATCCTCTATCGCTTCGTGGAGGGCGCCTTCCGCGCCGTCGCCCTGCGTGGCGCGCCGCCCGAATTCGCGGAATCTCAGCAACGCGCGCCGATCCGCCCACTTGCCAGCACCGGCCTCGGCCGGATCCTCAGCACGCGGCAGCCGGTGCACATCATCGATGTCAGAGAGGAGGAGCCCTATAAGAGCGGCGACCCTTACATCGTCACCGCAGTCAATCTCAGCGGCAGCCGCACAGTCGTGCTTGTCCCCATGCTCAAGGACGAGGAGCTTGTCGGCGCGATCACCATTTATCGGAAAGAGGTTCGTCCGTTCTCCGAAAAGCAGATCGAGCTGTTGCAGAATTTCGCCGCCCAGGCGGTCATCGCCATCGAGAACACGCGGCTGCTCAACGAACTGCGCCAGCGCACCGATGACCTCACCGAGTCGCTGGAGCAGCAGACGGCGATTTCGGAAGTGCTCGCCGTGATTTCAAGCTCGCCCGGCGACCTTAAGCCGGTGTTCGATACGATATTGGAGAACGCGACGCGCATCTGCGGAGCGAGCTTCGGCAATCTCGAGCTGAACGAAAACGGCCTGTTCCGTCTCGGGGCCGCGTACAACCAGCCACAGGCCTTTATCGAGCAGCGGCAGCGCAACCCGCTCATAAACCCTCACCCCCTGTCCGGACTTGCTCACGTCGTCGCCACCAAGCGGGTCTTTCAGATCGAGGACATGGCGGAGCACCCGCTTTATAAGGCCCACGACTACCCGCCTTATGTGCACCTTGTCGAAGCCGCCGGCGCTCGCACGCTCCTCATCGTGCCCTTGCTTAAGGAAAACGAGCTTGTCGGTGTGCTGGGTATCTATCGGCGGAAAGTGCTGCCGTTTACTGACAAGCAGATCGAGCTGGTCAAGAATTTTGCCGCTCAAGCCGTCATCGCCATCGAGAACGCGCGGCTGCTCAACGAATTGCGCCAGCGCACCGACGACCTCACCGAATCGCTTGAGCAACAGACCGCGACATCAGAAGTGCTTAAGGTCATCAGTACGTCACCCGGAGAGCTGAACCCGGTATTCGATACGATCCTCGATAACGCGACGCAGATTTGCGCGGCACAGTTCGGAATTCTATTCAATTACAACGGCGAGCACTTCAATCATGTATCAACGCACGACGTGCCGGCGCCTCTGCTCGATTTCATGATTCAGCGTGGACCCTTTCTGCCACCGGCCGGTACGGTCCTCCATGAGGTCTTGATTACCGGCAATGCGGCTCATCAGTTGGATGCCTCGGCCGCCCAGGTGCAGAGTGCCTCGGTTCGCCTCGGCGGCGCAAAGTCTTTTCTTGCGGTACCGCTATCGAAGGATGGGACACTGATCGGCGCCATCAGCATCTATCGCCAGGAGGTTTGTCCTTTCACCGGGAAACAGATCGAACTGCTCAAGAACTTCGCCGCGCAAGCCGTCATCGCTATCGAGAACGCGCGGCTGCTGACCGAATTGCGGCAGCGCACCGATGATCTCACCGAATCGCTGGAACAGCAGACGGCGACCTCGCAAGTGCTGGGCGTCATCAGCGCATCGCCGGGTGATTTGGCGCGCGTGTTTCAGGCCATGCTGGACAACGCGACGCGTATCTGCGCCGCGGAGCTTGGGATACTCTACCGCTACGACGGAAGTGCCTTCGTGCTGGCAGCGCATATGGGCACCAGCCCCACTGTTGTTGAAATGATGAAGGGTGGACCGATCCATCCCCATCCGAATTCCGTGCTCGGTCGCATCGCCGCGACAAGGGAAATCGTCGACGTCGCCGACGCAACCAAGGACCCGGGTTACCTCCAACGCGTTCCAGCCTGGGTGGCCGGAGTCGAAGGCGACGGCACCCGAAGCCTGTTGGGCGTACCGATGATGAAGGAGAACGCGCTCGTCGGCGCTCTTGTGGTGTTTCGTCAGGAACCGCGGCCGTTTACCGACAAGCAGATCGAGCTTTTGCAAAATTTCGCCGCGCAAGCGGTTATCGCCATCGAAAACGCGCGACTGCTCAACGAATTGCGCCAGCGCACCGATGACCTGAGCGAAGCTCTGGAGCAGCAGACGGCGACGTCGGAGGTGCTTCAGGTCATCTCCAGCTCGCCGGGCGAGCTACAACCTGTTTTTCAGGCGACAATCGATAATGCAACGCGGCTCTGCGGAGCGAAATTTGGCGCGCTATCGCTCCGCGAGGGAAATGTTTTCCGCAACATGGCCATGCATGGCGTTCGGCCCGCTTACCTTGAAGAGCGCCAAAGGGACCCGATCATTCGGGCCACGCCAGGACACAATCTGGAGCGGCTTCTCCGCACCAGGGCCGCGGTCCACATTCCCGATCTGGCGTCCGACGTGGAAGCGGCGCAGGTGCTGTTCGAACGCGCCGGCGCTCGCGCCTTGCTCAACGTGCCGCTGATCAAGGGCGGCGACGTCGTCGGCTCGATCATGATCTATCGCGAGGAGCCGGGTGCCTTCACCGACAGGCAGATCGAATTGGTCGAAAACTTCGCCGCCCAAGCCGTCATCGCCATTGAAAACGCGCGGCTGCTTAACGAGCTCCGGCAACGCACGGACGATTTGGCGGAATCACTTGAGCAGCAGACGGCCACTTCGGAGGTGCTGCGCGTCATCAGTTCGTCGCCGGGCGACCTGGAGCCGGTATTCACGGCAATGCTGGAGAACGCCATCCGGCTCTGTGAGGCCAAATTTGGCATCCTGTTCCGATTTGACGGCGAGGGGTTCCGTTTGGCCGCGGACGTGGGCGCACGCGAGCTGGGCGATTTCCTGAGACAACGCGGATCATTCCAGCCGACGCCCGGCGGGCCGCTGTCGCGGGTCATGCAAACCAAGCAATCGAGCTATACCAACGACCATGCCGCCGACGCGCCCACCAGTCCCGCGGTGACGCTCGGCGGCGCGCGCTCGACGGTCGATGTACCTATGCTGAAGGATGGGCAGCTGGTGGGTGCGATCTCCATCTACCGACAGGAGGTCCGCCCATTTTCGGAAAAGCAAAGAGAGCTGCTGACGAACTTCGCCGCCCAGGCCGTCATCGCCATCGAAAATACTCGGCTGCTGTCGGAATTGCGTGAATCTCTGAAGCAGCAAACGGCGACCGCCGACGTGCTGCGCGTCATCAGTTCGTCGCCCGGCGAGCTCGAACCGGTTTTCGAGACGATGTTGGAAAACGCAGTCGGTATCTGCGACGCCACGTTTGGAAATATCTACCGCTGGGACGGCGATTTGGAGATTTTGGCGTCGCACAATACGCCGACCGCCTTCGCCGAGGCGCGGCACCGCATCAGTCGGCCCTTTGAGGTGCAGGAGAGCGACCCCCTCGGCCGCATGATCGTGACCAAGAGGATAGTACACGTGCGCGATCTTGCAATGGAGCAAGTCTACACTGATCGCAGTTCGCCGGGTGCTGTTATGGCCGTCGAAGTCGGTGGCGTACGCACAGCTCTGATGGTTCCTATGCTCAAGGACGACGAAGTGGTCGGAGCGTTCGTCTTATCGCGCCAGAATGTTTATCCGTTCACCGACAAGCAGATCGAGCTTGTGCAGAATTTCGCCGCGCAGGCCGTCATCGCCATCGAGAACACGCGGCTGCTCAACGAACTGCGGCAATCTTTGCAGCAGCAGACCGCGACCGCCGATGTGCTGAAACTCATCAGCCGCTCGACCTTCGATCTGCAGACCGTGCTCGACACGCTCGCGGCGTCCGCCGCGCGGCTCTGCGAAGCCGAGAAAGCGTCGATCAACCGCGC
>JASHOX010000148.1 GCA_030038415.1 Xanthobacteraceae bacterium
CGCGGCGCGCGGGCAACGGCGTAAAATGTTCAAGGTCCGCGTCATCCCCTGCCTTGACGTCAAGGACGGCCGCGTCGTCAAAGGCGTCAATTTCATCAATCTGCGCGATGCCGGTGATCCGGTTGCCGCGGCCATCGCTTATGACGAGGCTGGCGCCGACGAGCTCACTTTCCTCGACATCACCGCAAGCCACGAGAACCGTGGCATCATGCTCGACGTGGTGCGGCGCACCGCCGAAGCCTGTTTCATGCCGCTTACCGTCGGCGGCGGCGTGCGCGGCATCGAGGACATCCGGGCGCTCTTGGCGTCCGGCGCCGACAAGGTCTCGATCAACACCGCGGCGGTGGCGCGCCGGGAGTTCGTGAAAGAGGCGGCGGAGAAATTCGGTGATCAGTGCGTCGTGGTCGCGATCGACGCCAAGAAGGTGTCGCAAGGCATCGAACCCGAGCGCTGGGAAATTTTCACCCACGGCGGCCGCCACCCCACCGGCATCGATGCCGTCGGTTATGCGCGCGAGGTGACCGCGCTCGGCGCCGGCGAAATCCTGCTCACCTCGATGGATCGTGACGGCACCCGGCAGGGTTTCGATATCGCCCTTACCCGCGCCGTCGCCGACGCGGTGTCGGTGCCGGTCATTGCTTCGGGCGGCGTCGGCAATCTCGATCATCTCGTCGCCGGCATCCGTGACGGCCACGCCACCGCCGTGCTGGCGGCCTCGATCTTTCATTTCGGCGAATATTCGGTGCGCCAAGCCAAGGAATATATGGCCCGCGCCGGGTTGCCGATGCGGCTCGATCCCTAACCTGGTTATTGGAATGTCTAGAGAATATTTGCGGTAGAGGTGATAAGGAAGGCCGCCATGCCGACGTTCACCCTTCACGACCTGGAACGGCGCGTCAACGACCGCGCCCGCGAAAGCGCGGACGTCTCCTACACCCGCAAACTGCTCGACCGCGGCGTGACCCACTGCGCCAAGAAATTGGGCGAAGAGGCCGTCGAAGCGGCCATCGCGGCGGTCGGTGAGGATAAGGACCGCATGATCGCGGAAGCCGCCGACGTGCTCTATCATCTGCTGGTCGTGCTTCACGCCCGCGGCATTACGCTCGACGAAGTCGAGGCCGAACTCGGCGCGCGCACGCGCCAATCGGGCCTCGACGAGAAGGCTTCGCGCAAGAGCGGCTAAGGTCCGACCGAATGGAGCAACGCACCGAAGCCGACGTCTCACCCTATCGGGTCTTTTCACGCAGCGACTGGGCGACGCTCCGCGAGGACACGCCGATGACGTTGGAGCCGGCCGAAGTCACCCGGCTGCGCTCGATGCACGACCGGCTCGACATGTCCGAGGTCGAGGACATCTACCTGCCGCTGTCGCGGCTGCTCTCGCTCTACGTGGCGGCGACGCAAAATCTGTTTCGCGCGCAGCAAGGCTTTCTCGGCACCGAAGACGCCAAGGTTCCCTACATTATCGGCGTTGGCGGCTCGGTGGCGGTGGGCAAATCGACCACCGCGCGCGTGCTGCAGGCGCTATTGGCGCGTTGGCCGAATGTGCCCAAGGTCGATCTGATCACGACCGACGGCTTTCTTTATCCCAACGCCATTCTCGACCGCGAAGGCCTGATGGAAAAGAAGGGCTTTCCCGAGAGCTACGACCTGCCGGCCTTGCTGCGGTTTCTCTCCGACATCAAAGCCGGCCAGCATCCGGTGCGCGCGCCGGTCTATTCGCATCTGATCTACGACGTCATTCCCAATCAGTGGATCGAGATCGACCGGCCGGATATTCTCATCGTCGAAGGGCTCAATGTGCTGCAGGCCGGGCGCTTGCCGAAGGACGGTAAGGCCGTTCCGTTCGTCTCGGACTTTTTCGATTTCTCGATCTATCTCGACGCCGAGGAGGATGTGCTGCTGTCGTGGTATGTCAGCCGTTTCCTGACGCTCCGCGGCACCGCTTTCGCCGATCCCAAATCCTATTTTCACCGCTACGCGCGGCTCTCCGACGACGATGCGATCGACACCGCGACCTCGATCTGGGAGCGCATCAATCTCGTCAATCTGCGCGAGAATATCTTGCCGACGCGGCCGCGCGCCGATCTGATCCTGAAAAAGAGCGAAAGCCATCAGGTCGAAGAGGTGGCGCTGCGGCGGTTATGATTGTTACGCGGCGACCGCGCCGGCTGCCGGCGTGGCAAGTACCGCAGCCAACCGTTCGCGGTCGAGCGGCTTGACCAGGAAGCCGTCCATTCCGGCGGCGATGCTGTCCTCGCGGTCTTCGGCGGAGGCGCTTGCGGTCAGCGCGATGATGCGTGTACGCGGGCTGTTGTCCTCGACTTCCAGCAAGCGGATGCGGCGCGTGGCTTCGAGACCGTCCATGCCCGGCATGTGCAAATCCATCAGCGCACAGTCGAACGGCACTCCGGCGTCGCGCGCGGCCTGCCAGCATTCGATGGCGGCGCCGCCGCTCCCCGCCATGGTCGGGCGGTGGCCAAGCTTCACCAGAAGCGTGCGGACGAGCAGCGCGTTGATCTCGTTGTCCTCGGCGACCAGAACCGACAGGCCGCCCGCGGTCGGCGCAACGCCGGGTGCGCCGACGGGCTCGGCGGCGGGGACGTGGTCAAAGGCGTCGTCCGGCGCAAAGCGCGCGGCGAGCGAAATGGCGCGCACCGGCTTGATCAGATAGCCGGTAAAACCGGCCTCCTTGAGGGCGGCGAGCTCGTTGCGCATGGCCGGCGTGGCCAGCACGATGCGCCGCGGAATTTTTGCGGCGATGCGCGCTAGCGCCGCGCACGCTTGGCTGCCGAGCGCGTGATCGACGAGCACGGCGCTCCACGGCTGCTCCGGTAGCAGCGCCGCGGCAACCGCTTCGTCGGGCACGATCGTCGTGCGCGCCCCCCAACGCTGCAGCCGGCGCGCCAAGAGTGACGCTTCGACCACGGCCGGGGCGACGATGAGAATGTCGTCGCCGGCAAGGTCGGGAACTGCCATCGGCGGCTCTTCGGCATCGCCCGCCCGCGGCAGCGGCACCGTGACGCGAAACGTCGCGCCCTGGCCTGGAGCGCTGTCGATGGCGATCGCGCCGCCCATGCGCTCAACGATGCGCTTGGAAATGGTGAGACCGACGCCGATGCCCTCGAATTTGCGTGTCGGTCCGCTATCGGCTTGCTCGAATTCGAGGAAGATGCGGGCCTGATCCTCGGGCGCGATGCCGATGCCGGTGTCGCGTACCGCGATGACGATGTCGTCCGGCTGCGGCCCCGGCTCGACAATGATGGAGACGCCGCCGTTTTCGGTGAATTTGATGGCGTTGCCGACCAGGTTGAAGATCACTTGGCGCAGCCGCGCCGCGTCGCCGACCACGCGCGACGGCAGGCGCTCGTCGACATAACCGCAGATTTCGAGACCCTTGGCCTGGGCGCGCGGGCCCAGAAGTTCGACCGCCTCCTCGACGAAGCCGGCGAGCGCGAATGGCCGCGGCGCCAGATCGAGCCGGCCGGCCTCGATCTTCGCCAGATCGAGCAGTTCCTCGATGAACGACACCAGGGTGCCGCCGGAGGTTTTCATCGCCTTGAGATACGTCGCCTGCTCGGGCGACAATGGCGTGTCGCCAAGAAGATCGGCCATGCCGAGGATGCCGTTAAGCGGCGTGCGGATCTCATGCGACACCATCGCCAGGAAGCGCGACTTGGCGCGATTCGCGGCTTCAGCCTGATCGCGGGCATCGGCCAGCGCGCGTTCGGCGTTGACGCGGTCGGTGACGTCGCGGCCGACGCTTTGCATCTCGCTCGCACTATCGGAACGCACGGTGACTTCCCGCCAGGCGATCCAGCGCGCGCCGCCGGCCGCGGCGATTTTCTGGTCGTAGACCCGCGTGCCGTCGGCGAGCAGCGCGGGTTCACCTTGCGCCTCCACGGGAAGCGCGAAATCGGTGCCTAAGAGCGCCTCGCGCGGACGCCCGGCCAGTGCGCAGAACGCGTCATTGGCGTAGGTGATCGCGCTTTTGCCGTCGCGGCGAACGATGACGTCGCCCTGCGCCTCGAAAAAGCTCTTGGCGCGTTCCTGCGCCTCCTTGAATTCCCAGTGGCGATCCTCCGCTTCGTCAAGGCGCGCCTCAAGCCCGCGCAGTTCGGCCTTCATCTGGCGGATGCGCGACAGCAAGATGCCCATGCCGCCGCAGGCGGCGCCGAACAATGCAGCGACGCCGATGGCGAACGAATTCGGATCGTAGTGTGCGAGGGGCGACCTCGCGCCCGACAAAAAGCCGAACGCAACAGCGAACGACATCGAGGTGATGGCGAGCGCGCGGACGACGAGCGAAAGGAGCCGGCGGCTGTAAATTGCGGGCTTTCCGAAACTGGCGCGATCCCGCATGGTCTTTATCCCCGCTCGGCGCGAACGGCTCGCTCGGCGGCAAGCCGCTTCCAGCCCCGGTTTATCGATGTGGCGACGGCGATTTTGGCGCTGGAACCTTGCGTATTGCTTGCGCCGATAGCGGCGTTGCGCAGGCTCGCGGATGCGATTGGAGGAAGGGTTTATGCTTTGTTAACATGCAGGGCCCCAAGCCGTTTGGGGCTGATTGTTGGGCGCCGCGATCGCAAGCCCTGGCCGGAGAGATCGGATGGACAAAGCTGTAAGTTCTAAGCGCGCGCGCGCGAAAATCGGCGGCTTGAGCGGGTCCGAGCGTCCGTCACGCGCCGACGCCGAGGCCGCGGTGCGCACGCTAATCCGCTGGGCCGGCGACGATCCGGATCGCGAGGGATTGAAATCAACGCCCGCCCGCGTCGTGCGCGCCTACGAGGAATGGTTTGCCGGCTATGGCGACGACCCGCGCGAATACCTCAAGCGCACCTTCGAGGAGACCGGCGGCTACGACGAGGTCGTGGTGCTGCGCGACATCCGCTTCGAATCGCATTGCGAGCACCACCTCGCGCCGATCATCGGCCGGGTGCATATCGGCTATCTGCCGCGCAACCGCGTGGTCGGAATTTCCAAATTGGCGCGGCTCGTCGAAGTTTTTGCGCGGCGCTTGCAGATCCAGGAAAAAATGACGGCGGAGATCGCCTCTTGCCTCGATGCCGTGCTCAAGCCGCATGGCGTCGCGGTGGTGACCGAGGCGACGCATCAATGCATGACCACGCGCGGCGTGCACAAGCCCGGCGTCACTATGGTGACCAGCCGCATGCTGGGCGTGTTTCGCGATCACGCCGAGACGCGGCAGGAATTCCTAGCCGCCATCGGCATGCGCGGCGTCGTTCACGGCAACGGGACCGGCTGAGTCTGCACGGCTCGTGGAGCTTCGATTCGTGATGCTGTCGAGGCACCTGTCCGCCTTGTGAATGGCGATGAAATTGAGACCGCTCGGGACGATCATGTAACCGAGATCGTCGAGCCAGGCGCGTAGCGCCCCGGCATCCGTTTTCAACACCTCGACGAGCAGGATCGGACGATTGGCGCCGATGCATTTGGCCGCGCCCGCCAAGACCTCGAGCTCCATCCCCTCGACGTCGATTTTGACCAGGTCGAGCCGGTGGAAGTTGAGCGAATCGAGATTGACGGTCCGCACGTCGACCATTTTCTCCTCGGAATAATCGATCGCTTGGCCGATGAATTCGGTGTTGTCCCGTTTCTTCAGCTCGAGGCTGCCGAAACTTGAATTGGTGAGATAGTCCGGTTTCGGCATTTTCATGGTGCCCGGCTGGCTGGTCACCGCGGCGTGGATGGCGCGGGCATTGAAGCAATTGTTGATCGCGATGTTGCCGGCGAGCGCATAGTAGATGCGCTCTTGCGCCTCGAACGCCAGCACCACGCCCCAGCCGGTCATGTGCTTGGCCCACTCGACGGTGTGAACGCCGAGATTGGCGCCGCAATCGACGGCGACGACGCCGTCGCCGTAATGCTTGCGACGCAGATCGAGCAGGCTGATCAGCAGGGCAACCTCGTCGGGATCGTAGGAGGCCTTGTTGAGGAGCTGGAATCCGGCGCCATAGATGCGGTCCGGCGCGGTGGCGTGCTGATCGAACCGGTTCACGATCATGGTGCCGTGATCGGTCGACACGATAATGAACGCCTGAGGACGTCGCGGCTTTTCCATCGTGATCTCGCGCGCGACGCCGGACGCTCAAACCAAGGGTCGCGAATCAGCGCAGGCCGATGCTCAGCGGTCGGGGAATCGCAGTCAATGGCAAGAGATCATGCCGCCCGCCGGACTTCGTCCGTCAGCGCCCGGTATGACAGCGCCTCCGCCAGATGCACGCGGCCGACCTTGTCGATGCCGTCGAGATCAGCGAGCGTGCGCGCGACGCGAAGCACGCGGTGGTAGCCGCGGGCGGAGAGCCGCATCGCGTCGGCAGCTTCGCGCAAGAGCGTAAGCCCGCTGGCATCCGGCCGCGCCACGTCTTCCAGCACCGTTGCCGACACCGCGGCATTGCTGCGGATATGCGCTAGCCCGATCGCGGCATAGCGCGCCGCCTGCCGCTCGCGGGCGAGCGCGACGCGTTCGGCGACCTCGCGGCTGCCTTCGGCCGGCGGCGGCAGAATGAGGTCGGCGGCGGTCACTGCCGGCACTTCGATATGCAGGTCGATGCGGTCGAGCAGCGGACCGGAAATGCGGCCCTGATAATCGGCCGAGCAGCGCGTATTGGGGCCGCGACGGCAGGCAAAGCCAGCCTCGTCGGCGCGGCCGCAACGGCACGGATTCATCGCCGCGACCAGCATGAAGCGCGCCGGATAGGTGACGCGGTGATTGGCACGCGCGATCGACACCTCGCCGGTTTCGAGCGGCTGGCGCAGCGAATCGAGCGCCTGCGGCTGGAACTCTGGAAATTCGTCGAGGAACAGCACGCCGTGATGCGCGAGCGATACTTCGCCCGGCCGCGCGTGCAGGCCGCCGCCAACCAGCGCCGGCATGCTGGCGGAATGGTGCGGCGCGCGGAACGGCCGCCGGTTGGTCAACGCGCCGCCTTCGATTTCGCCGGCGACCGAGGCCACCATGGAGACTTCGAGGAGCTCGGCCGGAGCGAGCGGCGGCAAGATCGACGGCAGTCGCGCCGCCAGCATGGATTTGCCGGCGCCGGGCGGCCCGACCATCAACAGGTTGTGGCCGCCGGCGGCGGCCACTTCGAGCGCGCGTTTGGCGCTTTCCTGGCCCTTGATATCGGCGAGGTCGAGTGCTGGGCCATCCGTGTCGAGGATTTTCGGCTGCGGCCGCGACAAGACCTGCGTGCCTTTGAAATGATTGGCGAGCTGAATGAGCGAAGAAGCGGCGATGATCTCGATTTCGGGGCTGGCCCAGGCGGCTTCCGGCCCGCAGGCCGCCGGGCACATCAAGCCCTCGCCGCGCGCATTGGCGCCGATGGCCGCGGGCAGGACACCGGCCACCGGCGCAATGGAACCGTCGAGCCCAAGCTCGCCCAACACCGTGAAACCGGCAAGCGCATCGTGCGGGATGGCGCCGATCGCCGCCATCAAGCCGAGCGCGATCGGCAGATCGTAGTGGCTGCCTTCCTTGGGCAGATCGGCGGGCGCCAGATTGATGGTGATGCGGCGCGCCGGCAAGGCAAGGCCCGACGCGATCAAAGCCGAACGCACGCGCTCGCGCGCTTCGGAAACGGCCTTGTCGGGGAGACCGACGATGGTGAAGGCCGGCATGCCCGGCGCGACTTGGACTTGAACGTCAACGGGGCGGACTTCGATGCCCTCGAACGAAACCGTGGAGACGCGCTGGACCATGTCAGCCCCCGTGCAGCGGCAAGACTACCGCAAATTGCACGGTCGTCAAGAACATTTCATGAACATGCGATTTTGCAGGCCGCACATCCCGCGCGGCCCCTTCTCGCCTATTCCCTTATGGACGACAGTCGCTTCGCCGAGGGTCGCCACTGTTTTGCAGGAGCCAGTCATGCTGCCAACCGCCCGCAAGCTCGCCTTTACCGACGTACCGGTGGTCGATCTCGCACCGGCCTGGTCAGGTGATGCCGGCAAGCGGCGGGCGGTTGCTGACGAGATCGCCGAGGTCTGCGGCCGCGTCGGCTTTATGTACATCAGAAATCATCGCATTGCGGATGCCGACATCGCCGCGATCTTTAAGACCGCTGCCGACTTCCACAATTTGCCGCTGGAAGCCAAGATGGAATCCTCGATGACGCGCAATGCCGACGCGCAGGGTCAAGGCTATCTGCACGGCATGACCAAGGGCACCGGCAAAAACCTGTCCGAGAATTTGCAGGAGGCATTTCAGTTTCGCCGACCGCTTCGTGACGACGATCCCGACCTGATTGCAGGCAAGCCGCTGCACGGCCGCATCCCGTGGCCGAAGGCAATGCCTGACCTGAAACAACGAATGATGGCCTATTACGACAAGGTCGACGCGCTCGGTTACGAAATGCTCAAGCTCTTTGAGTTGGCGCTTGACCTGCCGGATGGCGCGCTGAAGGCGTATTTCAAGAAGGACATGAATTCGCTCCGCATCCTGCACTATCCGCCGCAGCGGCCGGACGAAGATGGCATGCATCTCGGTGCACGGGCGCACACCGACACCAATGCGTTTACGATCCTCGCGCAGGACAGCAACGGCGGGTTGGAAATCCGCAATCGCGAGAATGAATGGGTGGCCGTGCCGCCGATCGACGGCACTTTCGTCGTCAACGTCGGCGAGGTGCTGAAAGTGTGGACTGATGGTATCTTCTCCTCCACGCTGCATCGCGTCATTAACCGCTCCGGTCGCGAGCGCTATTCGATCCCGTTCTTCATGTATCCGAGCTACGACGCGCTGATTAAGCCGCTGATGAAGAATCCGGATCCCGCCAATGTCGCGCCGGAGAATCTGCACACGTCTATGCCGCGCGACCGGCCGTTCATCTACGGCGAGTTCAAGGCGCAGAGCACGGCGCGGATCATGCCGGGCCAGGTCAAGGTGCCCGACGCGGCCGCGGCGGGAACTTGAATGCCGGCTTATGTGATCGGCGAGGCGCACGTCTTCAATCCGGCCGCGATGACGGGCTATGGCGCCATGGTCATGGCGTCGGTGAGGAAATACGGCGGCCGCTATTTGGCGCGCGGGTCACGGCCGGAGGTTCTTGAAGGCGGACCCGCGCACAACATTCTTATCATCGAGTTCGCATCGCCCGACTACGCGCGACGCTGGTACGCGTCGCCGGAGTATCAGGCGGCCAAGGCACTGCGGCAGGGCAATTCGAATTTGCGCTTGCTGCTCGTCGATTCGTTCGTCAAGGACGCCGGCTGAAGAATGAAACATGCAACAATCAATGTGCTTCGCATAGCGCTCCTCCTTGCCGTCCTCGGCGGCGCGCAAGCTTCGGAAACCTATCCCTCCCGCCCCGTCAGACTCATCGTCGCCTTTGCCCCTGGCGGCGTCGCCGACGTCATGGGACGGCTCTTGGCGCAGGCGCTGCAGGAGCGGCTCAATCAGAGCGTCGTGGTGGAGAACAAGCCCGGCGGCGACGGCCTGATCGGCATGGGCGACGCCGTGCGCGCTACGCCCGATGGGTACACGCTTCTGGTCGGCGGCTTCGGCGGCCAGGTTATTCCGCCGCTGATGCGCGACGATTATCCGTTCGACGTGCGCCGCGACCTCGTCAAGATCGCGCTGACCGCCGAGTTCGGCAACGTGCTCGTGGTCAACAAGTCGCTGCCGGTCAACTCGGTCCCGGATTTGATCGCATATCTGAAAGCGCGGCCTGGCGCGGTGAATTTCGGCTCGTCGGGGCGCGCGACTTCCGATCTTCTGGCCGCGGCCATGTTCATGCTGCAGACGAACACCAAAATGGTCGACGTCCCCTATGCCGGCGGCGGCCAGGCGCTCAGCGACATGATGGCCGGCACCACGCAAGTGATGTTTCCGCAGTTGCCGGCAGTGCTGGGCCTGATCAAATCGGGACAGGTGCGCGCGCTCGCGGTCACCAGCGAACGGCGGCTGTCGCAGCTTCCGGACGTACCGACGTTGAGCGAAAGCGGGCTGCCCGGCTTCCGCGTCACCAGCTGGAACGAGCTGTACGGGCCGCGCGGATTGCCCGACGACATCCGCGATTTGTTGAGCCGCACGCTGGTCGACGCGATCCGCAACGATGCACAGCTCCGCGCCAAGATGTTTCAGCTCGGCGTCGAGCCGATCGGCGAGGGCGCTGCGCAAGCCGAGGCGTTCTTCAACGACGAGCTGGTCCGCTGGAAGGACGTGATCGACCGCGCCGGCCTCAAGCTGCAGCCTTGACCTTTAGGCGATCTTGCTTCGGCGGCAGCCAGCAGTTCCCCTAACGGTCTGAATTCTTTGAACAATCCACGATGGGAGCTGTAGGACAAAGCTCCGATTAAACTTCCAAGGGGCGTTGCGCCAGTCCCCGGCGATAAGCGGGTCCCGGCGTGTTTTCGCGCCGGGGCATGCTTACATAGCAACGACGCTCGCCGTCGTTTAATCCACGGGAATACCAATCCATGATCTCCCCAGCGCTGGCTGCATCGCTCGCCCGTCGCAACATCCATTACGGCTGGATCATTGTCGGCGCCACGCTCTTGACCACCGTGATCACCGCGGCGGCGATGAGCACGCCCGGCGTGCTGATCGTGCCGCTGGAAAAGGAGTTCGGTTGGACCGACGCGCAGATCTCCTCGGCCTTGGCGATCCGGCTCATGCTGTTCGGCTTGTTCGGTCCGTTCGCCGCGGCATTCATGAACCGCTATGGCGTGCGCGCGGTGATGGTCTCGGCCGTGGTCCTCATTTCCGCAGGCTTCCTGGCGTCGCTCGCCATGACGCAGGTGTGGCAGCTCGTTCTGCTGTGGGGCATCGTGGTGGGCGTCGGCACCGG
>JASHOX010000149.1 GCA_030038415.1 Xanthobacteraceae bacterium
CCGTCCGGCAGATCGTCGATGCCCAGCCGATGTAGCCGCTTGGCGCGCCCATCGAGACGCTCGCGGTGCAGCACCTCGTCCATTTCACCTGCCGTCGGCCGTGCGCGAAGCTTTTGCGCCTTGCGCCAAGCCTCTGCGAAAGCTTCCGCCTCCTTGCGGCGGCATTCGAAGCAGGGCCGATGCCCCGCTGCCAACGCGGTCACTTCGTCGAGGAAGAACAGCTCGGTGTAAAAGCGGCCCCAGACGTCGCGCTGCCGTCCCTTGAAGTCGAGCACGCAGCAGATCCATTGCCGCGATGCCCAGCGCCGCGCGGTGAGCTTTTTCGCATTGCTGTGAAACCGCCCGCCGCGATTGCCGAAGAACAATCCGCGCGCCGGCGTGGCAATAAGCTCGCCAAAGGGAGTGACCCGATTTTGCAGCGGCATGGCTCAACCTCCGACGCCAAGCGGGTCGCACAATCGACCAGCCGATGCTAGCCTTATCCTCGCAAAGCAAAACGTAATCGAGGAAACGCAATGCCACGCATACCAATTATCGAACGCGCCCAAATGAATGCCGAACAGGCGCGCGTCTATGACGCCGCCAAAGCCGGAGCCGGCATCGTCGGCGGACCGTATTACGCCTATATCCGGCTGCCGAAATTGTTCGAGGCCGCGCAGAATTTGCGCGAGTCATTGTCCGGCGGGCCGCTGTCGCAGCGCGAGCAGCAGATCGTCAACCTCACCGTCGCCCGGCACTGGAACGCGCGCTATCCGTGGTTCGCGCAAGTGCGGCGCTCGCTGTCCGTCGGCATCGATCAGGGCACCATTGACGCCATCAACGCGCACAAGACGCCGAACCTGGCCGATGCGCGCGAGAAAACCTGCTTCGCGGTGGCGCAAGAGTTGCTCACCAACAAGGGCTTAAGCGACGCAACCTACGCCGCCGCGGAAAAGACCATGGGACTCGAAAGCCTGGTGGCGCTGGTCGCCGCGATCGGCAGTTTTGCGATGACCTGCATGACCGCCGCGACCTTCGGCATCGAGCCGCCGGCCGCCAATCCGACGCCGCTTGCGGGATAAACGAAGCGCCGGTGTGCTTCCGGATTTTGGTGTGACCCGAGGCACAGTCTCCTATCGGCCCGAAGCTCTATTGTTGGTTGCATTGAGCCTGGCGACCGCAACCTCCAAGGCACGGCCGCCGGCGTCCTTTCGGCGACAAAGGAGCAAGCCATGTCCAGTACGCAGAGTCAGAGTTCCACTTCCGGCATCACACCACAGGCCTTCGATCCGACCGACGGCACCACACCTGTAACCCTGCCAACCCAGGATCCGTGCTGCCAAGCCCCCTGCGATCCGCCGTGGGTCACCAAGCCGAGTTGCGTCACCTTCACCGAGACCAAGACTTCGGTTGTCGGTCTCGACGGCAAATCGGCGGCAAGCGATGCCGCCCGTGGCTTCGTGATCGTCAACGTGACTTACACGCACACGTTCTGTCTCGTCGGCAAGCAGCACGGCGGCTTGGCGTACACGCTCACGCTGCTGCCGGGCGAGAAGATGACGCTCTATCACAGCGACCGCTATCGCCGCACCACGACGGAGACCGAGCGCTACTCCGTGCAAACGACGTTTGCCCAGTTCGTGTCGGCGCTTTACCAGCAGCAGAACTCCAACGATTCCAGTTTTCTGACTCAGGTGCTGAACAATCAAACACAGAGCTCCAGCTCCTCGGGCGGCGGCGGCGTCAATCTGGGAATTGTCAGCTTCGGTGGCGGTGGCGGCGGCGGCAGTTCATCGAGCTCCGCCTCCGCGGTCGATCTCTCGACGCAGGCGAGCGCCAATCAGTTTCTGTCTTTGGCGCAGCAGGCGGCCCAATACACCGACCTGCAGCGCTCGATCACCGTCAGCAGCTACGAGGACACCCAGACGGTTTCCACGACGCAGCGGACGCTGGTCAACAACAACCTCTGCTACGCAGTGACCTATTTCGTGCGCAAAGTGCTCGATGTCTATGTGATGACCACCAAGGTCACCGCGGTGACGTTCCAAGTGCGGGTCGGAAACTATCTGTCGCCGGTCTTGACGCCGGCGCAGATCAAGCAGGTCGAGAGCCAGTACATATCGGCCGTGGAAGCGATCCTTAAGACCCTGCCCACGGTCGGCGAGACGGTCCAACAGCCGACGCAGCTGGCCGTGCCGACCGATGGCGTGGTCTACGATCCCGAGCTGGCGCACTGCTGCGCCCGCGACCCGCAGCTCGAACAGGCCGACCTGATCAAGCTCGAGCGTGACCAGGCGGAAGCGCAGAAGATCGGCCTGCAAGTGCAGCTCATGGCGCTCGAGGTGCAACGCCGGCAGGCGCTGCTGGCGGCCGGCACGCTGACGCCGTTCCAGCCCGAGCCGACGACGACAGTCGTGGCCTGAAGCGGTTTACCCAGACAAATTCCCGGCGGAGATTTTCCGCCGGGAATCCGCGGTTTCCCGATGACCTGCACCCGGCACGATGAACCTCGTGGCCCCTGCCGACGACGAATCCGTATTCGAACACAGGGATTTACGACGAGCCTCTGCAATGGTTTTGGCACCAGCCGGACGGTGGAACGCAGCAACGCTTGCAGCATTGGTGCTAGCGGCGCTGGCCGTGCCCGCGCGGGCGCAATTCCTGCCGACTTTCAAATGCACCGGCAATCCGGACGTATCGTGGACCGAACAGATCGCTGGCTGCACCGACGCGATCGGCTCGGGGCATTTCAGCGGCATCGATCTCGCAAAGGCCTTCAACGATCGCGGCGTCGCCTATTTCAACACTCGAGACTTTGACCGCGCCATCGCCGACTACGATCGCTCGATCAGCCTCGCTCCAGGCGTCGCCGTGCCCTACAACAGTCGTGGCGTCGCTTACGCGGCCAAGGGCGATTTCGCGCGCGCGCTCGCCGACTACAATCAGGCGCTAAAGCTTGCGCCCCATTACACCTATGCACTGAACAATCGCGGCTTCCTCTATGCTCTGCATAAGAATTATGACCGCGCCATCACCGACTATGATGCGGCGATTGAGGTCAACCCCAGTTATGTCACGGCCTATATCAACCGCGGCGACGTCTATGCCGCGAAAGACGATCACGCGCACGCGATATCCGATTATACGCAGGCGATCCGGCTCGATCCCAAAAACGTCAAAGCCTATGATTACCGCGGCCTGCAATATGCCATGACAGGGCAGCAAGACTTTGCCCTTGCCGATTACGACACGGCGATCGGCCTCAATTCGCAAAACCCCGACCTTTATACCGGCCGCGGCGACGTCTACCGCAACAAGGGCGACCGGGATCATGCGCTCGCCGACTTCGCCAAGGCTATCGCGCTCGATCCGAAACACTGGCTCGCCTACGACCTCGAGGGCCGCGTCTATCAAAGCGAAGGCGAATTCGATTCCGCGCTCGTCACTTACAACGCGGCGATCGCGATCAACCCAAACGATTCTCTTGCCTATGACGGCCGCGGCGTCGCCTACAAGGCCAAGGGCGAGTTCGACCGCGCGGTGGCCGATCTCACCAGGGCCGTCGAGCTCGATCCGACCGACGCCGGCGCCTATTCGAACCGCGCCGGCATCTACCAGGGCTACGGCAAATTCGATCTCGCCATCGCCGACTACAGCAAGGCCATCGACATTATTCCGACCGACGCCGAGGCTTACGTTTTTCGCGCCGCGGCCTACAAGGCCAAGGGCGATCTCGACGGCGCGCTCGCAGACTACGACAAGGCCATCGCGCTCGATCCGCAATATGCCGACGCCTACCGACTGCGCGGCGCCCTGTATCAGGACAGGGGCGACCTGGCGCGGGCAACGGCGGACTATGACCAAGAGGAAAGAGTTGGACTGCACTCGCTGCTGGCGCCGAAGGCGAAAAAGTGAGCGCACAGACGAGGTTTAGCTTACCGGCGCCTGTGCGCTGCGCCACGCTCCGATCGCCGGCACCGGCAAGCCCAAATTTTCCCGCAGCGTGACGCCGGCAAAGTCTTTGCGGAACAGACCGCGGCGTTGCAGCTCGGGCACGACGAAGCGGACAAAGTCCTCGTAGGCGCCCGGCACGTGAGTGGCAGAAAGGACAAAGCCGTCGCACGCGGGTGCGGCGAACCATTCTTCAAGCCGGTCGGCGACATCTTTCGGACCTCCGACGATCGGATTGTGTACGCGGCCGCGGCCGCTGATCACGATGAAATCGCGCACGGTCGGATTTTTCTTGCCGCTCAAGCTCACGACGCGATCGCGGATGCCTTGCAGGCCGGTCATTCCGTCGAGCTCGCTCTGCGTGAACGGCTCGTCCATGCCTTTGCGCGCGAAGTCGAAATTGAGCGCCTCGGACAACAGCGACAGCGCGTCGATCTCGAGCGGCAATTTTTCGATCTCGGCCCACTTGTCCTCGGCCTCGGCTTGGCTCGCGGCCGCCACGGTGTTGACAAGGTGCGTGACCTTGACCGCCCCGGGATCGCGGCCGAAACGTGCCACCTCGGCTTTGAAATCCGCGTAGTCGCGCTTGCCGATGGCGACGTTCGGATAAACGACGAAAATCACCTCGCCCCAGCGCGCGCCGAAACTCTTGCCCCGGCCGCTCGATCCGGCCTGGATGATGACCGGGTGGCCTTGCGCCGACCGCGGCACCGTGAACGGGCCGCGCGACTTCAGATAACGGCCGCGATAGTCGAGACGGTGCACTTTTTCAGGTCTGGCGAACAGGCCCGCCGCCTTGTCCTGGACGATGGCGTCGTCCTCCCAGGCGTCCCAATGGCCGAGCACGATCTCCATGAACTCGTCGGCGCGGTCGTAGCGCAGATCGTGGCCGAGCGCTTCGTCGCGGCCCATGTTCTGCGCCTCGCCGTCGTTGAGCGAGGTGACGACGTTCCAGGCCGCGCGCCCGCCAGTCATCAGGTCGAGCGTAGCGAACAGGCGCGCCACATGGAACGGCTCGTAGTAGCTCGTCGAATAGGTGGCGCCGAGACCGAGCCGCTGCGTCGCCATGCCCATCACCGTGAGCACGGTGACGGCATCGAGCTTCACGCAGCGAATGCCGTGGGAGACGGTGTGAGCATGATTGCGGCCGTACATATCCGGCATCGACAGCCGGTCGTCGAAGAAGCCGAGATGAAACTTGCCCGCCTCCAGCACGCGGCCGATATGCCGGTAAAAATCCGGCGACCAGCTGTCGGTGCGCGAGGCGGGATGACGCCAGGAGCTGGCCAGATTGGTGCAGTTCTGCGCCTGCAGGAAGCCGACCAAAATCATCTGGCGCATCGGGAAGTGTCCAATCCAGTCATCATCCGCGAAGGCGGATGATCCAGTAGCCGAGTGAATTCAGGCCGAGCGAAGCCTTTCAAGCGGCGAATACTGGATGCTCCGCCGGAGCTTGTCATCGGGCTGGCCACTTCGGGCCGGACCCGTTGGCGGAGCATGACAAGCCTAGATTGGCTCTGGCAACTGTCTTTGAGTGTAGCGTCTACTGATTGTCGATCGAGACTTGCTTGAGATTGGCCGTCGGCACCGGCGCGACGAAGCCGCCGGCCGCCGCTTCGGCGAGGCCGTTGCGGTCGAGCTGCTCGTCATGCCTATAGATATCGTCCCGGAATTCGACGGTGCCGTCGCGCGTCACCCAGCCGGTGAGATAGACCCAGGCCACCGGTATTTTGCGCGGCAGATTGATCACTTTGGTCTGTCCGGTCGCGATCGTCGCGTCGATGGCGGCGCGGTCCCAGCCGGGCGGCCCGTCCTGCAGAATCCAGGCAGCGAGGTCGCGCACATTGTCGACGCGGGTGCAGCCGTGCGAATCGAACCTGTAATCGGCGCTGAATAGCTTCCGTGTGTCGGTGTCATGCATATAAACCGAATACGGATTCGGCATATCGATTTTCAGATTGCCGAGCGCGTTCCAGTTGCCGGCGTCTTGCCTGACGGTGAAATTCGGCGAGCGATCCATTGACCAATCGACGCTTGACGGATCGATCTCTTCGTCATGCGCGCCGAGGAGCCGCATGTGCATACGGGACAGATAGCTCGGGTCCCGGCGCATGTGGTTGGCGATCTCGGTCTTGGTGATCGACAAAGGCACCGTCCAGGTCGGGTTGAGATCGATCGCGGTGATGTAGACCGACAGCGTCGGCGACGGCTTGTCGATCTTGCCGACGATGACGCGATAGCGCCGCTCGACCTTGTCGTTGGCCACCGCCTCGACGAAGGCCGCCGGAATGTTCACCACGACGTAGCGCTCGGCGAAGGTAAAATCGAAGCCAAGGAGCCGCTCGAGCGAGGCTTCGAGCTGTTTGATGCGGTCGCCGACCGGGACATTGAGCGCCTTCAAGGTCTGCGCGCCGACGGCGCCGGTCGCTTCGAGTCCATGGCGCAACTGAAAACGCTTGACGCCTTCGACGACGGCCGCGTCATAGACGTCGCCCTGCTCCTGGTCCGCCGCCAAATCGCCGCCGATGACGAGATGCCGGCGCAACAGGGCCACGTCGGGACCGCTCGTGCCGGGCGCGAGCTTGGCGTCGGCCGGCAGCGTCGGCCAGCCGCCGCGCACCTGGATGTCCGAATAGCTGAGCAGCGTTTCCTTGATGCGCAGATAGGTACCTTCGTCGAACACCGGATCCGACGACAGCGCCAGCTCCGCGGCCGAACGCATTTCCGGGGTAGAGACCGGCGCCGGCTTGGCGGCCTGTGGCGGCTTGCTGACGGCAGGATGCGTGGCAGGCGGCTTGGCCGGCTGCGCCAGCACAGTGGTCGCTGCGAGCGCCAGAGCTATTCCGACAATGGAAATGGTCCGCATCAAGCCCGCCTCCCCCTTCCGTCGCGCGGTCCTGGCCTGCGGTTCAAGCCCTCATTCAGCCTTGCGGCTGCGGCTCCAGCGGACCGGGCTCGGGGCGCGGCCGGTTGCGGCCGGCGCCGGCGGTCGGCACGGTCGAGTTGCGCGGCGTGGTCGGCTCGATCACCGATTCGCGGTTCGGCTTCTTGCCGAGCAGCAGATCCTTGATCTCGTCGCCGGTCAGCGTCTCGAATTCCAGCAAGCCCTTGGCCAGCGTTTCCAGGTCGGCGCGTTTATCGGTCAGAATCTGCTGCGCCTCGGCATAGCCGGCCTCGACCAGGCGCCGGATCTCGGCGTCGATCTTTTGCACGGTCTCCTCGGAAATGTTCTGCTGACGCGCCACCGAATAGCCAAGGAACACTTCCTCCTGGTTTTCGCCGTAAGCCACGGTGCCAAGCGCGTCGGACAGGCCCCAGCGCGTCACCATCATGCGGGCAAGCTTGGTGGCCTGCTCGATGTCGGAAGCCGCACCCGAGGTCACCTTCTCTTTGCCGAACACCAGTTCCTCGGCGACGCGGCCGCCCATCATGATGGCGAGGCGCGAGGTCATCTGCTCGAGCGACATCGACAGCTTGTCGCGCTCGGGCAATTGCATAACCATGCCGAGCGCGCGGCCGCGCGGGATGATGGTCGCCTTGTGCACCGGATCGGTCGCCTTGACGTTGAGCGCGACGATGGCGTGACCGCCTTCGTGATAGGCGGTGAGAAGCTTCTCCTCTTCCGTCATGACCAGCGACTTGCGCTCCGCGCCCATCATGACCTTGTCCTTGGCGTCCTCGAACTCGACTTGCGTCACCATGCGCTTGTTGCGACGCGCCGCCATCAAGGCCGCCTCGTTGACGAGATTCATCAGGTCGGCACCGGAGAAGCCGGGCGTGCCACGGGCGATGGTCTTTAAGTTCACGTCCGGCGCCAGCGGCACCTTGCGTACGTGCACCTTCAAGATCTGCTCGCGGCCGACCACGTCGGGGTTCGGCACCACGACCTGACGGTCGAAGCGGCCCGGCCGCAGCAGAGCGGGATCGAGCACGTCGGGGCGGTTGGTCGCGGCGATCAAAATGATGCCTTCATTGGCCTCGAAGCCGTCCATCTCGACGAGCAGTTGGTTCAGCGTCTGCTCGCGTTCGTCGTTGCCGCCGCCAAGGCCGGCGCCACGGTGGCGGCCGACGGCGTCGATCTCGTCGATGAAGATAATGCAGGGCGCGTTCTTCTTGGCCTGCTCGAACATGTCGCGGACGCGGCTCGCGCCGACGCCAACGAACATTTCGACGAAGTCGGAGCCGGAAATGGTGAAAAACGGCACGTTGGCCTCGCCGGCGATGGCGCGCGCGAGCAGCGTCTTGCCGGTGCCGGGCGGTCCGACCAAGAGCACGCCGCGCGGAATGCGCCCGCCGAGCCGCTGGAATTTAGCCGGATCGCGCAGGAATTCGACGATCTCCTGCAGATCGAGCTTGGCTTCGTCGACGCCGGCCACGTCCTCGAAGGTGACGCGGCCATGCGCCTCGGTGAGGAGCTTGGCGCGGCTCTTGCCGAAGCCAAGCGCCTTGCCACCGGCGCCCTGCATCTGCCGCGACAAGAAAATCCACACGCCGATCAGCGCGACGAATGGCAGCCAGGAGATCAACAGCGACACGAACCACGGCACGTTGTCGCTCAACGGCCGCGCCGTGATCGAGACGCCCTTCTTGTAGAGCTTGTCGATAAGGCCGGGATCGTTCGGCGCATAGGTCTGGAAGGCGCGGCCGTCGGTAAAATCGCCGTGGATTTCGGGACCTTGGATCAGGACGTCGCGGACGCGGCCCTGGTCGACCTCGTTGAGCAACTGCGAGAATGAAATGTCCTGCGCGGTGGTGTGCTGGCCAGGATTCTGGAACAGCGTGAACAGCGCGAGCAGCAGCAGGACAATGATGACCCAGAGGGCGAAATTGCGCAGATTGGCGTTCATCTTAAGTCCTTGCCCCGGCCGAGCGGAGTCCGGGGTTATTGCCTGCCCGCAAATCGTGGCGGCTTCACGTCCCCACTACCAGGCAATGTAGGCGCCAGCCCGCCCCCTGCCAAGGGAACCCACGTGCAACCACGCAATTATACGGCTATTTCGTAAAGCCCCTGTTGCGATCCTTGCGGAAAGCCGCTTTGCGGCGGGCCGGGGCGCGCCCGACCGTCAGCCGCTCGCTGTCGAGGCTGATCAGGGCGCCTGCGAGGGTCCGGCGCAGCCGGGACTGGGCTTGGCACAGGCTGTCATAAAGATTTTCCAGCTTAGCAAGCTCGACCGGGCCCTCGTCTCCGGTATGGGTGATGGCGCGGCCGAGGAGCCGCATCGCCACTTCCGCGGGCAGATTCGCAAATTGTGCAGTCGAAAACGTGACCGGACCGCGCTCAGGCCATGGCCCCGGCGCGAGCGCGTCGCGCGCAGCGGCGACGGCGAATTCGATCGTCGCCTCAGCGCGCCGCATGCGCCCCGCAAGCCGGGCGAGACCGCGCGCATCGAGCCCCTCTTTGGCCAGCGCCGGCATGAAGGCGCGCAGCCGCGCGCGCGCAAAGCGCGGATCGCGATTGGTCGGATCCTCGCTATAGGAGATGCCGGCCGCTTCAAGTGTTGCGATCAGCCGCGCTTTCGGAATGCGCAACAGCGGGCGAACGAGAAAGAACCGGCTCGGCCCGCGCGCCGGCAACAGCGCGGCATGCGCCATGCCGGCAAGGCCGCCGAGGCCGCTGCCACGGGCGAGGCGAAACAATACCGTTTCCGCCTGGTCGTCGAGCGTGTGCGCGGTCAGGATATGTTCGTAGCCGGCACGCGCGGCGGCCTCCGCAATGAGCCGGTAGCGCGCCTCGCGAGCGGCTTCCTGCAGACCGGATTTCGGCTTGGCGCCGCGCCAGTGCAGCGTGCGATGCGCGACACCAAGTCGATTGGCGAGCCGCTTGACCGCTGCGGCTTCGCCGGCTGCCGCAGCGCGCAGTCCGTGATCGACGGTGACGGCGAGGAGTTTCGGCGCGCGCTTGCGCGCTTTCGCCCAGCGCGCCGCCAGCAGCAAGAGCGCGGTGGAGTCCGGACCGCCGGATACCGCGAGAATCAGCCCGCGTAGATTTTCAAGACCGGAGAACAGCGCATTCGCTTCAACCTCGCGAACGGGATGTTCAGCAGTGGACACGCTTCTGCTCCCGGTCAACGCTTTGCTTTACGCTGATCGAAGCGTGCGGATATTTGCGCAGGACCTCGCCGAGCGAAGCGCAGGCTGCTTCCTTCTCGCCGAGCGCGGCGAGCGACTGGCCGAGCCGCAACAAGGCGTCGGGGGCTTTGGCGCTGGTGCCGTATTTGGTCGAGACCGCCAGGAAGGCTTCGGCGGCATCGTGGTATTTCTGATCGTCAAACAGGCTTTCGCCGAGCCAATATTGCGCCTCCGGCGTCAGCCGGTCGCTCGGATATTTGTGCAGAAAATCGCGGAACGTTTGCGCCGCCAGTCCATAGTTCTTCTGCAGCACGTAGCCGTAAGCGAGATCGTATTCGTCCTTCGGCGTGGCGTCGGGCGGCAGCGACGCCTCTTGCATGCTGCCCGCCGGCATGGCGCCGGTCGCGCTGGGGTTGGCCGGCGGTGGCGGCGGCAGCGCACCGCCCGGCGCGGCATCAGCCTGCTGGCCAGGGACACTCAGATTGAGCGGCGCGCCGGGCTGACCTCGCGAATCCATGGCGGGATCAACCGGTGGCGGTTCGGTCGCGTCCGTGGTCGCGCCGAGCGGACGCGGCACGCCGGGGGCATTCGGATTCAGCGCCGGGTTGAACGCGTCGTGGCCGTTCGAGGCGGCCGCGCTGCCGGCCACCGGCGGCGCACCATATTGCGGCGTCCCATATTGGGGCGATCCGTATTGCGCCGTCGGCGGTGGCGAATACTGAGTCGGCGGCGAATATTGCGGCGGTGCCGAATATTGCGTCGCGCTCGGCGGCGGCAGCGCCGTAGATACGGTCGCGCGCGCCGACGGCGCCATCGGCGGCGCGGCGGCGATGGCAGGCGGGCCACCGGCGAGACCGCCGGCGCCGGTCGGAGCCGTGCCACCTTGTAGCCGCTGCAATTGCTGCTCGAGCTGCTGATTGTGATACTGCAGCTCCTGCACTTGGCCGGTGAGATTGCGGACGGTCTCCTCCAATCGGCCTAGGCGGGTCACCACGTCGCTCGGGGTATCCTGCGCGCGCGCGAGGCCGGGCTCCAGCAGACACACAAGCGCCAACACAAATACGGCTGCGGAGCGGCTCATCGCTTTCGACATTTTTGAAGGTTTACCCGTGACTAACATAGCCGTTCCTGCGTCCAAATTGTGACTGCATGCGTGGTGCGCCCCGGATCGTGACCCTAGGCCGCGGTTCCGCCTTCCGCCGGCTGCACGCGCGGAGCCTTACGCGAGGCGCGCCACTCCTCGAACCGTTGGATGACCACGAACATAGACGGCACGAACAGCACGGCAAGGCAAGTCGAGGCGATCATGCCGGAGAACACGGTGATGCCGATGGATTTGCGGGCGCTCGCTCCGGCGCCGCTGGCGATGACGAGCGGCGCGACGCCGAGGATGAAGGCAAACGACGTCATCAGGATCGCGCGGAAGCGCGCGCGGGCGGCATCGACCGCGGCGTCGACGATCGACCTGCCGGCAATGCGGTGCTCGCGCGCGACCTCGACGATCAGAATGGCGTTCTTTGCCGACAGCGCGATGAGCAGGATGATGCCGATCTGCGTGTACAGATTGTTGTCGATGCGCAGGATTTCCAGCACCAACACCGGCCCGGTCAAGGCGAGCGGCACCGAGAGAATGACCGCCAGCGGCGAGTACCAGCTTTCGTATTGCGCGGCGAGCACCAGATAGACGAGCAGCATCGCCATGGCAAAGACGAAATACATCTGGTTGCCGACGATCTTCTCCTGGTACGACATCGCGGTCCATTCGCTGCCGGTGCCCGGCGGCAGCGTCGCCGCCGCATTCTCGTCCATCAGCCGGATCGCCTCGCCCGAGCTGAAGCCGGCCGCCGGCAGCCCGATGATGCTCGCCGACGGATAGAGGTTGTACAGGCTGATCAAAGGCGGGCCGACGATTGGCTCGATCTTGATCATCGTACCCAGCGGTATCATGGCGCCCTGCTGGTTGCGCACCGTGAGATTTTCGATGTCGCGCGGCCGCAGCCGGAATTTTGAATCGGCTTGCGCATAGACCTGAAAGACGCGGCCGAACTTGTTGAACTGCGAGACGAAGGTCGAACCGGAATAGGTCGCCAGCGTCGAGAAGACCTGGTCGACCGGGACGTGCAGGGTTTCCGCCTTCACGCGGTCGACGTCGATGCGGATTTGCGGGGCGATGGCGCGGAACGAGGTCGAGACGCGCTGCAAAGCGCTCTGCGCCTGCGCGTTGGCGACGATAGTGCTGGTGATGCTTTGCAGCTTGGCGAAATCGGTCGAGCCGTCGCGCAGCTCGACCTGCATGGTGAAGCCGCCAGCATTGCCAATGCCTTGAATCGGCGGCGGTGGCAGCACGATGACGCGGCCGTCGACGGCGTCGAGCGCCGGCGTCAGGCGGGTGAAGATCGTGCGCAGGTCGTCGCGGACGCTCCAATCCTTGAGCACCACATAGGCCACGCCGGCATTGGCCAGCGTGGCGCTGTTGTCGAGCACCGAAATGCCGGAGATGGCGATGACGTTCTCGACGCTCGGATCCTTGCCCGCGATGTCGGTGACTTCCCGCATCGCCTGCTGCGTGCGCTCGAGCGAGGCGCCGTCGGGAAGCTGAACGCTGACCAGGATGTAGCCCTGGTCCTCGATCGGCAGAAAGCCGGTCGGCACCCGCGCCAATCCCCAGATGGCGACGCCGATGATCGCGAGCGCGATGATCATCATTGGGCCAGCATGCTTCACCATATGGTGGATCAGGCCCGCATAGCGCGCTGCCATACGGTCATAGACGGCATTAAAACCGCGATAGAACGCATTGCGCTGCTCCGGCGGCACTGGCCGCCGTAGCCACATCGCCGATTGTGTCGGCTTGAGCGTGATGGCATTGACGGCCGACAACAGCGCGGTCGCCGCGATCACCAGCGCGAATTGCGCATACATTCGCCCGGTCAGGCCGGGCAGGAACGCCGCCGGTAGAAACACCGACATCAAAACCAGCGTGATGCCGATGATCGGCCCGAGGAGCTCGTTCATCGCCTTGATCGCGGCGTCGTGGCCACTCATGCCCTGCTCGACATTGTGCGCGGCGCCCTCGACCACGACGATGGCGTCGTCGACCACGATGCCGATGGACAGCACGATCGCGAACAGCGTCGAGAAATTCACGGTGAAACCGAGCGCCCACATCATGGCGAAGGCGCCGATGATGGTCACCGGGACGGTCGTCATCGGCACCAGCATGGCGCGCCAGTCCTGCAGGAAGACGAGAATGACGATCAGCACCAGCACCGCCGCCTCGATCAGCGTCTTGTAGACCTCCTCGATGGAGGCATGGACGAACACGGTGGTGTCGAATGGGACCGTGTAGACGAGGCCCTGCGGGAACGCGCGTCCCAATTCCTGCATCTTGGCCTTCACCGCCTGTTCGACCTGGAGCGCGTTGGCGCCGGGCGACTGATAGATGCCGATGCCGGCGGCGGGCTTGCCGTCGAGATTGAAATATTGGCTGTAGGTCTGCGCACCGAGCTCGACATGGCCGACGTCGCGCAGGCGTGTCACTTCGCCGTTATTGCCGGTCTTGACGATGACATTGGCGAACTCGTCGGGGTCGGTGAGCCGGCCCTGCAGCTCGATGGTGTACTGAAAATCGACGCCGGGCGGCGTCGGCGGCGCGCCAACCTGGCCGGCCGCCACTTCCTGGCTCTGCTGCTGCAGCGCTGCGACCACGTCCTGCGCATTCAGGCTGCGCGCTTTGAGCTTCTCCGGATCGAGCCAGATGCGCATCGAATACTGGCCGGCGCCGAAGATGAGAACGTCGCCGACGCCGGGCAGCCGCGCCAGCTCGTCGCGCAAATTGATGGTGGCGTAGTTGGCCATATAGAGGCTGTCGTAGCGGTTGTCCGGCGAGGTCAGCGTCACGAACAAAAGGATCGCGGTGGAACGCTTCTCCACCGTGACGCCTTGGGCCTGCACCGCTTGCGGCAATTGCGACAGCGCCGCCGACACTCGGTTCTGCACCAGGATTTGTGCCGCATTGAGGTCGGTGCCGATCTTGAAGGTCACGGTGAGCGTGTAAGAACCGTCGCTGGCGGACGTCGACTGCATGTAGATCATGTTCTCGACGCCGTTGACCTGCTGCTCGATCGGCAGCGCCACGGTGTCCATCAGCGTGCGCGCGCTGGCGCCGGGATAGCGCGTCGAGACCTGCACGGTCGGTGGCACGACGTCGGGATATTGGGCGATCGGCAAGCCGTAGACCGCGACCGCGCCGATCACGATCATCAGAATGGCGATCACGTTCGCCAGCACCGGCCGTTCGATGAAAAATTTCGAGATCATCGTCCGATCGTCTCGCGCTATTTCGCCGCCGAGGCCGAACGCTCTTCGGCATCGACCTTCTGACCGGGGATCGCGCGCATGATGCCGCCGACGACGACGCGATCGTCCTTATTGAGCCCCGACTCGATGACGCGCAGATCACCGTCGAGCTGGCCCGGCTCGACCTTGCGCTGCTCGACGACATTGTCCTTGTTGACCACCAGCACGTAGCGGCCGCCCTGATCGCTGCCGATCGCTACGTCGGGTACTAGCAGCGCCGGCGCCGGCTTTGCGGGAATCCGCACGCGGACGAAATAGCCGGGCAACAGCGCGCGATCGCCGTTTTCCAGCGTCGCGCGCGCGGCAAGGGTTCCGGTCGAGGGATCGACGTTGGGGGCGATGTAGTCGAGCTTGCCCTGGTACGGATAGCCGCTGTCGTTTTGCAGCGCGACCTCGACGGGAATTCCGAGCAGGGACGCGGTGGTCCGGCCTTGTTTCGCCAGCGTGGCGCGCACCTGCAACACGTCGCGCTCGCTGGCGGTGAAATTCACCCAGATCGGATCGAGCTGCACGATGGTGGCAAGCGTCGTTGGCGAACTGGCGCCGACCAATTGTCCGATCGAGACCTGCCGCGCGGTTACCACGCCGTCGAACGGCGCGGTTACGTCGGTGTAGCTGAGATTGATCTCGGCCTGCCGCTCATTGGCCTGCGCCGACTGCACATCGGCTTGCGCGGAGTCGCGCTGCGCCAGCGCCTTGTCGTAATTGGCCTGCGTCGAGACTTGCCTTTGGACCAGATCGGCCTGGCGCTGATATTCGGCCTGCGCCTGGGTCAGCGTTGCCTGCGCGCTCACCACGGCGGCCTTGGCCGAATCCACCTTGAGCTTGTAGGGCTCCGGCTCGATGGTGAACAGCGAGGTGCCCTTCTTGACGTAGTCGCCGTCCTTGTAGCTGATCGCCTGCACGAAGCCCTGCACGCGCGCCACAAGATCGACCGAGTTGACGGCAGCGGTATTGCCGGTCGCCTCGAAATAGCGCGTGACATTCTGCTCGACGGGCGTGACGACAGTGACTTTCGGCGGCGGCGGCGCGGCGTATTCATTGTTCTTGCCGCAGGCGGCGGCGCCGGCGCAAGCCGCAAAGATGAGCGCGGCACGGAGAAAACGGCGGCTGGGCATGGCCGAACCCTTTTTAAATAGGCAGGCATTGGCAGAAGGAAAAATGAATACCGTACAGCCAACGCTACGATCCGATTTCAGCCCCGCCTTGGCAAGGCCAAACATGCCGAGGAGTACAGCCGGCCGAAAAAAGCAATCGGCGCCGTTCTGGCGCCGATTGCTTTCGAATTGTTTTCGTTGTGGAGCTCTAAGAGCTCTGATCGAGCACGGTGACGGCGCGCCGGTTCTGCGACCAGCAGGAGATATCGTTGCACAGCGCCACCGGCCGCTCCTTGCCGTAGGAGATGGTGCGCATGCGATTAGCCGTGACGCCGCGCGAAATCAGGTATTCGCGCACGGTCTCGGCGCGGCGGGCGCCGAGCGCGATATTGTATTCGCGGGTGCCGCGCTCGTCGGCGTGGCCCTCGATGGTGAAGGAATATCGATTGTAGTTGTTGAGCCACTGCGCCTGCTTGTCGAGCGTCGCGCGCGCCTGATCGGAGAGATCCGACGAATCGGTATCGAAGAACACGCGGTCGCCGACATTGACGACGAAGTCCTGCTGGCTGCCGGGCGTGGCAGCCGCACCCATAGCGGATTGATCGTCCTTCTTGGCGCACGCCGCAATCGCGAGCGTCATCATGATGATGGCGACGAACTTGGCGCCACGGATCGCATTCGCCATGTTCATTCCGGTGCCTCCATGCTTACATTCGACCGGACATGGTTGGTCGTCACGGGGTCTAGCAGCGCCTTCGTTAAACGAACGTTCCGTCAACCTTGACGCCGCCTTGCAAAGATGTCGCGACCCCGCGGATTCCCCGGAAAGCTTTTGCAATGGTTAATGCGGCGTCAATACGGCGACTCTATGGAACCGCCGCCGGCAAAGCCACCGATTTATGACAGGAGCGGCGACCACGCCGGGTCGGAGGCGTAGTTCGGCGTCGGCACCCGCTGCTCGTTGCGGCCGGAGATGTCGACCGTGAACAGCGACGGCCCGGAATTGCCGCCCGGATCGCGGAAGAACATGATCACTTGCCCGTTCGGCGCGAAAGTCGGGCCTTCGTTGTGGAAGCTTTCGGTGAGAATGCGCTCGCCGCTGCCGTCCGGCTTCATCACCCCGATGGCGAACATGCCGCTGGTGATTTTGGTAAAGGCGATATAGTCGCCGCGCGGCGACCAGACCGGCGTGTTGTACTCGCCCTCGCCGAAGCTGATGCGCTGCGCCGGACCGCCGCTCGCCGCCATCACGTAGATCTGCGGCTGGCCGCCGCGGTCGGATTCGAAGCAGATATGCGAACCGTCGGGCGCATAGGACGGCGAGGTGTCGATGGCCTGGGTGTTGGTCAGCCGCGTCGTCGCTTTCGAGCGCAAATCCATGACGAAAATGTTTGAGTTCGCACCTTCCTGCAGGCTCATGATGACGCTCTGGCCGTCCGGCGAGAACCGCGGCGAAAAGCTCATGCCCGGGAAATTGCCGACCACTTCGCGCTGCCCGGTATCGATATTGTAGAGGTAAACGCGGGGATCGCCCTGGCCGTAGGCCATGTAAGTGATCTCCTGCGACGACGGCGAGAACCGCGGGGTGAGCACCAGCTCGTCGCCGCGCGTGAGATAACGTACATTGGCGCCATCCTGGTCCATAATGGCGAGCCGCTTGACGCGCGCGGTGCCTGGACCGGTCTCGTCGACGAACACCACGCGGCTGTCGAAATAGCCGCCGTTGCCGGTCAGCTGCTCGTAGATCGCGTCCGAGATGATGTGGCCGATGCGGCGCCAATTATCCGGCGTGGTGAAATATTGCTGGCCGGCGAGCTGCTGGCCGGCGAGCACGTCCCACAGCCGGAATTCGGCCTTGAGCCGCCCGTCGGACTGCCGGGTCACCGCTCCGGTCACCAGCGCCTGGGCATTGACGCTGCGCCAATCGGCAAAGCGCGGCACGCTGTCGACGCTGGCGATGTGCTCGATGAAAGCCGCCGGATCGATCGGAGCGAACAGGCCGCTGCGCTGCAAGTTCGCGGTGATGATCTGGGTGACGCCTGAGGCGGTATCGTCGTCGCCCTCGCCGCCACCGATGAATTTGGTGATGGCGATCGGCATCGGCTGAAAATTGCCCTGGGTAATGTCGAGGCGCACCACCGCGGCGGCGCGGCGGGGCACAAAGATCGAGCCGCAGGCGACGGCGCCGAGCGCCAGCGCGCGGCGGCGCGTCAGGATGAATTCGGATCTGCGTCGTAGCGTCATGTGTCTGAATCCGTCCGGTCAGCCGCCGAGCAATTCATGTGGGTCGAATTTGAGCTCGAGGTCTTTCCACTGGTCGTAATGCTCCGGTTTGAGCATGGTGAAGGGCTGACACAACAGCAGTGCGCGCTTGGCGCTGTCGGCGAGCGCCGGCCCCAACGACGATGCCGTGGCTTCGACCAGCACCGGCTCGTGACTCAACGAGCCGTCCGGCTTGAACAGAACGCGAAGCACGACATAGACCTTGGAATTGGCGTCGATGCCCGGCGGCGGGCTCCAGCAGCTGGAAATGCGGGCACGCAAGGCGTCGATCTCACTCTGCGACATCTGCGCGGACGGCGCGCCCGACGCGGCGCCGAGATTGGCCGTGTCGTTGAGCGTCTCATTCGACGCCACCTGCCGCCTGGGGTCGCGCTTGTCGAGCAATTCGGCGACCTGATTGGCGTCGAACTTCGGCGCGTCGGCTTTTTGTGGCGTCGACTGATCGTCGGGCTTGGCCGGTTTCTTGGCGGCGTCCTTCTTCAAAAGATCGGCGATCTGGTCCGGCTTGTATTCCGGCGGTTGCGGCTTGTCGGCTTTCTGCGCCTGCTTCGGATCGGGCTTGGTCTCGGGCTTCGGCTGCGGGGCGGCCTTGCTGGAATCGGTCTTAATTTCCGGCTTGTCGGCGACCTTGGGCGCCAGCTGATCGACCGCCTTCGGCGCGTCGACTTTGTCGGCGAGCGGCTTCGGCATGTCGATTTTCAGCTTGGGGGCGTTCTTGACGCCTTGAGTAAGCTGCGTGAAGTCCTTCTCGGAGATGAATTGCACCGGCAATGAGTCAACCGGCGGCACCTCCATCGGCGCCGCCGAGAGCGCGATGAGGGCGCAGCCGAGCGCGACGGCATGACCAATGCAGGATATGGTCATGCCGGTCTTCATTGTTGGTCCTGCTCGACATTGGTGACGAGAGCCACCTTGTGATAGCCGGCGCCGGAGATGCGGCCCATCACCCGCATCATGGTGCCGTAATCGATCTTCCGGTCGCCGCGCACATAAATGGTCTCGTCCGGATTGCCGTGGCGCGCGTCGATAATAGCCTTGAGCTTGGTAACGAGGTCGTCGATCTCAATCGGCTGGTTCTGCAGATAGATCTTGCCGTCGACATTGACCGAGATGGTCAGCGGCTCGTTGTCCTGCGGCAACGCCTTGGCCTGGCTTTGCGGCAGGTCGATCGGCACGCCGACCGTGAGCAGCGGCGCCGAAACCATGAAGACAATCAGCAACACCAGCATAACGTCGACGAACGGCGTCACGTTGATCTCGCTCATGACCGGCCGTCGCCGCCGGCGCTTGCCGCCGACGGCCGAACCCGCGCTCAGGGTGCTTGCCGCCATGACCGAAAGCCCTCAGCCCCGTTCGTCGATCTGCCGCGACAGGATAGCCGTAAACTCGTCGGCAAAACCTTCGAGCCGCTGTGCCTGCCGGTTCACCTCGCTGCTGAACTTATTATAGAAAATCGTCGCTGGGATGGCGGCAACGAGGCCGATCGCGGTCGCGAACAGCGATTCCGCGATGCCGGGGGCGACCACCGCCAGCGAGGTGTTCTGCGACGCCGCGATCGACTGAAAGCTTGTCATAATCCCGGCCACCGTGCCGAACAGCCCGATAAACGGCCCCGCCGAACCGACCGTCGCCAAGACTAAGAGCCGCCGTTCCATGTTTTCGACCTCGCGCGCAATGGCGACGTTCATGACCTTTTCGATGCGCATTTGCAGCCCGGCAAAGGAGCGAGCGTGACCTTCCAGGCTGCGCTTCCATTCGCGCATCGCCGCGACGAACAGGACCCCGGTCGAATGGCCCGGCTGCGCCGCCAGCGATTTATACAGTTCCTCAAGCGACTGACCCGACCAGAAGGCCTCCTCGAAATGGTCGCCGTCGCGGCGAAGCCGCGAGAACAACAGGGTTTTATCGATGGCGATGGCCCAGACCCAGACCGAGCAGACCAATAGGCCGACGATCACCAACTCGACGATCCAGTGGGCGTGCCAGAACAGGTGAAACAAGGACAGATTGGCGGATGTCAGCGGAGCGACCGACGAGGAGATGTCGGCTGGATTCATGAAAAGCGTCCCCTTCGGCGGTCCGGCAGCGGCGGCCAAATACGAGGCCGCGAGATTACTGGAACCAGGTCCTCGAACCAGGTTGAACCAGGCACTGGTCCCAGATACTCGGCCACCGACCGTCGCGGCGCTCTGAGGTCCGGATCAATGAGTCATCGAAGGGCCGCCGCTTCGTGCGCGCCGACTAAGACCCGAATTTCGCGATGACCCGAGCCGGACCCGTCACCGGCGAAGGGTAATCAGTCGCGAATATTGTCCAAACTAGGGCACCACTCCGGTCGTTAGCGCTTACGAAGCCCGACTGTGCTTAATCCGACGTTAAGGCCCACCGGTCAGCCCGTATGCAGGAATGTCACAAGGCGAAATGACGCGACGGTAAAGCAACGACGGCAAAACGATGCGGGGCCGTCCCGGCGCTCCGCGGCGGCCCCAAAAGACGATGCTCATCGATCAGCCTTGCGGCTGCGCTCCGGAATCGGGCTGACGATTGCGCCGTTCGGCCATGAATTGATCGAATTCGGTCTTGTCCTTGGCGAAGCGCAGCCGGTCGAGGAAGTCACGGAACTCGCGTTGCTCCTCTTCGAGGCGCTTGAGCGTTTCGGACCGGTATTCGTCGAAGGCGCGATTGCCGCTCGACGGCGGGCCGCGCCAGTCGCCGCTACGCAACCCATCCATCCTGGCCCGGAAACGATCCATTTTGTCCTGCATGCGGGCCATCTTGCTTTCCCAGCGGTTCATACCGTGATTACCCCAGCAGCCCGAGCCGTGATGGTTCCAGCAGCCCATTCTTGCGCTCCCGATGATCAAAGCGAGGGTTACAAGCCCCAACGGCCACCACAGCCAGAAGCCGAAGATCATCAAAAGGATCCAAGCGGGAGGGCTGAGCAAGGCAAGCGCGACGAGGGGCATGGCGAACCTCACGTGTGAATGTAAATAACATTTACATAATCGAATGGCGCGTTGTCAACAGAGTTCGCAGCTTCGTGAACAGGGATCGTAGGTCCTAGGCCATTGCCCTAGCGCTGCGGAGCTGACGGCATTGTTGGAACGCCGAGACCGCGCAGATAGATTAGCGTGTTGGCCTCCAATAATTCCTCAGGCGACATCGGCAGCGACCGGCGCGCCGCGTCGCCGCGTCCGAACAACGAGGCAACGCCGTGCGCCATGGCCCAGAGGTGCAATGCGACCATGAGCGCTGGCGGCCGACCCTTCGGCGACATTTGCGCGCACAGCGTCTCGGCGGTTTCGCGCAGAACGGTGAAGGCGCGTTCGCCGGCGTCGCGCAGTTCGGGACTGGCGGACATCGGAATTCCCGCTTCGAACATGGCCGAATAAAAGGCCGGCTCGGCGCGGGCAAAGCCGAGATAGGCTTTGCCCAAACGGTCGAGCGCCGTAAGAGCATCTGGCCGCCCGCCGTCCCAGGCTCGCCGCAGTGCGACCTCGAATTGCTGAAAGCCGCGCAACGCGACATTGGCCATCAACTCGTCGCGATCGCGGAAATGGCGATAGGGCGCGGCCGGGCTCACTCCGGCCCAGCGCGCCGCTTCGGCAAAAGTGAATCCGGCGGGACCCTTTTCGGCGATCAGTTCCAGCGCCGCGCGCAACAGCGCTTCCTTCAGATTGCCGTGGTGGTAGCCGCGCGGGCCGTCTCTGTCGTCCTTCGACCAGCTCATGTAAATGGCTTTTACATGCGTCGGCCCGGGCCGTCGACCAACTTCAACTGCAAGCTGGCGCGCGTCCGCTTCCATGGTCGGGCCGCAAAGCCGTAACAAGTCGGCGGTATGCTCCAGTTTGCGCCCATTGACGCACGCGCAAGCTTTTCGTCTTCTTCCCTATCCTGCACGCATAGATAGAGGCTGGCCGTGTCGCTGACCGATACGCTTCCCTCCCCCACCGTTGTATCGCCATTGGCGCCGGCGACCGAAACCGGCGCACTCGGCGTCTATCAGCTCAAGCGCATGTGGTCGCGGACGATGGCCGCGCGGCAAGGACGTTTCCCGCCCGCGACCATGCATGATCGACACCTCGATCGACTGGTCGTGCACGCCATCGGCGTCGGATTGGAGCAGACCGCCGCCTATCTCGGCCGCGCCGCGCCGGGCTTCGAGGCGTTCGAACGTTGGATCGTCGCGACCACCGGCGGCATCGACCCGGAACGCGTGGCACGCATCAATGCCGCGGTCACCGGCGCCGACATGCCGCAACAGAGCCGGCGCGCGCTTGCGGCAATCGAGGCGAGCGAACCGGTGCTGACCGCCGCCGATCTCGCGTTCTGGGACGAGCACGGCTATGTCGTACTGCACGATGCCATTCCGCCTGACACGCGCGAGGCGGCGGCGCAGGCGCTGTGGCAGCATCTCGGCGCCAGTCCGGACGATCCTGAGACCTGGTATCGCCGCAGCGACCACGGCATCATGGTGCAATATTTCCAGCACCCGGCATTTACCGACATTCGCCGTTCGCCGCGCGTTCATAAGGCCTTCGCGCAACTGTGGGGCACCGCCGATCTGTGGACGACCACTGACCGCGTCGGCTTCAATCCGCCCGAGCGCCCAGGTTTTATGTTCCCGGGCCCGCATCTGCATTGGGATGTCAGCGTCAAAACGCCGATCCCGTTCGGCACCGCCGGCATTCTTTATCTCGCCGATACGCCGCCCGAGCAGGGCGCCTTTACGCTTATTCCCGGCTTCCAGCGCTGGGGCGAAGACTGGCTTAAACGCCTGCCGCCCGGCGCCCATCCGCGCGAGCAGAATCTCTATGCACTAGGTCCGCGGCCGATCGGCGGACGCGCCGGCGATCTCATCATCTGGCATCAGGCGCTGCCGCACGGCGCCAGCCCCAATCGCGGCGCGCGGCCGCGCCTCGTGCAATACGTCAACATGTTCCCGACGCGGATCGAGGAACAGGAGGAGTGGATTTAAGTGTGATGCGCTCGCACCCCGCCAGTTTCTCTCATGGCGGGGATGACCCTGGCCGGATCACCCATTGACCGAAGCTCGCCAAGACATTTGTCCGAGCAATCTCACGCTGCCGCGAAGGCGCCGGGCGCGGAGCTCAAAAACCGGGCGGCGTGGCGTGCGATCATCATCTCCTCGTTGGTCTTGATGACGAAGACGCGGACGCGCGAGCGGTCGGAGGAGATGGTGACTTCTCCGGTCCGGTTGCGCCCACCGTCCAGTTCGATGCCGAGCCACTCGAAGCCGGCGCAAATGCGTTGGCGGATGCGCCAGGCGTTCTCGCCGATGCCGCCGCAGAAGACGAGCGCATCAAGTCCCGAAAGAATGGCCGCCATGGAGCCGAGCTCACGACGCGCACGGAACACAAAATAGTCGATGGCCTGCATCGCTTCCGGCGTTCCGGCCGCTTCGAGTTCCCGCATATCGTGCGACAGTCCGGAAAGCCCTTTCAATCCCGACCGGCGATACAGCAGGTCCTCGATCTGCCGCACCGACAGCCCTCTCTCTTCCATCAAATAAAGCACCACGCCGGGATCGAGCTGGCCGCAGCGGGTGCCCATCGGCAGGCCATCGAGCGCGGTAAAGCCCATGCTCGAGCCGACGCTTTGCCCGCCTTCGACGGCGCACATCGACGCGCCATTGCCGAGATGGCTGATAACGACACGTCCCGCCGCGTGCATCGGTGCAATCTGGCTCAGCCGCTCCGTGACGTATTCGTAAGACAGCCCGTGAAAACCGTAGCGCCTGATACCCTGGTCGTAGAGTTCTCGCGGCAGGGCATAGACGTCATTGACCCAAGGGTGCGAGCGGTGGAACGCGGTATCGAAGCACGCCACTTGCACAGCCTCGGGAAAGACACGCTGCGCGGCGCAAATCCCCGACAGGTTGTGCGGCTGATGCAGCGGCGCGAGCCGGTTCAGTCGTTCGAGCTGGGCGATTTTTTGCTCGTCGAGCATGATCGATTCGGTGAACTCGACACCGCCATGCACCACCCGGTGGCCAACGGCTTCGACAGCGACTTTGCCGAACAATTGTTGGAGGCATCCGAACGCGATGGCGAGTGCCGAGGCGTGATCGTGCGCCTGCTCGGCGCTGAGTTTCCGGTCGAGTGGCGGGTCGCCTGGTGTTGCCGCCTGTAAGCGGGGCGTCGAGCCCAGTCCCTCGACCTGGCCGCGCACGCGTTCGCTAACCTCGGTGCCGGCGTCGAACAGCGCGAATTTAAGCGACGATGAGCCGGCATTCAGGGTAAGAATGTGCTGCATCATTCGGCCGCCTCTGCGACCACGCTCATCCGCGCCACGCCGCCCGTCCGCCATTCGCCATACAGCGCCGCGACCGCGCAAGAGGCGAGCCGCGCCTTCTCGCCGTCGGCACGGCTGGTGAGGATAATCGGCACGGTCGCGCCGAGCGCCAGCCCAGCCGCTTCTGCGTGCGCCACAAACGACAACTCTTTGGCCAGCATATTGCCGGCTTCGAGATTAGGCACGATCAGAATGTCGGCATGGCCGGCGACCAGTGAGGTGATCCCCTTGGTCTTTGCCGCTGCCACATCCACCGCGTTGTCCATGGCCAACGGCCCGTCGACGATCCCGCCTTTGATTTGCCCGCGCTCGGCCATTTTCGACAGTACCGCGGCGTCGATGGTCGAGGGGATTTTGGGATTGACCGTCTCGACGGCGGAGAGAACTCCGACTTTTGGCTTTTGCACGCCCAACGCCAAGGCGACGTCGATGGCGCTTTGCGTAATGTCGACTTTGGCTTCGAGATCCGGCGCGATATTGATCGCTGCGTCGGAGACGACCAACAGATGATCGAGGCCCGGCACGTCCATGACAAAGGCGTGGCTCAGCCGACGGTTGGTACGCAGCCCGCCGTCGCGCTTGACGACGTGGTGGAGCAGCTCGTCGGTGTGCAAATAGCCCTTCATTAAGGCGCCGACCTTGCCGGTTCGCGCCAGCGACACGGCCGCTGCCGCGGCGGCGTCGTGATCTTCGGCATCGATGATCTCGATGCCTAGAAGATCGGCGGCGATCTCCCTGCCGACGGCCGCGATCTTTTTAGCCGAGCCGACGAGAACCGGACGAATGATCGCGTGCCGCGCTGCTAATAAAGCACCGCCGAGCGAATCTTTGTCCTCTGGGGCCACTACCGCCGTTGCAATCGGCTCCAAGCCGTCGCAGGCCTTGAGCAAGCGATCGAAATGGCGATGCCGCTCGATCAGGATTTCCGGGACGCGATCGTCGTCGAAGCGCACCTTGCGCGTCGGCGCTAAAACCTCGGCCACGCCTTCGGCGACCCGATCGCCGCCGCGGCCGGTGATGACCGTATCCAGGACGACGCAGTCGGCGGCGGCCTTTTCGCGTACGGTGACGGCGACCGTCAGCTCGTCGCCGACATGCACGCGGTTGAGGAAGTGAAAGCTCTGCGCTTTGTACAGTGTGCCGGCGCCGGGCAAAATATTGCCGAGCACCGAGGACACCAGCGCGCCGACCCACATCGACGGTGCGATCGCTTCAGGACGGTATTCACCGTCATCCGCGGGCAGATGCAGCGGGTTCACGTTGCCCGACGCGTGGGCGAAGATGTAAAGGTCGTTTGCGGTGCAGACACGCTTGATCGAGGCGGTGTCGCCGATTTTCAGCTCGTCATAGAGTTTGTTTTCGCGGATCATGCTGCGTTCTCCTGCGGCCCGTCCGCTACGGCCGCGATCGCGCTCGCCGGCGGCGATGCCGTCTCAGGTGGATGTGCGCTTTGCGAACCGCCGGCCGGCGTATCCGTAGCATCGTTCTGTCGTCGCCCTTCGAGGTCCGGATCGCGCCACTCCCGTGCCAACGTCAGAAGCGCCGCCTGGAAACGCTTGAACATGGCAATCGTCGAAGCATCCATATCCTGGACCGGCCCGGCCACGTCCAACACAAAATTTAACGCGCGATAGCGGTCGACCGGGTCCTTGAGCAGCTCGGCCAACGCCGTTACTGCTTCGTTGCCGCAAAATTCCACGACCACCGACTGCTCGTGGATCATGCGGGCGCGGTCTTCAGGCGTCATTGAGTTGAATGGTGGACGATCGTGCAAGAGCCGGTTGGAACGTTCGAGCCGGTCGCGCCGCACCGACCCGCGCGCCCGGGCCAACAGGATCAGCATACGAACGATGCCTTCGGCGTAGCCGCCGAGCTTGGCCTTGTTGATCGCTTCCTGCACGTGTGGAAATTTGCTGACGTCGTGCGATTGCGGCCGGCCGCGCCGCGCGGCACCCACGCGCTTCATCCACGGCGTGCCGTAAAGACCGTGGAAGGTTAGTTCGACAGCGGCGTCGCGCGCGTCGCGGTAAAGATTCCAGTTGCCCTCCAGCCAATCGGCGTAAAGTTGTTCGAGCTCGACGAACGGATTGTCCGCCGCCGCCGGTACGCGCTCGGTGCGCGCCTTTTCGGCAAGATCGCCGATAAAGGAAAACAGCGGCGTCTTGTGCGAAAAGAAATAATGCTGCGCACGCATTGGGTGAAGCCGGCTGCGCGCTTCGCCGTCGGCCGGCGTGGCCAAGGCCTGAATGAGCGGCCGCCAGGTTAGTTCGTAGGTTTTGGTCAACCATTCCGACAGTCCGGCAACCGCGGCAAATTCGGTTTCCTCTTCGCGGTCGTCGGAGAGTTTGAGAATATCGTCAATCGTCCGCGCCTCGAAGGCGACGGTGTAGACGCCTTCGTCCTTGCTGATCAGCATTTCATAAAGGCCGGGAGCGAGCGATTCGATCGTCTTGACCACCGTGCCGATCTGCTCGTGCTGCTTGTTGGCGACTTGCGCCGAGACGAAAATGCCGAGGTGGCCTATGCTTTCGTGCAGTGTATAGATGATGACGTGGCCGTGCGCTTGGATTTCCGCGACCGACTGGTACAGATCGGGAATCCAGTTCAACGCTTGCTGCGGCGGCGTGATGTTGTCGCCATAGGAGGCAAAGACCACGACGGGAGCTTCGATCCGGGTGAGATCGATCGGCGTGCCGTCAGGCAGAAAACCTTCGCCGCGGGTGAGCTTATTGCCGATGAAGAGAGTTTCGACAATCCAGCGAATTTCGTTCTCGTTCATGAAATAGAATCCGGACCACCAGCGCTCGAATTCGAGAAAACGCTCGGCCTCGCTGTCCACATTCGCGAACAGATCGAAATTCTTGCGGAACCAGGTCTTGCCGGGATTGAGCTGCTCGAAATTAGCGACGAGATTGGCGCCGTCGAACTGGCCGCCGCCGAGATCGGAGGCGAGCAGCGCCGGAACCGCGCCGCCGCAAATCCCTGCGAAATAACGCAGCGGATTGCGGCTGTTCTTGCCCGACCAGTAGGACAGCGGCGCTCCCGCGATCACAAGGGGACCCATGAGAGTGGGATGGGTTGCGGCCAGGATCATTGCCGCCCAGCCGCCCTGGCAATTGCCGGTCACCAGCGGCTTCGGGCTGTGCAGATGCCGCTTTTGCACTTCTTGCAGAAACCGCGCTTCGGCTGCGCACACGTCGGCGAGCGTCTGCTCGGGCTCCGGCTTTTGGAAGAAGATGACAAAATAGACGGGATGGCCTTCGCGCAATGCGACGCCGACTTCGGACTCGCTCTTGAAGCCACCGATGCCGCTGCCATGTCCGGCGCGCGGATCGATGATCACCCAGGGGCGCACATCCTCACGCGGCGACTTCGTTCCCGGCGGCGGGTGAATCTGGACCAACGCGTAATTGACCGGGCGCTCGAGCTTGCGGCCATCGACGACGATGTCATAATCGAAAGCGAGCACCGGCTTGAAGCCTTCCTTCTCGCGCGCGATGCAGGCGTCGCCGCGTCGGCACAACGTGTCGATGAATAGAATCCAGCGTTGTCCGCAGTCTTTGACATATTCCGAAAGTGAATCGACGATGCTCGGCACGAAGAAGTGCGGCAGCAACCTTTGCCACGACAGGACCACGTCCTGCGCTGCCTCCGCCTGGCTGTGGCTGATGGCCTGCGCGTGATAGCGGCCGAGGTCGCTTAGGAGGCGAATCTGCTCAAATGCACGGTTCGCATCTTCGTCGAACAGCCGCAGGTACCGCTTTTGATCTTGTGCAACCGCGTCGGTGTTCGTCATGCTTCAACCCATGATGTGATAGCCGCCGTCGATGTAATGAATGCCGCCGGTCACGTTCACCGCCTCGGCGCTAGCGAGAAACGCCGCGTAGGCGCCGACATCGTCGATGCTGGCAAGCTGATGCGTCGGTGCGCGCGCTGCAGCCGCGTTCAGCAATTCGTCAAAATGGCCAATGCCCGACGCGGCTCGCGTCTTCAGCGGTCCCGGCGAAAGCGCATGCACCCGGATGCCCTTCGGCCCGAGTTCTGCGGCCATGTAACGCGTCGCCGCCTCCAGCGCCGCCTTTACCGGGCCCATGATGTTGTAATGCTCGACCACCTTCTCGGAGCCGAGAAAAGAGACGGTCATGCACGCGCCGCCGTCCGGCATCAGTGGCGCGGCCTGCCGGACCAAGCGGATGAATGAATAGACCGAAATCTCCATGGCCGCGGTGAATCCGCCGCGCGAGCAATTCACCACAGGCGCGTGCAAATCCTGCTTCGGACAGAAGGCGATGGAATGCAGGCAGATATCGAGCTTGTCCCAGCGCCGGCGAATGCCGTCGAAAAGCGCGGCAAACTGTGCATCGTCGCGCACGTCCAAAGGCAAGACGATGTCGCTGTTGAGCTTGTCGGCGATTGGACGCACAAACGGTTCGGCCCGATGGTCTTGGAAGGTAACGGCGAGTTCGGCGCCCTGCATGCGCAACGCCTTGGCGCAACCGAAAGCGATCGATTCTTCGTTGGCGATGCCGACGATAAGCGCTTTCTTGCCGGACAGCGAAAACACCGAGCGCCTCGCGTGTAAATAAGACCCGACGCATTGCTATGCGAAATGCGCGCGCTCCATATTGAGTTAAGTCAATGCGGCATCACTGCAACGGACAAACAAAATAAAACCTCAACAAATAATCATGATGACAGCAGGATGACACTTTTGATTTTCATTCGCGCTCGAAGTGAGCGCGCCGGGATTGCGCAGTGCGAGCATTGCGATCAAACGTGGCGGCGCGACACGGTTTATGTTGGCACGCTAGAGGGCCAGCGGCTGCCTTAGTGTCGCCCGTAAAGCACGTCCTGATCCGCCTTCATGGCGATGCGCAGCGGCTTTGGGATCGGCCGCGCCCGGCCGCCGGAGATGAAGGCGACGCGGACATGGGCTTCGACCAATAAATCCTCGCCGCGCATGACGCGCTGGCGCAGCGTGATTGACGCGCCTTTCACTTCTTCCGGCTCGGTGATGACGTGGAGCACGTCGTCCATGCGCGCGGGTTTGAGGAAATCGATGGTCATCGAGCGCACCACGAAGGCAAAGCCCGGCGTCTCCTTCTCGGTCTCCTCGAACAGGGCGCGGTGATCAGCGCCCAGCAGCCGCAAATGATTGGTCCGCCCGCGCTCCATGTAGCGCAGATAATTGGCGTGATAGACGATGCCGGTGAAATCAGTGTCCTCGTAATAGACGCGCACGGTCAGCACATGCCGGCCGTCGCGGATTTCACCGTCGAGAGGAATGCTTTGTAAATCAGCCATCGGTCTCAATGATTTTGTGGACACTCAATTACATCGTCATGGCCGGACTCATTCCGGCCATCCACGTCTTTGTTCGCACGAGCCCTTAAGACGTGGATGCCCGGCACAGGGCCGGGCATGACGAAGACTTATTGTTCACTCTAGCATCAAGCGGAAGCTCTGCTCAACGCCATGGCACCCGCTCGATGATAGCGTGTTCCCAGTTCCTGCCGTCGAACTGGCCGACCTTGAGCGTCGCGACATCGACGCCGTCGAGACAGCGTACATTGACGTCGATTTTGTCGGGATCAGAGCGCGGCACGTAGAACGGATGAATGCCGCACGTGGCGCAGAACGTGTGCTGCGCGGTGCCGGTGTTGAAGCGATAGGTCGTCAGCGCCTCTTTGCCGCTGAGCAATTCGAAATTCTCCGGCGGCACGATCAGATGCAGAAAGCCCTTTTTGCTGCAGATCGAGCAATTGCAATAGGTGACGCGGTCGAGATCGGCGGTGACCTTGAAGCGCACCCGGCCGCAATGACAGCCGCCTTGGTAAGTTTGCGGCATGGTCAATCGTCCTGTTCCGAGTTGAACAGTCCGAACTGCGCCGGATCGCGCTGGGGCTCGGGCAGGCCGAGGTGACGGAAGCCGTGCGCGGTGACCAGCCGGCCGCGCGGCGTGCGCTGGAGGAGCCCGCACTGAATCAGATAAGGCTCGATGATGTCTTCGATGGCGTCGCGCGGCTCCGACAACGCCGCGGCCAGCGTTTCGACGCCGACCGGGCCGCCGCCGTAATTCGTCACGATGGTGTTGAGATAGCGCCGGTCCATGGCATCGAGGCCGGCGATGTCGACTTCGAGCGCGGCGAGCGCCTTGTCGGCCACCGCACGATCGACCGCGCTATTGCCGTCGACGGAAGCGAAATCGCGCACGCGGCGAAGGAGCCGTCCGGCGATGCGCGGGGTGCCGCGGGCGCGGCGCGCAATCTCATTGGCGCCGTCCGCGGTGATGGCGATGCCAAGAACGCGCGCGCCGCGATTGACGATCTGCTCGAGCTCTGCCTCGCTGTAGAAGTTGAGCCGCACCGGAATGCCGAAGCGGTCGCGCAGCGGATTGGTGAGAAGGCCGGCGCGGGTGGTGGCGCCGATCAGCGTGAATTTGGCGAGGTCAATCTTCACCGAGCGGGCCGCCGGTCCCTCGCCGATGATGAGATCGAGCTGAAAATCCTCCATCGCCGGATAGAGGATTTCCTCGACCGCCGGATTGAGCCGGTGGATCTCGTCGATGAAGAGCACGTCGCGCTCTTCGAGATTGGTGAGCAGGGCGGCGAGATCGCCGGCCTTGGCGATCACCGGCCCCGCCGTGGCGCGGAAGTTGACGCCGAGTTCGCGCGCCACGATCTGCGCCAGCGTCGTCTTGCCGAGCCCGGGCGGGCCGACGAACAGCACGTGATCGAGCGGCTCACGCCGTGCCTTGGCCGCCGCGATGAAGACGCCGAGATTCTTGCGCGCCTGCTCCTGGCCGATGAAATCGCTCAATCGCTGCGGGCGCAGGCTCGCCTCCGCCGCATCTTCGTCGCGGCGCTCCGGCGTGACCAGTTTGCGCGGGGCGGTCGTCACCGTTCCGGCCCCCGCGTATATTTGTTCGGCAACAGTTGCGCGATCGGCACCACCTTCGACGCTTTGCCGTCCGGCACGATCACCCGCGCTTTGCGATCGTAGTCGAAGATCAATTCGCGGCAGGCGCCGCAGGGCGACACCACCGCGATGGTCTGATCCTTGTCGTCCGGCGGCGGATGGCGCACCGCGACGATCGTCTCGATGCCGTCGTCGCCGACCTCGACCACGGCGCGGCCCAGCGCCACGGCTTCCGCGCACACCGCCATGCGGCCGAGATAGGCGTCGAGATTGACGCCAGTGAAGATTCTTCCCGAGCGGGTGCGTAACGCCGCGCCGACCTCCTGCCAGTCGTCGCGATACCGTTCTTTGATCGCGGCTGTCGCCGCCACGATCAAGTCCTTTTCCGCCTTGCCCAGTTTCGCCGGCTTCTTCACTTCGCCAGTTCCCTCAAACCGAGCCGGATCAGCGTCGTCGTTTCCGCGCCCCCGCCTGCCGATCGCGCCGCGGCGGCGATCGCGGCGGCGGCTTGCGCCTGCGCGTAGCCGAGATTGACCAGCGCCGAGACCGCGTCGCTGACCGGTTGTGGCGCGCGCTTCTCGTCGAGCGCACCGGAAAGTCGAATGAGCGCCGGATCGACATCCGTATAGGCCGGCGCCTTGTCTTTCAGCTCGGTGACGATGCGCTCGGCGACCTTCGGGCCGACGCCCGGCGTGCGCGCCACCATGGCCTTGTCGCGCATGGCGATCGCCGACGCGAGATCGGCGGGCTTGAGCGTACCGAGCACGGAGAGCGCGACTTTGGCGCCGACGCCCTGCACGGTCTGCAGCAGCCGGAACCATTCGCGCTCGACGTCGGTGAGAAAGCCGAACAGCTTGATCTGATCCTCGCGGACGTAAGTTTCGATCGACAGCGTCGCCGGCTCGCCCACGCGCGGTAGCTCCTGCAAAGTCCGCGCCGAACAGTGCACCAGATAGCCGACGCCATTGACGTCGACGACGACGTTGTCCTCGCCATAGGAATCGATCACGCCTTTGAGCTTGCCGATCATCCCATCGCCACCTTCAGCACCACGCTCTGCCGGTGATGCGCATGCGTCACCGCAATCGCCAGCGCGTCGGCGGCGTCGTCGGATGACGGGTCCGCCTTGGGCAAGAGCACGCCGATCATCATGCGCACCTGCGCCTTGTCGCCGTGGCCGGCGCCGACGATGCTTTTCTTGATCAGGTTCGGCGCATATTCGGCCACCGGCACCCCGGCGCGCGCCGGCACCACCATGGCGATGCCGCGCGCCTGGCCGAGCTTGAGCGTCGCGCGCGCATCCTTGCTGACAAAGGTCTGCTCGACCGCCGCCTCGTCAGGCCGAAACTCGTCGAGAATGCGCATCAGCCCGTCATGAATGGCAAGGAGCCGCGCCGACAGCGCGTCGCGATCATTGGTCGTCACCGAGCCGCAGCCGAGAAAGGCCAGCTGATTGCCGGCGATCGCCACCATGCCCCAGCCGGTGCGGCGGAGCCCGGGATCGATGCCGAGGATGCGAATCGGGCGGCTCATGCGGCCTCATTCATAGCATGACGGCAATGCCGACGGTCCGTTACGAAGTCGCCGCCAATGGCTCCATCCCGCTGTTTTTGATGGCCTCCCCCGCACGCGCGGACGATAGAAACGCGATCAGCCGCCGGGAATTTTCGAGCGCCCGCGAGCCGGCCACGACGGCGGCGGAGAACACCTGCACGAATTGAATTTCCGGCGCGAGACTGCCGGCGAAGTCGACGCCCGGCGCGACCAGAATTTCGCTGACCGGCTGGATCGTAAGATCGGCCTCGCCCGCGGCGGCCATCCGGGCCGCGTCCGAACCGCGCGGCGCCGATTTGACGCTGATCTTGCCGGCGACGCCGAGCCGCGGAAAAAGATCGTTCGTGAGCCAGATGCCGCTGGTGCTTTCCGGAATCGCCACGGCTTTGGCCTTGAGCAGAAGCTGTTTGAACGCTTCGACGGTGCCCACGTCGGGCTTCGGCGTGCCCGCACGCACGCCAACCCCGAGCGGCACTCGTGCAAGATCGACATCGGTTTCCGCGGCGATTTTCCCTGCGGCGATCAGATCCTCAAGCCCCTCTCTGGAGAGGATCACCACGTCGGCAGCTACGCCACGGGCAAGTTGCGCGGCAATGGTCTGCGGCCCTGCGCCCTGAGACGCGCCCGACCCGGTCGTGACTTTGATGCCAGTTGTCTTGATGAATCCCGGCAACAGCGTCTCGTAAGCGCCGGAAAAACCGCCGGAAATCAGAACGTGCACATGCGCCGACGCATTCGTCATGCTTGGCCACCGCTCACGCGCTCATGCGGCTGACCAGCGCGTCGGAGACCTCGAAATTGGCATAGACGTTCTGAACATCGTCGTTGTCGTTCAAGTTCTCAATTAACTTGAGCACCTTTTCGCCCTGGTCGTCGTCGACTGCCACGGTGTTCTGCGGCCGCCAGGTCAGCGCGGCCTTGCGCGGTTCGCCGAATTTTTGCTCCAGCGCCTTGGCGACCGAGCCGAAATGGTCCTGCGCTGCGTAAATCTCGTGCGTATCGGCGGTCGACACCACGTCGTCGGCGCCGGCCTCGAGCGCCGCCTCGAACATCGCCTCTGCGCTTGCCGCCTTGGCGTCGTACTCGATGACGCCGAGGTGGTCGAACATGAACGACACCGCGCCGGTCTCGGCGAGGTTACCGCCCGACTTGGTGAACGCCGCGCGCACCTCGCCCGCCGCGCGATTGCGGTTGTCGGTCAAGACTTCGACGATCACCGCGATGCCGCCCGGCCCATAGCCTTCGTAGCGGACCTGCTTGTAATTCTCCGTATCGCCGCCCGCCGCCTTCCTGATGGCGCGCTCGATATTGTCCTTCGGCATGTTCTCCGCCCGGGCCGCCAGCACGGCCGCGCGCAGCCGCGGATTCATGTCGGGGTCGGGCGTGCCGAGCTTGGCGGAGACGGTGATTTCGCGGGCGAGCTTGCCGAACAGCCTCGATTTCGCCGCATCCTGCCGCCCCTTGCGGTGCATGATGTTCTTGAACTGTGAATGTCCGGCCATGAGTCGCTTCCGTCTTTCCCCTTTCAATCGCGGCGGCCCGCGCCTGGCTTCGGGCAGCGGGTTTCGAGCCGACGCAATGCCGTGATTTAAGCGCGCCTTATAGGACGCGCGCGGGCGAAAATAAAGTTGCTCCGCAGCGTGTTACGGTCCGGCTTTCAGCTTCCGGACGATCCGAGCCTCAGCACTTCTTGAAGAAGCGATAGGTATCGGGTGCGCGCATCCAAATGAAATCCTTCTGCAGACCGCCGTGGCCGTTGATCCAAGCCCGGATGTCCGGCGCATAGGCATTCCACAGGGTCGCCGTCGCGCTCGGCAAGTGAGCCTGGTGGAAGCCGAACGACGCCTCCGGCGTCACGCAGATCCGCGCGCGCGGAATATGGCCGAGCAGTACCGTGCAGGCCGATTGGCACGGGCCGACGATCCTGACATCGACGCCGCGGGCGGCCAGCCCCGACCAGCGGGCATCGTAGGCCGCAACGCTGCCACCATGATTGTCGGAAACGTCGATGGTCTCCGCCATGCCGAGTGCCGGCCGAAGCAAAATCAACAATGTGACAAGGATTATGCGTGCGTTCATAGGAACCGTCTCCCTATGTACCGATGGGTAGCTTATTTCCCGGTCTTATCGCCTGTCCACATCGCCGGCACGGCTTGTTCCAGCGCGCCGCCGAGCCGCACCGCCGCGACGCGAGCGGCAAGTCCGGTCGTCGGGTCGGTCTCGAGCGCAACGGCGCAGAGCGTCGCCGGACCCGTGGCCGGCTCGAATCGGGCCGTCGGCACGCGGCGCAGGAAGCGCTGCAGCGGCTCATCCTTAGTCATGCCGATCACCGAATCGAAATCGCCGGTCATGCCGACGTCGCTGACGAAGGCGGTGCCGCCGGGCAACACGCGCTGGTCGGCGGTGGGCACGTGGGTGTGCGTGCCGACGACGAGGCTGGCGCGGCCGTCGCAGAAAAATCCCATCGCCTGCTTTTCACTGGTCGCCTCGCCGTGGAAATCGACGACAATGGCATCGGCGCCTTTCCCCAGCGCACAGGCGGTGAGCTCGCGATCGAGCGCCGCGAACGGATCGTCGAGCGGGTCCATGTAGATGCGGCCCATGGCGTTGATCACGAGCGCGCGCCCGCCGTTCTTGGCCTCGATCATGGCGGCGCCGCGGCCCGGCGTACCGACAGGATAATTGAGCGGCCGAATGAGCCGCGGCGCGCGCTCGATGAAAACCAGCGTTTCCTTCTGGTCCCAGGCATGATTGCCGAGCGTCACCGCATCGACGCCGGCTTCGATCAGCTCGCGATAGATCGCCTCGGTGATGCCAAAGCCGCCGGCTGAGTTCTCGCCATTGGCGACGACCAGATCGAGCTTCCAGTCACGGACGAGCTGCGGCACGCGCTCGACGGCCGCGATCCGCCCGCTCCGCCCGACAATGTCGCCGACGAAAAGAATGCGCATGCTCAGCCTTTTATCGCGATCACCTCGCGCTCCGTTAGCACGAGATCGAGCCGCGCGTCGCGCTCGGTCGCCGGCACGGCGGCAACTTCCTGCATGGCGAAGGCGATGCCGACGGTGGTTATCTTTTTAAACGAACGCAGGCGGGCAATGGTCATGTCGTAATAGCCGGCGCCATAGCCGATGCGGTGACCGGCGCGATCGAAGGCAAGGAGCGGCACTAATAAAATGTCAGGATCGACTTCGGGATATTCGGCCTTCGGCTCGCGGATGCCCCATTGCCCGGTGTCGAGCGGCGCGCCCCACTGCCAGGCGCGCATGACGAGCGGCTTGCCGCGCCCGGCGATCTTCGGCAGCGCCAGCGTTGCACCCGCATCCGCGAGCGTCTTCATCAGCGGCAGCGGATTGATCTCGCTCTTGAGCGGCATGAAGCCGGAGACGATCGTGCCGGGGGCAACGGCAAGCGGAAATGCGCGCGCCGCAATCGCCTCGGCGGCAGCTTTCCGCACATCCGCCGGCAGGGAGTCGCGGCGTGTCGCAGCTTCGCGGCGGAGTTCGCTCTTTCGATTGGAGATAACGTCCACGCTCATTCCGTCATCCTGAGGTGCGAGCGCAGCGAGCCTCGAAGGATGAACGGCCCGGGCCGTCGCCCTTCGAGGCCCGGCCTTCGGCCGAGCATCTCAGGGTGACGAAACGAGGTTAGTGCGCGAGCTGTCGCAGGGAAAGAGAGTGCGGAGCCGCGCCGGCCGTTGGAGCATCGATCCCGGGTTCCCTACACAAGTAGGTGGGCACCGTGTGACCGAGCCCACGAGCTCGGCCAGGGACAGCTCCCTAAGAGATCGATAAGGCCCCGAGAATTGGCTCCTGACGCACCGGGCAGCCCCGCCCGGCCAATGTAGTGCGTGTCGGCCGCGGACGCCACTTGGCCAGACTTGGCCGGCTTGAAATGCGCCTCATGGAAGACAAATTAACGAGCCATCGTCTAATAGTCGCATATTCGGCTTTGCCGCTTGGGCAATGGCTGCGGCTGCGCTGCAAGGACAGAGTGCCGCAGCCGATAGCGGCAATGTGAAGTGACCCGCCGGCCGCCGGCACGAATAGGAAGATTTCATGCAAAGGCTCATTCATCTTTCGCTTGGCGCCATTGCCGGGGCGGCGATAGTGCTGCTCGCCACCACGCCGGCGCTGACCCCGTTCCTGTCCGGGGCGGCCGCTTCGCCGTCCTCCGACAGCGGCCAGACCTATCACCAGCTTGAACTGTTCGGCAAAGCCTTCGACTTGGTGCGGCGCGACTATGTCGACAAGCCCGACAGCAAGAAGATGATCGGTTTCGCGATCAACGGCATGGTGAGCGGGCTTGATCCGCATTCCAACTACATGGATGCGAAGGCCTTTGGCGACATGCAGGCGGAAACGAGCGGCCAATTCGGCGGTTTAGGCATGCAGGTCACGATGGAGAACGGCCGCGTGAAGGTCATCTCCCCCATCGACGATACGCCGGCGGCGAAGGCCGGCATCCTGGCTGGCGACTTCATCACGCGTATCGACGATCAGGTGATTGCCGGTCTTCCGCTCAGTGAGGTTGTCACCAAATTGCGCGGAACGCCGGGAAGTTCCGTCAAGCTCGAAATCCAACGCGCCAACGACCCGCAGCCGATCGACAAGACGCTGACGCGCGAGATCATCAAAGTGCGTTCGGTTCGCTCTCGCGTCGAAGGCGGCGATATCGGTTATATCCGGATCACCGAATTCAACAACCTCGCCGGCGACGAGCTGAACGACGCCATCAAGCAGATTTCTTCGCAGGCTCCGGCCGGCCGGCTCAAGGGCTACGTGCTCGATCTGCGCAACAATCCGGGCGGGCTGCTCGATCAGGCGATTGCGGTATCGGACGCGTTTCTGACCGGCGGCGAAATCGTATCGATCCGCGGCCGCAATTCGGAGGAGAACCAGCGCTTTTACGCCAAGCCTGATGACCTCACCAACGGCAAGCCGCTCATTGTTCTCATCAACGGCGGTTCGGCATCGGCATCGGAAATTGTGGCGGGTGCTTTGCAGGACCAAAAGCGGGCGACGATCATCGGCACGCGTTCATTCGGCAAAGGCTCGGTGCAGACGATTATTCCCCTGGGTGCAGGCGATGGCGCGCTGCGTCTCACCACCGCGCGCTACTTCACCCCGTCGGGCCGCTCGATCCAGGCGGAAGGCATCACGCCGGACATCGAGGTCGAGCAAGACGTGCCGAAGAATTTGCAGGCGGCGGCGGAGATGGGCTTCAGCGAAGCAAACCTTCCGGGACATCTCGCGGCGAGCGGACCGGAGAAAACCGGCTCGCAATCCTACGTGCCCAGCGACGCCAAGGATGACAAGGCGCTGCAGACGGCGCTCGCTTTGTTGCGCGGCAAGCAAACCAACCCGGCCTTCCCGCCGACCGGGACCATGGCCGTCGCGCATTGAACCGTCGTTTCGGAGAAGCGCATGCCGGGTGCATGCCCGGCGCGGGTCCGGCGCAGGTCCGGCGCCCCTCCAGTTGCGCACTGGAGAGGCGCCGGCAAACCGTGTAAGTTTGATGTAGGGCCGCCGCGGAACGTGCCGGGTCACTGAAGCCTAAGCCATTGCGCGTTTCCCCGCGCGGCCGGCAATTTGGAAATACAGCGAGATTGGTATCGCGCGCGCCTTCCTGGACGCGAAGGCATTTTCGAACACATGCAAACGCTGGGGGCAACGTCATGGAACTTCCCCGCCGCAAATTCCTGCACCTGGCAACCGGCGCTGCCGCGTTCCCGGCGCTTTCGCGCAACGCTTTAGCACTCGATTATCCGAGCCGGCCGGTCAAAATTCTGGTCGGCTTTTCCGCCGGCGGCGCTGTCGACGTGGTCGCGCGCCTGATGGGCGATTGGCTGTCGCGGCGTCTCAATGGCGAGTTTCTGGTGGAGGACCGGCCCGGCGCCGCCAACAATATCGCCACCGAAGCCATGATCCGGTCGCCGGCCGACGGCTATACGCTCCTTCTCACCAATCCGACCAACGCCATCAATGCGACCTATTACGCGCATCTCAATTACAACTTCCTGCGCGACAGCGATCCGGTCGCGGGCATCATGCGGGTGCCCAATGTGCTGGTGGTGGGATCGGCAGTGCCGGTGCACACCGTTCCCGAATTCATCGCCTACGCCAAGGCCAATGCCGGCAAAGTCTATTACGCCTCGCCGGGCAATGGCACCTCGCCGCATATGTCGATGGAAATGTTCAAGCTGATGGCGAATATCCAGCTCAACGCCATCACCTATCGCGGCATGAATGGTGGCGCCTATGCCGACCTGATGAGCGGCCGGGTGCAGGTGGCGTTCGACAATTTGCCTGGCGCGATCGGCTATATCCGCAACGGCCAGTTCCGCGCGCTTGGCGTCACGACCACCGCACGGTCGGACGCGCTGCCGGATGTGCCGTGCATTGCCGATTTTCTCCCCGGCTACGAGGTCAGCGCCTTCTACGGGCTCAATGCGCCGAAGGGAACGCCGCCGGACGTGATCGAAGTCTTGAACAAAGCGGTCAACGCCGCACTCGCCGATCCGGGTATGAAAAAGAAATTCGCCGATCTCGGCGGCATGATGCTCGGCGGCTCGCCTCAAGATTTCGGCAAATTCCTCAGCGCCGAGACCGACAAATGGGCCAAGGTGATTCACGAGGCCAATCTGAAGCTGATGGAGTAAGCCGCGTCGGTCGCCGCGCTAGTCGCGTTGAGCTTCTTGATGATGCCCTCGATGCGCGCGGCGGCGGCGCGGGCGGCGGCGCCGAGTGCGATGTCATCCGGAGAATGGGCGGCGGCTTGTCGGCAGGCCCCGCGAGCCTTAAAATTCGCGGCGATCCCGCTTGGGAGAGGCTCATGTCCGGCAGCTTGAATCGCATGCGCATCTGCGCCGCGCTGTCGGCTGCGGGGCTGCTGATCTCCGTCATGATGTCTTCGCCCGCGACTGCGGCCAGCCACGAACAGATCGTGGACATGTGCCGCCAGCAAATGCATCCGCAAATCATGGCCTGTGCGCTGGCCAAGGGCCTCAAAGGCAATCCCGAGGCGGTGCGACAGCAGTGTGGCGCGCCGCTGGTGCGGCCGTGCGTCCTGCGCGCGGAAGAAAAGCAGGCAGCCGGCGTCGCGCCGCCGGCAGCGCCGAAAGAAGACGCCCCGACCGCGCCCGCCGATGCGGCGGCGCTGCAACCGACTTTTGTTGCGCCGCCCCGCACCATCACCGACATCACGGCCATTCTCGACAGCGAGAAACCCGACCCGGCGAAGATCGCCAAGCGTAAAGCCGACGCCGAAGCGGTGCCGCCGAAGGCCGCGTCCGCCGCCGCGCTCGCCCAGTTCTACTATGACCGCGGTTATGCGCGCGCCCTGCTCGGCCGTAACAAAGACGCGCTGGCCGACGGCCTGCAAGCGCTGGAGGTCGCCAAAGGCGGCGTCGAAAGCAGCCAGCTCACGCGGCTGCGCCAATTCGTGTCGCTGCAATATCGGGCGCTGGGCGATCCCAAGGATGCGATTGCGACGTCGGAGTCGATCGCGCGCGAAGCCGACGAGCCCGGACGCCGCGGCAGCTTGATCAATGCTCTGGCCAATATCGCGCGTGTGTTGGTTTCGATGGGCGACATCAGCCAGGCCAGCACCTTTGCCGGCCGCGTTGAGCAGCGGGTTCAAGAGGCGCGCGGCAGCCCGAACCCGCGCTGGCGTGCGGCTTACGCCATGTACGGTCATTCCTGGGAGGCCGAGGCCGACCTGGTGCGGGGGATCGTGTTCGACGCCCGCGGCCAATATCCGGAAGCCGAGGCGGCCTATCGGCGTTCCGAAGCCTTCCGCCGCGCCTCCCTCAAGGATCTGCCGCGATGGGAGTTTGCTCCGCCGCCGGAACAGATCACGCAGGCCGTCGACATGACGATTCTGGCGATCGCGCGCAACGAGGCGAGACAAAACAAGCTGAGCGAAGCCGAAGCCGATGCCCGCCGCGGCTTGCTCGATATATTAAAGACCCAGGGAAAATACGCACCGGCGACGCCTGAGTTCATCATTGATCTCGCCGGCATCCTGGTCGATCAAGGCCGCTATCGGGACGCCGAGAAGCTGGCGCGCTCGGCGCTCGAGGTGCAGCGCTCGCTCGGCATCGCCGACGATGCGCCGCAGACCGTTGCCATCCTCTCCGGCCTCGGCAACATCCTGATCGCGCAGCGGCGCGGCAAAGAGGCGGCGGCCGTCTACGCGGAATTGGAAAAGGCCATCGCGCAATGGACGCCGCAGCAGCGCGAGACCTTCGAGCTCAATGCGTCGCGCATCGCCGCGCTCTACGCCACCGGCCAGCTCGATGCCGGCATCGCCGCGGCCGAAGCCCTGGTCAAACGCCAAACCGCGCGGACCGGAGCGGGCAGCTACGACACCGCCACCGCGCGCGGCACTCTGGCCGTGGGGTACGCCCGCGCCGGACGCGACGCCGACGCCATCCGAGAATTCAAGGCGGCGATTCCAATCCTGATGGCAGCGACGCGCGAGACCGACGACGACGACCCGACCCTGGTCGCTTCGCGTAGCGCCCGCCTGCAGCGGATCGTCGAGGCTTATATCGGCGTGCTGGCGCGCGGAGCAAATCCGTCGAACGACGTCGCCGTCGAGACCTTCGCGCTCGCCGACGCCGTGCGCGGCCATGCGGTCGAGCAAGCGCTGGCCGATTCCAGCGCGCGCATGGTGGCCAAGGACCCGGCGCTCGCCGACCTGGTGCGCCGTGCGCAGGACGCCGCCAAACAGCTCGGCGCCCAGCTCGGCGCCCTCAACAATCTCCTGGCGCTGCCGTCGGATCAGCGCGACGATCAAATCGTGCACGCCATCAATGCCGAGATCGTCAAGCTACGCGCCGATCGCCAGGCGGCGCTGGCGCAAATCACGCGGCAATTTCCGGCCTACGCCAATCTGATCGATCCCAAGCCGCCGACCGCGGATGAGATCAAGGCGGCGCTGCGGCCGGGCGAGACGCTGCTGTCGTTCTATTTCGGCCAGGATGCAAGCTTCGTGTGGGCGGTGCCCAAAGACGGCGCCGTCGCCTTCGCCGCGGTGCCTTTGACCGCGATCGAGCTCGAGGGAAAAGTCCGCCGGCTGCGTCAGGCGCTCGAGCCGCAGGTGTCGAGCGTCAGCGATATCCCGCCATTCGATCTCACGCTTGCCTATGAGCTTTACGCGGCGCTGCTCAAGCCGGTGGAGGCCGGCTGGCGCGATGCCAAGAGCCTGATCGTCGTGACCAATGGCGCGCTGGGCGAACTTCCGCTCGGTCTATTGCCGACGGCGCCGGCGCAGGTCGACATTCACGCCACGCCGCTGTTCGTCGGCTATCGCAGCGTACCGTGGCTGGCGCGCGGCCACGCGATAACGATGATCCCTGCGGCGTCGGCGCTGGTGACGCTGCGTCATCTGCCGCCCGGTTCGCCGAGCCGGCAGCCGTTGATCGGCTTCGGCGATCCCTATTTCAACGCGCAGGAAGCGGCCGAAGCCGAGGCCGAGCAATCTGCGGCGACGACGCAGGTAGCGTCGGCAAGCGATTCCGACGCGACCGCAACACGCGGCATTCCACTCAAGCTGCGCGCCGCGCCGCACACCGAAGACGTCGACGTGGCGGAGCTTGCGATGCTGCCGCGACTGCCCGATACGCGGCCTGAATTGATGGCGGTCGCCCGCGCGCTGCAAGTCGATCCCGAAAAGGCGCTTTATCTCGGCAAGGAGGCCAACGAGCAGAATGTCGAGACGCTCGATCTGTCGCATTACCGCATTGTGGATTTTGCCACTCACGGATTGGTGCCTGGGGACATCGACGGCTTGACGCAGCCGGCGCTGGCGTTGACCGCGCCCGACATCGCCGGCGTTAAAGGCGACGGCCTGTTGACGATGTCGAAGATACTCGCGCTCAAGCTCGATGCCGATTGGGTGGTGCTGTCGGCCTGCAACACCGCCGCGGGAGCCGGCGCAGGGGCTGAAGCCGCCTCCGGTCTCGGCAGCGCTTTCTTCTATGCCGGCACGCGCGCACTCTTGGTCACCAACTGGTCGGTGCATTCGGAATCGGCGCGCCAATTGATCTCCGATCTGTTCCGGCGCCAAAGCGCGGATCCGACGCTGCCGCGCAGCGAGGCGCTGCGCCAAGCCATGATGGCGCTGCTCGATACCGGCGGTTTCAAGGATGCCGCCGGGCAAACCGCGTTTGTCTATGCGCACCCGCTGTTCTGGGCGCCCTACAGTCTCATCGGCGACGGCGGATAGTCGGCTGCGCCGGCTCTATGCGATGACAGCCGGCTCGCCTATCCTGCGGCGCGATCGGCCTTTCATGCAACGATCTTGGAGCGAGCTTGGAGCGAGAAATGGCGGCCAAAGCGACGACGGTTCTGCCTCTTATCGTCGCGATCGCGGCAACGCTTGCCGGGCCATGTCGTGCGCAGCCTCCTGCGCCGTCACAACCGATCGTCCTGATCACGGCCGATGAAGCCAAGCGTCCCCGCCAGCCGGAGGCAGACCTGGCGTTTCGTGCCGGCATCTCGCGCGGGCCGGCGATCAATCTGCTGACGCCCACAGCCGCGCCGGCGGCGGTACAATCTCCCGTCCATCTCGAGCTGAAATTTATGGCGCATGGCGGCGCCAAGATCGACAAGAGTTCGTTCAAGCTCACCGACGTGGTCGTTCCAGCCGTCGATCTGACCGATCGCGTCAAGAGTTTTACCAAAGCCGACGGCATCGACGTCCCCGCCGCCGAAATCCCACCCGGCATCTACACGATCCATGCCGAGATCAAGGACAGCGACGGACGCTCTGGATCTCTAACCTTCACCCTCAACGTGGCGAAGCCTTAAGGAAGCGGCGCCATGCGTTGTCCATTTTGCGCCGAGGATGTCCGTGACGACGCCGCCGTATGCCGCTACTGCGGCAATTATCTCACCGTCCCTGAAAGTCTGCTCGCCGAAAATCTTGAGCTGAAGAAGCGCTTGGCCGCCTTGCAGCAGGAGTTGACCGAGTTGCACGGCAAGCGGGCGTCGCGCCGGGCCGCTCGGCGCAAGCTCTAGAATTCGGTCGGCACGCCGGCCGCGGGGTGAATTTTCAATGCAATGCCCATTTTGCGCCGAGGAATTCAACGACGAAGCGCTCGTCTGCAAATCTTGCGGGCGCGATCTTCGGCTGGTGAGACCGCTGCTTAAGGAAAATCGGGCGCTGGTCGTGCAGATCGAAGAGCTGCAGGCCCAGGTCAACGCCGCCCGCGCGGCGAGAGCGCGGACAACCACCCCTTTGACTTTCTGGTCGGTTCACGGCGCCGTCTATGTGATCGTTCCCGTCGTTCTTCTGCTGACGGCGCATTTTGTCGTCACCGTCGTCCTGGATATATCGCCGCTCTATTTGCGGCTCGCCTCCATCGTCATTCCGTTGCCGTTCGGATTTTCGCTGTTGTGGTTCTCGCATCACGGAGCAGGCTGGGCGGCCTTGGACGGCATTGTCGTCGGCGTGCTCGGCGTCATCGGCATGCTGGCCGTCGTCGGCTATACTGACAACGTGCCGATTCTGCCGGACAATTTTGTCGATTGGCGCGAGACGATCGAATACGCGGTGAGCATTGCGCTTGCCAATGTAACCGGCAACGAAGTCGCGCTACTGGTGCGGCGCATGTTGCCGCGCACCTTGGACGCGACCGGCGCACCGGGGCCGCTCGCTATCCTGCTGGCCAGATTGATCGGCCGCCATGTCGGCGATCAGGCGTTGCGGCGGCGGGCGCAAAAGATTCAAAACAATTTCCGCACCATCGCCACCATGGGCGGCGCGCTGCTGGCGGCCGGCGGTTCGATCTACACGGGGCTGCGCGCCATTCTTGCCGGCTTTTGAGCCGGCAAGTGCAATCGCCGACAAGTCCGTTTCCCGGATGCGGTGCGGCGTGAAAGGATATTCATCAAGGTGTGCCGGGCTTAAACCGCATCACCCAGGCGCCGAAGGCTTCAAGAAATTTTTGTAACAGTTCGCGTGTCGTCGCGTCGGTGAGCTTGCCTTGGGTGTCGAACTTCTCATTTGCGCGAAAGACCAACAGCTCCGGCTGCGGCATGGCATAGGAATTGGTGAATTCGAAGGCCTGCCGCAGTTGGCTCTGCCCGCGCGCGGTTCCCGTAATACCGGGCGAGGCGCCGATGATGGCCACCGGTTTTCCATTCAAGGCGGCGTCGCTCGGCGGGCGAGAAGCCCAATCGATGGCATTCTTCATCGCGCCTGGAACGCCATGGTTATATTCCGGCGTCACCATGAGCACCCCATCGGCTTGGCGAATGGCCCGCCTGAAGGCCGCAACCGGCTCCGGAACGCCGGCCGTCTCCACATCGGCGTTGTACAGCGGGATCGGCAGCAGATCGAAAATTTCAATGCGCATGCCCTCGGGGGCCAACTCGGTGGCCGCGCGCAACAGCGCACGATTATAGGAGGCGCGGCGAAGGCTGCCGGCAAAACCGAGGACCCGAACCGAGCGTGAGGGTTCGACCATCACGGCTCCTCATTTGTGGCGCATGATTTTCCGCCTGCGTCTGCTTTACCCCATTAGTGAACATCGTGGCTCTCGGCAAGCACTGCAGGATATTTGCGAAATCACGCTGAGACATCCCGCCAGAAACCGGGGCAGCACTAGAGACCCGCAGGGCGGCTCTGCCGGAGCAGGCGTCGGCCGGATCGGCCTAATAGGGGTCGAGGTAATAGACCAATCCGGCCTGTGCGGATTGAACTTGTGGGTGCAAGGAAACCGGCAGCTGCACGGAAGGGGGCACCGCCGTGCCGTTGATCGTCACGGTCACATTGTTGATCGTCTGCATAAGCCCATACTGATACTCGAAGCGCGCCGCCCAATGCGCGGCCAGGGCTGTTTCCACACCGGCACCGACCTCAAGCGCATTCGTCCGCTGTCGCGGGACGGAGACATTCGCCAGCAATTGCGTCGTATCGAAACCAGTGCCGAACCAGCCGACGCTGGTGTAAACCATGGTCGCGGGCGTGATCAGGTAACCGAAGCGAACGTGCGAGGCCTCGGTCCAGTCAAGGCGAATTTTGGTCGTTGATATGCCGGGCGCGCCGCCGATGTCGACGCCAAACACCCAACGTGGCGCAATGCGCCAGTTATAGCCAACGAGCACGGTCGGCAGTATCGCGGAAGCGCCGACGCCGTCGATGTCGTTGTCGGGCGCCGCCGAGGAATCGACCTTGGCGGTGGCGCTCACCGCCGCGACCGTCGCGGCGATGGTCGGCCCGTTCCATGAGGGCGTCGGCGCCGGTGTCGAAGCAGTCCACGCCGCGGCATCGCCGGCACCAAACCGATAGATCAAACCGAATCGCCCGACGCCGACCGCCGGTTTTTCATCGATAGTCCCGAAGTTTGCCGTGCCGCCAAGCAGATTGATCGCCGAACCGAGGAGCGGTGAAGCAAAGCTGCCGTAGTTGTAAAAGGCTTCCAGATATTCGAGTCGAGCGCTCCAGCCTCCGCCAAGCGAGGTCTCCACACCAAAACCGACTTCCGGCCCGTTGAGCGTGACGTTCGACGCTTCGCTTCCGTCTATCGTCGAATTAAAGCCATAGCTGAACCGCGCCCACGACCATCCAGCGGTGACATAGAGCAACGTGTTCGGTTCCAGCAGATAGCCGAACCGACCGCGCAGCGAACTGGATTCCTGCTCGGAGAGCTTGATTTCGAGAATGTCGCCGAAACCGTCATCGAATTTTTCGTTGTGCGCAATATTGGTCCAGTTCACGTCGGCCTCGACGCCCACCAGCCATCGCGGCGCCACCATATGATTGTAACCGCCGAGGAAACCGCCGGCGAAACCATGGGTGGCGACAAAATCACCCTGGAACGGTTCGTTGAAATTATTGATGCCGATGCCGTAGCCCGCGTCGGCGCCGAGATAGAAGCCCTCCCAGGACGGCGTCGTTGGCGCCGGCACGAGCGGTGCCTTGACGGCCATATCGGCCGCAAAGGCAGGCGCCCCGATCAGGGTGGCGATAACAAAGAGCCCACTGAACGTTCCCCTCATGAGATTCGTCCGAAAGCAGTCCGGAGGAAACTCACGATAGCACCCGGCCCGATTTTAGGGTGTTGCCAGTCCGTCACAGTGAATAGAAAAGCAGGTGGTGACGTCTGCGCCGGGAAGAGTCCGTCCCCGACTAAAACCTTCGGGACGCACCGTCACATCTACCAGTACCGCTTCGGGTCTTGGCCGTGTCAAAACGTTTTGCGGCAAAGGCCTGCGTGGGGCGGGGTGGCGTCGCGGGCGCTTTTTTGGCTTTGACTATGCTCGGATCGCGGCCATCAGCGGCCGGATGCCCATGATGTTCATCACCCGAGTGAGATTGTAGGCAAGTATGTGTAGCGCCATCTCGGTGGCGACCCTAGGCAGGCGCTTCATCAGGAAGTGCGTCGCGCCCATCCTCATTTTCAGGGTGCCAAAGGGATGCTCGACCGTCTCGCGCCGCTGACGCATGGCCTGCGGATTCCTGTCGAG
>JASHOX010000150.1 GCA_030038415.1 Xanthobacteraceae bacterium
AGCCGACCGCGGAGCCGCCATAGGTCGCGACCAGCGTCAATTCGCCGGCAAGCTTTTGGCCGAACTCTTCCTCGTCGTCGGCCGCTGACGCCCACGCCTCCTGCTGCGCCTCGGAGTAATCCTCGGCGGTCAGCTCCTCGATGGCGGCGCGGAAAATTTCGGCGAGCAACGTCACGTCGGTCGGCAACATCGGCCGCAGCGCGAGCTTCGGCATGGCCTGGGCGTTCATCGCGCGATCTCCCAGGTAGTTTTTGGCTCGCCGGTTTCTGGGTCCTTCGTGTCCTTCAAGGCGACGCCCATTTTGGCAAGCTCGTCTCTTATACGATCAGATTCTATCCAATCCTTTCGCGCTCGCGCCTCAGTTCTTTTAGCAATCAAATCGTCGATTTTGCCAACGCTATCGTCCGTTTGGATGAGGTGAACACCCCCATCCTCAAGATATTTCACCTCGCCACCCAGCCGGCGAATCCTGTTTTCGAATTCGAGTTTCGCGCCGGGTAACTTGTTATGCAGCTTCGATCGAAAAGACTGATAGATATCGAACGCCTTAATCATCAAATCCGGCGACTGACCTTGCCCGCCAAATTCTCTGGATAGCAAACCCATGTTCCGTCTATTTAGTAGTCCCAAAAACTCACAGTCACAAAGGAAGGACAAAGCGCGTTTTGGATCATCCCCGATTCTCTTTGCACTTTGCCGAAGATAGGCCAGAGCGCCGGGCGTATTCAGATCTGCGCAAAGCGCTTTGATCAAACCTTCGGAAACTTCTGTTTTCGCTCTGCTTTTGCCGATGCTTTTTCCAAGCACTTTTTCAATTCGAATGACCCAGTCTTCCAGCTCCGATTGGGCGGAGTTCATCTTAGCATTCGTCCAATCGAGAGGCTGCCGGTAATGAGTATTCAGCATCTGCAGGCGGAGCACTTCTCCCGGCCACGTTTGCAACAATTCGTGTATAGTCACGAAATTCCCAAGCGATTTCGACATCTTCTTGCCTTCAACCTGCAAGAAGCCGTTGTGCACCCAGACTTTCGCCATTTCTGCTTCGTCGAAGGCCTGGCAACTTTGCGCACGTTCGTTCTCATGGTGAGGAAATAGAAGATCAATGCCGCCGCCGTGAATATCGAACTCTCGACCTAGATACTTCCAACTCATAGCTGAACATTCGATGTGCCAGCCTGGCCGACCACGCACTTTTATTCCGCCCGGCGATTTCCAAGCTGGTTCCCCACGCTTCGATGGTTTCCAAAGCACAAAATCCAGTGGATTGAGCTTAGGCGCGACTTCGCCGCGCGCACTCGATTTCATGTATTTCAAAGATCGATGCGAAAGGCGGCCATAACTTCTCACGCCTTTGACACGAAACAGAACGTGATCATCAAGAATGTACGCGCGTTTCTTCAGAATTAGACGGGAAATCAATTTTTTCATTTCTGCAATATGCTTGGTCGCGCGCGGCTCTTTGCTCGGACGCAAACAACCAAGCAACTTCACGTCTTCATGAAATTGTCGCGACGTTTTCTTCGTGACTTCTCGAATTGCGCGGTTGAGTGGCAGCAACGGATATTCCTCCGCTGCGCGGGCGTTGATCTTGTCATCGACGTCGGTGATGTTGCGGACATAAGTGACCTTCGTCCTGTCTTTGCCCTTGTCCCACACTCCTTGTTTTGCGAGATGGCGCAGCAGCCGGAACAGCACGTCGAATACGATTACCGGCCGCGCATTACCGATATGTGCATAGTCGTAGACGGTGGGCCCGCACACGTACATGCGTACGTTTCGTGGATCGAGCGGCTTAAAGACCCGCTTCTTACGCGTGAGGGTATCGTGGAGCTTCAGGTCCATCGTCGAATCAAACCATGCAAAAACACATTCTACGCCCTAAGGCCTGCTGGCCGGGCGTGTCCAAAATCTCGACGGTGAGAAAAGACGGCCGCAGCCAGCGTATGACGCTAGCGAATAATCTCCCGGCAAATGCGGCAAATGGGAGCGTGACCGTTCATGGGGCGCACAATGGTCGAGGCGGCGCATCGCGTCAAGGTCCCCCGTTGCCGTCACAAACTGTCGCCGCCATGCCACGCTCGCCGGCAAAGACGTTGCCCCCTGTGGATACGGCAGCATCGCACCGCCGCTCAGGTTGCCCGGCAGCAGAATTCGTGGGAGTCGAGATAGCCATTGCCGGGTCCAATTTAACTCCCTTAACGAACGCTTAACCGCGCGGTCGCATTGTTTAGCCTATTGGGATCGAAAGCCGGTCGGGTCTTTGGCGCGCGAGCGCCCGGTGGTGGGGAACCATGCGTTTCGTGATTGCAGCGACCGCCGCCGCGGCCGTGCTTCTGACCGCCGCCGCGGCTCAGGCCGAAAAGCGGATGTTCATCATCGCCAATGACGGCGACGGCTATGGCGTCGACCGCTGTCTTGCTTCGGGGGCGCCGTGCGGCGCGCCGGTGGCGAGCGCCTACTGCAAATCGCGGCAATTTGCTCAGGCGCTGTCATTCCGCAAGGTCGACCGCGACGACATTACCGGCGCCATCCCGACGAGCGATCCGGCTACGTGCAAGGCCGGCAATTGCGACAATTTCGTCGCCATCGAGTGCTCGCGCTGACACTTTAGCGACCGCGCCGCGACTTCGCTTTTCCCGGGAACGAGAATTCTACTCATTCCAGTGGCCATTCCGACGCCGCCTACCGCGCCGGGCGCGTGCCCCTACGCCGTTGCGTGGGCCATCAAGTTCGTTCATCTTTGCGGCAGTGCGCCCCATCCTCAAGCGGACCGTCGGGATGGGACCACGCCGGGAACCGGCCAGTGCACGAAAAATCCTTGGTCGGCAGTGAGCGGTGACGAATGGCGGTTCAACGCGCGATGGAACGAGATAGCCGGGAGTCCTCGCCGACAGCCGCCGAACAGGCACCGCTGAAACTCGAGCAGTTCCTGCCCTATCGGCTTAACGTCGTGGCGAGCCTGGTCTCGCAAGCGCTGTCGCGCGTTTACGCGCGGCGCTACCGGATCGGGGTGCCGGAATGGCGGGTGTTGGTGACGCTCGGCCAATATGGCGTAATGACCGGCAAGGCGATCGGCGCGCATACCCATATGCACAAGACCAAAGTGTCGCGCGCGGTCGCGCTTTTGGAAAAGCGCAAACTCGTGGCGCGAAGGGCCAATCGCGCGGACATGCGCGAGTCGTTTCTGTCGCTGACCGGCCCCGGCCGGGCGATCTATGAGGAGCTTGCGCCGCACGCGCTCGAATTCGCGCAGCGACTCACCGACATCCTCACCCCGAGCGATCGCGAAGCCTTCGATCGCGCGCTGCAGCAGATCATCGATCGATCCGCGCAACTCGTCGCCGAGACGATCGAACGGGATGGCCCGATGGAGGAGATGTGAAGCTTTATTCCTATTTTCGTTCTTCGGCCGCCTATCGCGTGCGCATCGCGCTCAATCTCAAAGGCATCGCCTACGAGACCGCACCCATCCATCTGATCAAGGATGGCGGCCACAACAAACGCCCGGAGTTCCGCGCCGTCAATCCGCAGATGCGCGTGCCGGTTCTGGTCACGCCGGCTGGCAACGTCCTGATCCAGTCGCTCGCGATCATGGAATATCTCGAAGAAACCCATCCCGAGCCGGCGCTGCTGCCGAAAGATCCGCTAGCCCGCGCTAAGGTGCGCGCGCTCGCCGAACTCATCGCCTGCGACATCCATCCGCTCAACAATACCAGCCCGCTACGCTACCTGAAGCACGAGCTGCACCAGGAGCAGAGCGCGATCGACGCCTGGTATCATCACTGGATCATTACCGGCTTCGAGGCGCTCGAGGCGCTGGTCGAGCCCGGCCCCTATGCCTGCGGCGACAAGGTCACGCTGGCCGATCTCTGCCTGGTGCCGCAGGTCGCTAACGCGCGACGCCTGAAAGTGCCGCTCGACAGATTTCCGAAAATCGTCGGCGTCGACGCGGTCTGTCTGGCGCTCCCCGCCTTCGACCGCGCGCGACCGGAAAATCAGCCCGATGCGGAGTGACCATGGGGAATTCACACTTTGGTCACCATTGCCGGGCCTTATCCGCGGCCCAGGGTTTCGGCGGACCGGATCGGGACCAATATGCTCAATAAATTGAGGTGGTTAGGCCAAGCCAAGCGTCACGCTGTGCTGGGCGCTGTGCTCGTGGTCATCCCGTCCGCGACGGTGTTTGCACAAAACTACCCTGTTCCGCCGGCACCCGCCCCCCAGGCACCCAACCAGCCGGCGCAATATCCCCAGCCGGCTTATCAACAGGCGCCTTACCAGTCCTCATCCGTCCAGGGATCGCCAAACCAGACGCCGCTAAACCCGGCGACCACCAATCCGGTTTGCGTGCGGCTCGAAGGCCAGCTCGCCGCGTTCGACCGCGGCGGCGCGGATCCCGCCCGCGCCGAGCAGATCAAACAAGCCGAAGACGCCATCGCCAAGAAGCAGGCCGACATCGATCGCGCCACCGCGCAAGCGCACAAGTCCGGCTGCGCCGGCACCGGATTTTTTGCCTTGTTCTCGGCGCTGTCGCCGCAGTGCGGGCCGATCACGTCGCAGATCCAGCAGATGCGCGGCGATCTCGACCGCATGATGAGCGATCTGCAGCAGCTGCAAAGCGGCAGCTCCAATCAGGCCGACCAGCGCCGCGCGCTGATCGGGCAATTGGCGCAGAACAATTGCGGCGCCCAATACACCGCCGCAGCCAATTCGCAGGGCGGCCCACAAGGCTTTTTCGACGCGCTGTTCGGCGGCGGCACCATCGTGAACCCGAACGGCGACGGCGCGCCGAACGGGACCTATCACACCGTCTGCGTGCGCAGCTGCGACGGCTATTATTTCCCGATCTCCTATTCGACCCTGCCGTCCCACTTTGCCGAGGACCAGCTTACCTGCCAGCGCGAATGCCCCGCCGCCGATGTCGCGCTCTACTCCTACCGCAATCCCGGCGAGAGCATGGATCAGGCGGTATCGACCAGCGGCCAGCTCTACACCGCGCTGCCGACCGCATATCGCTATCGAACGCAGCTCGTCTCAGGCTGTTCGTGCCGCAAGCCGGGCGAGAGCTGGCAGGACGCGCTCAAGAATGCCGACGATTCATCGACGCTTGAGAGCGGCGATATTGTCGTGACCGACCAGAACGCGAAAGCGCTGTCGCAGGTGCCGAAGCCATACGGCAAGCAGCCGGTCGCGGCGCTACCGGCACCGGGCACGCCCAATGCGACGCCGCTGCCTGCGACCGCGAGCGCCGCCCCACCCGACGATGCCAAACGACCGGTGCGGGTCGTCGGGCCGCCGTTCCTGTCATCGTCGCAAATGGAGTCGGAGCCGTCGTCGCACTGACGCGACGTCAAAAATCCGCCGCGCCGGCCTTTGCCATCACATTACCTTTGACCGACGAGTCGGCGGGCTTGGGATTTGGCATGCCGGGATCGGTGAAGCGATTGACGATCGGATAACGGCGGTCGCGGCCGAAATTCTTCAACGTCACCTTTACGCCCGGCGCCGCCTGCCGCCGCTTATATTCGGCCAAATTGAGCATGCGCTCGACCTTCATCACGGTATCGCGGTCGAAACCGGCAGCGACGATATCCGCGGTCGATTCCTCGCGCTCGACCAGCCGTTCGAGTATTTGGTCGAGCACGTCGTAGGGCGGCAGCGTGTCCTGATCGGTCTGGTTTTCGCGCAGCTCCGCGCTCGGCGCCCGGGTTATGACGTTCTGCGGAATGACCGCGCGATCGGGGCCGCGCGCGCCGTCCGGCTTCCAGGTATTGCGTAGCCGCGCCAGCCGATAGACCTCGGTCTTGTAGAGATCCTTGATCGGATTGAAGCCGCCGTTCATATCGCCGTAAAGGGTAGCGTAGCCGACCGACATTTCCGACTTGTTGCCGGTCGTCACCACCATGAGGCCGAATTTATTGGAGATGCCCATCAGGATGACGCCACGGGCGCGCGCCTGCAGGTTCTCTTCGGTCACATCGCGCGGCGCTCCGGCAAAAACGCCCGCCAGCGCCGTTTCGAGGCCGTGCACGGCGCTTTCGATCGGCACGATGTCGTAGCGCACGCCGAGCGCGTCGGCGACCGCGGCGGCGTCAATTCGCGACTCCTGCGACGTGTAGCGGTAGGGCAGCATCACGCAGCGCAGCCGCTCGCTGCCGAGCGCATCGACCGCGATCGCCGCACACAGCGCCGAATCGACGCCGCCGGAGAGCCCGAGCACGACGCCTTTGAAGCGGTTCTTGTCGACGTAATCGCGCAAGCCCAGCACGCAGGCGGCGTAATCCGACTTGTCCAACGGCTCGGCCGGCGCCTTCGGCCCCGGCGCACAACGCCACCTGCCGCCGCTTCGCGACCAATGTGTCGTGACGATCACTTCCTTGAAAGCCGGTAGCTGGAATGCAATCGAACGATCCGCGTTCAATGCGAACGATGCGCCGTCGAATACCAATTCGTCCTGGCCGCCGACCTGATTGATGTAGATGAGCGGCAACGACGCCTCGGTGACGCGCGCGACGCAGACATTGATCCGCACATCGATCTTGTCGCGCCAATAGGGTGAGCCATTCGGTACGACGAGGATTTCGGCGCCGGTCTCGGCCAGGCATTCGACCACGTTCTCGTAATCGCCCCAGTCGGTCCAGGTATCCTCGCAGACCGGCATGCCGAGCCGCACGCCGCGGAAGCTCACGGGTCCCGGCACCGGACCGGAAGCAAAGACGCGCTTTTCGTCGAACACGCCGTAATTCGGCAGGTTGACCTTGAAGCGGATGGCGTCGATGCGTCCGCCGGTCAGCAGCGCATAGGCATTATAAAGCTTGCCGTCTTCCACCCACGGCGTCCCTATGAGCACGGCGGGCCCGTCCGCCGTGTCGCGTGCCAGGTCCTCGACCGCGGCCCGGCAGGCGGCCTGAAACGCCGGCTTGAGCACCAGATCCTCGGGCGGATAACCGGCAATGAAAAGCTCGGAGAAGGCGATGATATCGGTGCCTTCACGCGCGGCTTCCGCGCGCGCCTTGCGGGCCCGCTCAAGATTGCCGGCTACATCACCGACGATCGGGTTGAGCTGCGCCACGGCAATGGCCAGGCGGTCGGCGGGACGCTGGTTCATGGTGACGATCTAGCACGGATGCCGCAGCGCTGACGACGGTCGGCGGACGACAGCGGACGGACGAAGAACGGGCTGCCCCTCTGCCGTCCGTTACAACCCCGCGACGGCGGGCAGCGGGGTCATCGTGCCCTCGCGCTTGGATTTGAGCAGGTCGGCCAGCAGGAACGAAAGATCGATCGACTGCTCGGCGTTGAGCCGCGGGTCGCACACCGTGTGATAGCGGTCGTTGAGATCCTCGTCGCTGATGGCTCGGGCGCCGCCGGTGCATTCGGTGACGTCCTTGCCGGTCATTTCCAGATGCACGCCGCCGGGATAGACGCCTTCGGCGGCGCAGACCTGGAAGAAGCCGCGGACCTCCTTGAGAATCTGGTCGAACGGCCGGGTCTTATAGCCGGTGACCGAGGTGATAGTGTTGCCGTGCATCGGATCGCACGACCACACCACGTTGCGGCCTTCGCGTTTGACGGCGCGCACCATGGCCGGCAACAGATCGGCGACCTTGTCGGCGCCGACGCGGCAGATCAGCGTCAGGCGGCCGGGCTCGTTATCCGGATCGAGGATGTCGATGAGCTTTAAAAGCTCGTCCGGCTTCTGCGTCGGCCCGGTTTTCAAGCCGAGCGGATTTTTGATGCCGCGGCAATATTCGACATGCGCGTGGTCCGGCTGCCGGGTGCGATCGCCGATCCACACCATATGGCCGGACGTGCAATACCAATCGCCGGTTGTCGAATCGACGCGGGTGAAGGCCTGCTCGTAACCGAGCAACAGCGCCTCGTGACTGGTGTAGAAATCGGTGGTGCCAAGGCTCGAATCGGCGGCAAAGGTCAGGCCACAGGCGCGCATGAAATCGAGCGCGCCGGAGACCCGATCGGCTAGGTCGCCGTAGCGTTTGGACTGCGGCGAACCGCGCACCGATTCCAGCATCCAGCGATGCACATTGTCGAGGCTCGCATAACCGCCTTTGGCGAAGGCGCGCAGGAGATTGAGGGTCGCCGCCGATTGGCGATAGGCCTCCAATTGCCGGCGCGGCTCCGGCGTGCGGGCTTCCGGCGTGAAATCGGTGCCGTTGATGATGTCGCCGCGATAGACCGGCAGTTCGACGCCGTTTCGTTTTTCCGTCGGCGACGTGCGCGGCTTGGCGAACTGCCCGGCGATACGGCCGACCTTCACCACCGGGCAAGCCGCCGCATAGGTGAGAACCACCGCCATTTGCAGAAAGACGCGGAAGAAGTCGCGGATATTGTTGGCGCCGTGCTCGGCAAAGCTTTCGGCGCAATCGCCGCCTTGCAGCAGGAAAGCCTGGCCGGCCGCTACCTTGGCCAGCGCAACTTTGAGATTGCGCGCCTCGCCGGCAAAAACCAGCGGCGGAAAAGTGGCAAGCTGCGCCTCGACGTCGGCCAGCGCCTTGGCGTCCGGATAGTCCGGCACCTGCAGGATCGGCTTGTCGCGCCAGGAATCCGGGCCCCACTTCACCGCATTGACCAGTTTCGACATACGCATCTCCGAACCGTCATTCCGGGCTTCGCGCAGCGGCGAACCCAGAATCCATATTCACGAACGGTGGTTATGGATTCCAGCTCCCGCCGCCATGGCGGTTCGGCCGGAATGAATAGCGGCATATATACACAACCGCCCGTGGTTGCGACAGCCAGGAAATGCCGCCTATTCCGCGGCTTCCCGGGCGAAGCTGGCGGTTTTCTTGCGCATGGTAACGAGCTCTTCGGCGGCGGTCGGGTGCAGCGCGATCGTGGCGTCAAAGTCGGCTTTCTTGGCGCCCATTTTCACGGCAATGGCGGCGACCTGAGCCATCTCGGCTGCGCCCTCGCCGACCACGTGGCAGCCGACGACCTGGTCGGACAGGCCGTCGACAACGAGCTTCATCAGCACGGCGGTATTGCGACCGGAGAGCGTCGCTTTGAGTGGCTTGAATACGGCCTTGTAGATGTCGGTGCGCGCCAGCCGGGCGCGGGCTTGCGTTTCAGTGAGGCCAACCGTGCCGACCTCGGGCTCCGAGAAAACCGCCGTCGGCACGTTGCTGTGATCGACGGCGGTAGGCCTGCCGCCGAATACGGTATCGGCAAAGGCATGACCCTCGCGAATCGCGACCGGAGTGAGATTGATGCGGTTGGTGACGTCGCCGACCGCATAAATATTCGGCGCCGACGTGCGCGAATAGTCGTCGACCGCGATGCCGCCGCCGTCCTTGGCGATCTCGACGCCGGCCTCCTCGAGGCCGAGCTTGGCGACATTCGGATGCCGGCCGGTCGCGAACATGACGCGGTCGGCGGTGATGTAATTGCCGCTCGACAGCCGTACCGAGAAATGTCCGCCGGCATCTTCAATGGCCGCGACCTTGCAGCCGGTCAGCACCCTTATGCCGCGGGCTTCCATTTCGACGCGCAAGTGTTGGCGCACGTCGTCGTCGAAGCCGCGCAAGATATTCTCGCCGCGATAGACCAGCGTCACATGAGAACCCAGCCCGGCGAAGATGCCGGCGAACTCGACGGCGATATAGCCGCCGCCCTGAACCACGACGCGGCGCGGCAATTCCGGCAGATGAAAGGCTTCGTTCGAGGAAATGGCGTGCTCGATGCCCGGGATGGGATCGCCGTAGCTCGGCGTGCCCCCGGTGGCGATCAAGACATAGGCTGCGCGCACCCGGTCGCCGCTTGTCAGTTGCACGGTGTGAGCGTCGATCAGGACGGCCCGGGTTTTTGCCACTTTCACGCCGGCTTTGTTGAGGGTAGCGCCGTAGGCCGCTTCCAGCCGCGCGATTTCGCGATCCTTGTTGGCGATCAACGCCGCCCAATCGAACGAGGTTTGCGGCGCGGTCCAGCCGAAGCCTGCGGCATCTTCGAATTCGCCGCGAAAGCGCGAGGCGTAGACCAAGAGTTTTTTCGGCACGCAGCCACGGATGACGCAGGTGCCGCCGAGGCGATATTCCTCGGCGACCATCACGCGCGCGCCGTGCTCGGCAGCGATACGCGCCGCGCGCACACCGCCCGAGCCGCCTCCGATAACGAAAAGATCGACGTCGTAATCAGCCATCTTGCTTTGTCGCGTTACATATCGTGGCCGCGCTTCTTCATTTGCTCGCGCATGTCGCCAATGACTTCCTGGGATAGATTGTCCCCCCAGGTGCCGGCATAGGCCATCGCCTCGTCAAGCACTTTCGGCTCCTCGACCAGCGCCTTTTTGCCGATCGGCGATTGATAGAATGCCAGCAATTGCTTCAATTCCGCCTCGGTGAAGTGCTGAGCATACATGCGCGCGGTCGCATCGACGAGTTCGCTCACGCGCGGAGCCAATTGTTTCTCCTCGATCGCCGCGACTTGGTCGAGGTCCTTCGCCCACATGAAATTGGTTTGCATGAACATGTTCTTCGTCTTTTCGACCACGCCGCGCACCAGCGGCGCGAATATGTTCTGCACACCCTTGATCTCAACGATCTGCTTGGCCAACAAAAGCGCGGCCGGAGACGGCTGAGCGGCCGAAGGCGGGCTCTGGGCCAGGGCCGGACGAGCTACACCGGTCATGATCAGCGCGATCAGCGCAGCCACAACGTAACGCGTGCAAAGACGGGCGATCATAGGCGCACTCCCTTCGGGCTTGAGATCAAGGTCGTTCGACAAGGCGAACCCCATCCGGACCGGCGAGAATAGCAGCCCCGGCGAGGCCGATGAACAAACCGTGTTCCATGACGCCCGGAACGGCGGACAGCCTGTTCGCAAGATCCTGCGGATCGGCAATGCGCTGCAATTGGGCGTCGAGGAGCCAGTGCCCGCCATCCGTGACGAAAGCGTGGCCGTTTTGGCCCATGCGCAGCGGTGCCGGACCGGGGCATCCCGCGGCGGCAGCGGCCGCTTCGACCGCGCGGCGGGTTGCGGTCGCGCCAAACGGCACGATTTCGATCGGCAGCGGGAAGCGGCCAAGGACCGAGACCCATTTCGACTCGTCGGCAATGACCACCATTCTCGTCGACGCCGACGCCACCACCTTCTCGCGCAGCAACGCGCCGCCGCCGCCCTTGATCAAGGTCAGATCTGGCGCGATCTCGTCGGCGCCATCGATGGCGAGATCGAGCTCAGGGGTGTCGTCGAGCGTGGTGAGCGCGATGCCGAGCCGCGCCGCCAGCGCGCGCGTCGCCTCCGAGGTCGGGACGCCGACGACGTCGAGCCCCGCGCGCACGCGCCCTGCCAGCAAGTCGATAAAGGCCGCCGCGGTCGAACCGGTGCCCAGCCCGAGCCGCATGCCAGAGCGCACCAGTTCGACCGCGCAAGCTGCTGCTGCGCTCTTATAGGCGTCCACATTCATCATGCGGTGTGTAGCCGCCTTCCGACTTCGATCCTAGGGCCTTGCGCCCGCGGCTTACGACCGCTACCCGGAAGGGCAATGCTCACCATCGCTTTCGATCTCGACGGCACGCTGATCGATACCGCCCCCGATCTCATTTCAACGCTCAACCTTATTCTGGAATGGGAGGGCTTGCCGCCGGTCGAGTACGACACCGCCCGGCGCATGATCGGAGGCGGCGCACGAGCCATGATCGAACGGGCGCTCGCCGCCGAAGGCCGCGCTTGTTCGCAAGTCGAGCTCGATCGGCTGTTTGCGGCATTCATTGAACATTACGCCACGCATATCGCCGACCGCTCGCGGCCCTTCCCGCAACTTGAAGCGGCGCTGGAGCACTTGGCTGGCGAGGGTCATCGTCTCGCGGTCTGCACCAACAAGCTTGAATGGCTCTCGGTCAGGCTTCTGGACGCTCTCCAACTGAGCCGGCACTTCGCGGCAATTTGCGGCCAGGATACGTTCGGCGTGCAAAAACCAGACCCGCAAATGCTGCGGCTTACGATTAAGCGCGCGGGCGGCGAGCCTTCCCGGGCCATCATGGTCGGCGATTCCGGAACCGATATCCGCACCTCCCGCGCGGCGACGGTACCCGTCATTGCGGTGGATTTCGGTTATAGCGAGGTGCCGATCGCGCTACTGCGTCCCGACCGGATCATAGGCTCATTCGCCGATCTACCGGCAGCGATCCGCGATATCCAAGCCGGCCGCGGCTAACCGATAAAGTGTGCTCGCCTGGCCACACCCAGCAAAGGATGCATTAAGGTTAATAACCGGCCGTTTCGCGGATTGACGTACGCCAATTCTGTGCCCCAGATATAAATCCTTGTCGTTGCATCATTTCTTGGCTGTTTGCCGCCGTCACCGTTTCATTGTGCGGTCTTGAACAAGCGCTCGCGCTGCGAGCGTGCAAGCACCTATCCGCTTTACCCAAAAACCCGAGCGGCCTAGGCTCACGACAGGGACGGGGAGTGCATGATGTTGCGTGTTCGGCTGTTCGCCGTCACCGCGATCGGTTTGGGCGCCGCACTGGCAGGATGCTCCAGTTCGGGCTCCATGTCCGATTTGTTCAAGCCGTCCTCGCCACCACCCCAAGTCCTTCAGTTTCAATCCGTGCCAGCAGGCGCGAATGTTCAGACCGCACAAGGGCAAACCTGTTCGACGCCGTGTTCGCTCGCGGTTCCGGTGACGAGCCAGGCTGTTTCATTCAGTCTCAACGGCTACGTACCCCAGACGATCCAGATCGCCGTCCACCAGGCCGAAGGTTCGCTGTTCAGCACTCCTCCCCCGGACCTCGTACCCAATCCGGTGGTGGCGACGTTGCAGGCGCTGCCTCCGCCGCCGCGCAAAGTGGTGAAACCGAGGCCGCGCAAGGTCGTCGCACGACCCAGGCCTGCCGCACCTAAGCCGGCATCGATGCAGGGACCGACCGAGCCGTCAATCGCCGCTCCGGAGCAGGCGCCGGCGCAGGAAAATGTCTTCCCACCTCCCCCGCCGACGGCATCGCCCTTCCCGCCCCCACCGACGCGATAGCACAAGGCGCGGCGGAAGCCGCGCCATTGGGAAAACATTCTGGACGATCAGGGCTTTATCCGGCACATTGGCCTGATTATCTCTTAGGTCATGGATAGCGTGCCAGCCAGTCTGCCCAGCTTGGAACTCGAACGCGCCACCGGATATCCGGAGCTCGTCGACCCGTTCGGCCGCGCCATTACCTATCTGCGCGTCTCAGTGACCGACCGCTGCGATTTCCGCTGCGTCTATTGCATGGCGGAGAACATGTCATTTCTGCCGAAGGCCGAGGTGCTCACGCTGGAGGAGCTCGACCGGCTGTGCTCCGCGTTTATCGCGCGCGGCGTGCGCAAGCTCCGTCTGACCGGCGGCGAGCCGCTGGTGCGACGCGGCATTATGACGCTCGTCACGTCGCTGTCGCGGCATCTGCGCTCCGGCGCCCTCGACGAGCTGACTTTGACTACCAACGGCTCGCAGCTCGCCAAATATGCGGACGCGCTGGCCGCGACCGGCATCCGGCGCATTAACGTCTCGCTCGATACGCTCGACCCCGAAAAATTCCGCGCTATCACGCGGTGGGGTGCGCTCGATCAAGTGATGACCGGGATCGACGCGGCGCAGGCCGCTGGCCTGAAGATCAAGATCAACACGGTGGCGCTGCGGGGCGTCAACGACGACGAATTCCCGCGGTTGATCCAGTGGGCGCACAGCCGCGGCATGGATCTCACTTTGATCGAGGTGATGCCGCTTGGCGAAATCGGCGAAGGCCGCCTCGACCAGTATCTGCCGCTTTCGGTGGTGCGCGCCGAGCTCGCGAAGCTTTTCAGGCTCGAAGTCATCGACTATCGCACCGGCGGTCCCGCGCGCTATGTGCGGGTCGCGGAGACCGGCGGCCGGCTCGGCTTCATTACGCCACTGACGCACAATTTCTGCGAATCCTGCAATCGCGTCCGCGTCACCTGCACCGGCACGCTCTATATGTGCCTCGGCCAGGAAGACGCCGCCGATCTGCGCAAGCCGCTGCGCGCTTCCGAAGGCAATGATCTGTTGTTCGCTGCCATCGACGAAGCAATCTCGCGCAAGCCTAAGGGCCACGATTTCATCATCGATCGCCGCCACCAGCGGCCGGCATTGGCGCGGCACATGAGCGTGACCGGCGGATAAGCCAGCGCCTTATTCCACGAGCTCGCGCAGAACGGCCGCCGCCGCCGCAAATTCGGCATGGCGAAATGCGCGGCGTTGCATCGCCATCTCGTCCTGGCCCCATTGCGCGATATTCCAATCCTCGTCGACGTGCGCCGCCTGCCAGGCCACCGCGGCGCCTAGCACGCCGCGCACCATGGCCAGTGCGATCAGCGCCGAGCCGGTCAGCGTCATGACTACATGCAGCGCACCGAGCCGCCACGGATCGCTCGGGATGGCAGCGGCAGCGGCTTTTAGGGCCGCGTCCGGCTGGGCGACATGAACAACGCCTTCAGCGAGCTTGAAATGCGCGCCAAGCGTATCGCGCGCCCAGACAAGGATAGGATCCCAAAGCGCCGCTTGGCGGTCGCGCAATTGTTGTGGGCCGCTTGCGCGATAGAACAAGAGATCGGAGGCCAGATATTTTTCGATTTCCGCGGCCACCGGGCCCGGCTTCTGCGCAACACCGTCGATGATCGCATTAGCAAGCCGCGTCATCGGCATGGTGGCCGGGTTGACCACCTCGCGCTGTGCCTCCCATTCCGCAGCGATCGCCTGGGCGAGGGCTAGCGCCGGCGCCGCGAGCCCGCGGCCAGCCGGCGTCTGCACTGGCTTGCCGTCGAGGGTCACGGCAAAGCCGCTCTCTGTCGGCAGCACCCCGGTCGCGGCGTAGAAACGCTTTCGTAACGCGGGCCGGCCGCCGCGGCGGGCGGCCGTCACTGGGTCATCGAGCGGGATGGTTTCGAACAGTTCGCGCATGAGATCAATTTATCACATATTTTCAGTAAGTTACGGCAGACATGGCAGATCGGGGCCGGCCTCTCCGGCGGCCGTATCCAATCGCGCCTTTGTTAACAGCCATAGGCGGGAAATCCTTGTTATAACAAGGGAGAAGCGGTGGAAATTCGTTCTCCTGTCGACTAGTATCCGCCGCCGGATTCGGCTACCGGACCGCCGGAATAGGAAATTCCACGCAGCAGAGTTCCTACCGCCGCGTTTTAAAGAGCGGGTCGCTGCGTGCACGAGGAGTCGATGAAACCTACCGATATTTCGGTCCCGGACTATTTCCACAAGGTGGTGGATTGTCAGTGGGCCTGCCCGGCGCACACGCCGGTCCCCGAATATATCCGTTTGATCGCTGCGGGCCGCTATGGCGACGCCTACATGATCAATTGGGAATCCAATGTGTTTCCGGGCATCCTCGGACGCACCTGCGATCGCCCCTGCGAGCCGGCCTGCCGGCGCGGCCGCGTCGAGAAGGAACCGGTTGCGATCTGCCGTCTCAAGCGCGTCGCCGCCGACTTCAAGGACGACATCCGCGCCCGTCTGCCGAAAGCGCCGGGGACGAAAAACGGCAAGCGCATCGGGCTCGTGGGCGGCGGCCCGGCCTCGCTCGCGGTGGCGCGGGACCTGGCCCCGATGGGCTACACATGCGTCGTATTCGATCAGGATCCTCAATCCGGCGGCATGATGCGGACGCAAATTCCGAAATTCCGCCTGCCGGAAAAGGTGCTCGACGAGGAATGCCAGTACATCCTCGATCTCGGTATCGAATTTGTCGGCGGCAAGCGCATCGACAGCCTCAAGGCGCTGCTCGCGGAAGATTTTGACGCCGTTTTTGTCGGCTGCGGCGCGCCACGCGGCCGCGACCTCGACATTCCCGGTCGCAAGGAAGCGGCCAAGAACATCCATATCGGCATCGACTGGCTGTCCAGCGTCTCATTCGGGCACGTCGATAAGATCGGCAAGCGGGTGATCGTGCTCGGCGGCGGCAATACCGCGATGGA
>JASHOX010000151.1 GCA_030038415.1 Xanthobacteraceae bacterium
ACCCATCATCCAAAGACCGGTTTGCCACGCCTTCGGTAATCAATGGTCCAAGATGCTGGTTGCGATCAATGCATACCCTCGGACTTGATCCGAGGGTGGAGACCGGTTTTCCGAAAGATGGTGCTTCGCCACGCTCTTAGAGCGATTCCGTTTAAAGCGATTGACGTTCGTGTCGCGTGATTGGCGCCGGCGAATTCAGGGCTTGCGCGATTCACTGTCGGCAATCATCGCGGTGGGGTCGATGGCTCTTATAGGTCTCGATGCAAGCGGCGCTTAGGCACCCGCAATACCGCTTGTTCGTAGTTGCGGGTCGTGGTGCGTCCTTCCCAAACACTAATGATGGCCGCCTCCTCCGCCACCCCAGCCGCCGGACCCGGAACCAGATCCAGAGCCCGAACCAGAGCCTGAGCCTGAGCCTGAGCCTGAGCCGGACCCGGAGCCAGAACCCGAGCCGGAGCCCGAACCAGACCCAGAACCCGAGCCCGAGCCCGAGGAGGCAACGGCACAGGCCGTTCCGGTTTGCGGGGTATAGACGATGCAGGTGCTGCTCCGCGGCACCGAATACAGCGCGTCGGAAAGACTGATGTTCGTGCCGCCGCTGAACAGACCGAACAGCGGTGAAAAGGTGTAGCTGACCTGGCCGTAGATCAGGTAGCAGGGATAGGTACCGCAGGTCGCGAGGTTCGTCGGCAGCGTTGGCGCCGTGTTCCCCGGGGTCAGGGCGGTGCCGTTGAGCGAATAGCTCCAGGCCACCGTCGCGTTGCTGCTGGAGTTGACGGCGATCTGCGAAATGGTGAGGGTCGCCGGTGAGCTGGAATACGGGGCAAGAACTTGGGAGACCGCACCCGTGATCGTGCTCATGTCGGTCGACGCGATCGTTTGATATTGATTGGTGATGGAGTCGAGCGCATAGGTCGTCGCGCGCACTTTCATGTAGATTGCGAGCGCTCGGCCGCCGTCGAAGGTGGCGAGCAGCAACGTCGCCAGCACCGGCAAGATCATTGCGAATTCGATTGCGGCAACGCCGCGCGTCGATGCGAGGAATCGGCGCCGCAGGCGCCGGAGCGGGGCTGGCGTGCGCATCATCAATAGGGCTCCACCATGAAAGCGGAAACGCCCATGACTTCCGCGGTGCCGTAACCGGTATTGGGCAAGATCGATCCCAGGGGGATGCCGAAGATCTGCCAGGGATAGGCGAGCTGGACCACCATCAAGTCGCCCTGCGTGCCGAGGTTCCAGGTTCCGGTGGTGATCAGGTTACCGCTGGTATCGTACAGCGCAGGCGCGGACGTAACCTCGCTGCTGTACGACGAGTAGGTCGCCACATCGACCTGCACGTTGTTGCAGTTGAACAGCGCCGACAGCATCGGGCAGACGGCATTAGTCTTGAATTGGCTTTGTGTCGTTCCGGCGTTTTGCACCTGCCCGGTCATGAATTGACGGCCCGCCTCGAAGGCGGCGTCCTGCAGCGTCGCCTGCGCGAACAAGAACAGCGTCGTTTCGATGATAGCGAAGAGCATCGCCAGAAACGCCGGCGCAATCAGCGCGAATTCAACCATCGTCGCGCCGCCGCGGGCAGCGCCAAAACGGGCAACATCCCGCCGGAGATATTTCGCCAGAGCTCGAAACATACCAAGCGTATCCCGCTCGACAAACCATGCGCAAAACTGAAATTGCCCATCTCATAGTTGAGACACATTGATTATTCGTTGCTCAAAACGAATAAATTCCAATGTGCGCGCGTCGCGGCAAGCCGGCGTTAACGTTACGCGATAGCGGATAAATTCGTTACAAGGCGGCGTAATCGATCGGCTTGTGGCGGTCGAGCGTGCGGCGGATCGGCGGCAGCGGATATTTGAGGCCGGTGGCGCAATTGAACAACAAAGCGCGCTCGTTGCGCGTCACGCGACCGTCGGCGAGGCTCTGCTTGTAGGCGGCGTAAGTCGCCGCGCCCTCGGGGCACATCAAAAATCCCTCTGCGCGTGCGGCCTCTTCGAGCGCCGCGGCAATGGCCTCGTCGGTGACGGCGATGGCAAAGCCGCCGCTGTCGCGCACCGCGCGCAGGATGAGAAAATCGCCGATCGCTTGCGGCACGCGAATGCCTGAGGCGATGGTGTGCGCATTCTCCCAGCGCGCCGCATGCTCGACGCCTTGGTCGTAGGCGCGCACCATCGGCGCGCAGCCGGATGCCTGCACCGCGACCATGCGCGGACGCTTGCCGCCGATAAAGCCGATCGCCTCCAATTCGGCGAACGCCTTCCACATGCCGATGAGCCCGGTGCCGCCGCCGGTCGGATAAAAGATGACGTCCGGCACGTCCCAGCCGAGCTGCTCGGCAAGCTCCAATCCCATGGTCTTCTTGCCTTCGATTCGATACGGCTCTTTCAGCGTCGAGGTGTCGAACCAGCCGACCTTGGCCTTGCCCTCGGCGACGATCTTGCCGCAATCGTCGATCAGGCCGTTGACGCGATAGACGCTGGCGCCTTGCAAGCCGATCTCGCTGACATTGACCTCCGGCGTATCCTCCGGACAGAAGATCGTGGTCTTGATGCCGGCGTGGCTGGCATAGGCCGCGAGCGCCGCGCCGGCATTGCCGTTGGTCGGCATCGCCATGTGCTTGATGCCGAGCGCTTTCGCCATCGACACCGCCATGACCAGCCCGCGCGCCTTGAACGAGCCGGTCGGCAGCCGGCCTTCGTCCTTCACCAAAAGTTCGGCGCCGTCCAATTTGGCCGCAAGCTTCGGCAGCGGCACGATCGGCGTCATCGCCTCGCCGAGGCTGACGATGTCCGCCGTGCGCCGCACCGGGAGAAGCTCGCGATAACGCCAGAGATCGGGCGGACGTTGCGCCATCGCGTCCTTGCTCAGCGCCTTTTTCACGCCGGCGAGATCGTAACGCACCAACAGCGGCTTGCCGGCGCGCGACAGATTGTGAATTTCGTCGGCCGGATATTTTTCGCCAGTTTCCGAACATTCGAGATGGGTGACGAAGGTTTTGCGTTCGGTCGTCAGATTGTCGTTGGTGTGCAAGCAAGTTCTCCGGCTTTGGCGAAAACGCCAACGTAGACGCCGGTCTAACCGCGGTCCAGCCGCCCATCATTGGTCGTGGACAGCCCATCGCCGCGCTGGCTAAGCTTCCGGCGCAGGTTAAGCGAATGCCCAACAACAGAAACTACGACATCATCATCGTCGGCGCCGGTTCCGCCGGCTGCACTTTGGCCGCGCGGCTGAGCGAGGATAAGGCCACGCGGGTGCTGCTGCTTGAAGCCGGCGGCTGGGACCGCGATCCGTGGATCAAAATCCCGCTCGGCTGGCCGCATTTGCTGCTCAATCGCAAGCACGACTGGATGTATTTTGCCGAGGCCGAGGCGGCGACCGGCGGGCGCGGGCTCGAATGCGCGCGCGGCCGCGTCATCGGTGGCTCGTCGTCGATCAATGCCATGGCCTATGTGCGCGGCCACGCCGGCGATTACGACCGCTGGGCGGCGTCGGGGCTGAAGCAATGGTCCTATGCCCACGTGCTGCCCTATTTCCGCCGCCAGGAATCCTGGCAGGCCGGCCCGAGCTTTTATCGCGGCGGTGACGGCCCGCTGGCGACGCAAACCGCAACGTTTGACGATCCGCTGGTCGATGCCTTCGCCGCCGCCGGCGGTGCCGCGGGCTACAAGACGACTACCGACTATAACGGCGCGCAGCAGGAAGGCTTCTGCACCTGGCAGATGACGGTGAAGAACGGCCGCCGCTGCAGCGCCGCCGATGCCTATCTGCGGCCCGCTTTGCAACGGCCGAATCTGACGGTCGAGATCGAGGCGCTGGCAACGAAGATCGTGTTCGACGGCCGCCGCGCCGCAGGCGTTGAATATGTCCAGCGCGGCGAAGCCGTCACCGCGCATGCCGAGCGCGAAGTCATCCTCTGCGGCGGCGTCATCAACTCGCCGCAGCTTTTGCTGCTCTCCGGGATCGGCGACCCGGCCGAGCTCGCCGCGCATGATATCGCGGTCAAGGCGGCGCTGCCTGGCGTCGGCAAGAATCTGCAGGATCATATTTCGGCGAGCGTCGCTTATGCGCGCAAAGAGCCCGGCCCGTTCCATCGCGCCATGCGGTTCGACCGCATCGTGCCGGCGCTTCTTCGCGCCTATCTCTCCGGCGAAGGCATCGCCACCGGGCTGCCGACCGGCCGCATGGCGTTCTTGAAAAGCCGGCCCGATGCCGCGCTGCCCGACGTGCAATTCATTTTCAATGCGGCGCCGATGACGGCAAAGCCTTATCTGTGGCCGTTCCGCCGCGCCTACGCAGACGCTTACGCCTGCCGCGCCGTGGTGCTGCGGCCGGAGAGCCGGGGCCGGCTCGAGCTCGTCTCCGCCGATCCGCGCCGAGCGCCGCGCATCCGGCAGAATTTTCTTGCCACCGACAACGACCGCAACACGCTGCGCGCCGGCTTGCGCATGGCGCGCGAGGTTTGCCGACAGGCGCCGATGGCCCCGTTCATGGCGCGCGAGATCGCGCCGGGCGACGGCGCCGTCGCTGACGCCGATCTCGACACGCATATCCGCGCCGATTCGATCACCGTCCATCATCCGCTGGGCACCTGCAAAATGGGCGTCGCCTCAGACCCGCTGGCGGTGGTCGATGCCGAGCTTCGCGTTTTCGGCGTTGAGGGACTGCGCGTGGTCGACGGCTCGGTGATGCCGGATCTGGTCGGCGGTAATATCAATGCCCCAATCATCATGATCGCGGAAAAGGCCGCGGACCTCGTGCGCGGCCGGCAGCCGCTAGACGCGGTGCGGCTCGGTTCCCCAGCCGAATATTCGCGTCAATGAAGCGCCTGAGGCGCCGCAACGGCCTGGACGCACCGCCAATTGAAGGCGTTCCCGTAACCCCCGGGCCGGGCTTCACAATCCTGTCACGCCTGCCTATAAACTACCGCCCATCGCCGCACTGCGGCACTGAGTCGAGGTAGGAGCGTCGCTTTGAACGCTCATGTATCGCCGTCGGGCTTTCCGGCCCTGGTGCTCAACGCGGACTTCCGGCCGCTGAGCTATTACCCGCTGTCGCTGTGGTCGTGGCAGGACGCGATCAAGGCGGTGTTTCTCGAGCGGGTGAATATTGTCGCCAATTACGACCGCGCGGTGCACTCACCGAGCTTCGAAATGAAGCTGCCGAGCGTGGTGTCGCTGAAGACTTTCGTAAAGCCCGCGACGCATCCGGCCTTCACTCGGTTCAACGTGTTCCTGCGCGACCGCTTCGCCTGCCAATATTGCGGCGAGCGCGAGGATCTGACCTTCGATCACCTAATCCCGCGCTCGCGCGGCGGCCACACGGTGTGGGACAAC
>JASHOX010000152.1 GCA_030038415.1 Xanthobacteraceae bacterium
GCCGAAAATCTCAAGATTGAAACCGCCAGCGATTTAAAACGCGGCGGATCGAGCGGCGACATTTCACCGAATATGACTCAAGCGATCTTCCACACCGCCAAGGACGCTTTCGACAGCAGCGTTGGCGCCAGTCCGACGCAATGGATCGTCTTTCAGGTGACCGACATCAAGACGCCGAAATTCGACGCCAATTCGGCGGACGGCAAGCACATCGAGGACACCCTTCGCAATCAAGTCTCCGACGATCTGATCGGGCAGTATGTCGGCTGGCTGGAAAACAATCTCGGAACGACCATAAATCCTTCGGTGCTGGCTCAGGCGATGGGCAACGGCACGCCGGACACCAATTAAAAATGCACATCGAGCCTTCGGCGCAATCCTTCGCCACGCGTTACGCGGCCGGGGAGCCGCAGGTGGTGTGGACGACGCTCGTCGCCGATCTGGAAACGCCGGTCTCGGCTTATCTCAAAATCGCCGGCGCGCGGCCGGAAAGCTCGGCGCCGATGAGCTTCTTGCTGGAATCGGTCGAAGGCGGCGCCGTGCGCGGCCGCTATTCGATCATCGGTCTCGACCCGGACGTCATCTTCCGCGTCAATGCCAAAAAAGCCGAGATCAATCGCACGGTCCAGACCGACCCGGCGGCTTTCGTGCCGATCGAGAATGCTCCGCTCGCCGCGTTGCGCGACCTGATTGGCGAAAGCCGCATCGTGCTGCCCCCTGCCCTGCCGCCGATGGCGGCGGGCGTGTTCGGCTATCTCGGCTATGACATGGTGCGCCTGATGGAGGATCTGCCGCCGCCGCGGCCGGGTCCGGTCGACATTCCCGATGCGATGCTGCTGCGGCCGACCGTGGTGGTCGTTTTCGATGCGGTCAAGGACATGATGGCCGTTGTCACGCCGGTGCGAGCGCATCCGGGCGTGACCGCAAAGGCGGCATTGGCGCACGCGGTTGAGCGGCTCTCAGCCGTCGTTGACGCGCTGGACCGCCCGCTCGACAAATCAACGACGAACGTCGATGCCGGTTCGCTCGATGTCAAGCCGCGCTCGAATACTACGCCCGACGAGTTCAAGCAGATGGTGATGCGCGGCAAGGACTACATCGCCGCCGGCGATGTTTTTCAGGTCGTGCTGTCGCAGCGCTTCGAGGCCCCCTTCAAGCTGCCGCCGTTTTCGCTCTACCGGGCGCTGCGCCGCGTCAATCCCTCGCCCTATCTGTTCTTTCTCGATTTCGGCGCGTTTGCCGTCGCCGGATCGAGCCCGGAAATCCTGGTCAAAACCAGCAACGGCGTCGTCACCGTGCGTCCTATCGCCGGTACGCGGCCGCGCGGCGCGACGCCGCATGACGATGCGGCGCTCGAAGCGGAGCTTCTGGCTGACCCCAAGGAACGCGCCGAGCATTTGATGCTGCTCGATCTCGGGCGCAACGACGTCGGTCGCGTCGCCGAGATTGGCACGGTCGAAGTCACCGACCAATTCTTCGTCGAGCGCTACAGCCAAGTGATGCACATCGTCTCCAACGTCGAGGGCAAATTGCGCCGCGACCGCGACGCCATCGATGCGCTGGCCGCCGGCTTTCCCGCCGGCACCGTGTCCGGCGCACCGAAGGTGCGTGCCATGGAAATCATCGACGAATTGGAAAAGGAGAAGCGCTCGCTCTATGCCGGCTGCGTCGGTTATTTCTCCGCCGGCGAGGAAATGGATACTTGCATCGTGTTGCGCACCGCGCTGATCAAGGACGGCACCATGTATGTGCAGGCCGGCGCCGGCATCGTCGCCGACAGCGATCCCGGCTTCGAGCAGCAGGAATGCATCAACAAGGCCGCGGCCTTGTTCCGCGCCGCGGAGGAAGCCAAGCGGTTCGCGTCCGCTGCCCGGCGCGGGCAGTAGCCTCGTTTGGATTTGCATAAATTCGCGCTTGTGACGCCGTGACGCCGCATGAATGTGCACTTGGCAAGAGAGGTGAAAGCTGCTTGGAAGATTCTCACCGCCGCGGAAAAGAAATTTCAGCCGCTTTCATACCGCGCAAGCCTTGATCCAGGGCGTGATGGAGCCCGTGACGGTCTGCCTCGTCGGCTTCCACGCCTTTATCTCCAGGGGCGATCAGGGCGCCTGGGCGACGTTCGCGCAGGTCGGCAATGCTCCGGTGCAAAAACCAGTGATCAGCGGCACGTTCAATTTTTTCAATCCGCGTTGCAAAGGGCCGGCCGATATCACGACGCCCTGCCCGTACAACGTCAAGGACGCCGATCCCGGCCAGGTCGTGCAGATGATGCCCGACGATGTCACGGCTGATCGACTGACGCCTACATGCACGATTTGCTCAATCACTGCGATCAGTATCGCTGCGATTCGAACTCGCCGTGGCGCTTTTACAATCTGGTCAACGTGCAATGGCCGACCGTGCCAGTGCCGCTCTCAAGTCTGAAGGCGCCGCAGCCGCTGCCGCTGCCCGACGGCGCCCCCAACGATACGGCGCTGGTTAATGCGGTGATCGAGACCTTCCTGCAGCAAGCCAATGTCGGATGCATCGAATGCCACCAATTCGCCGGCACGGCGGCATCGGGCGGCAACACGACGCGTTACGACGCCGGCTACAGCTTCATGTTCAAAGGCGCCAGCGCGTCGCAGTAAGTGTCGGCTTGCGGCGCGCCAGATTTCTCGCCTCAGTCAGGCGAATAAGGCGTAAGAGCGCGCTGACCTTGCTGCCTTTCAGGCCCCGAACCAGTCGGGGTGCTCCGTGATCGCCATGACGCCACATGCGAACATCAGCACGCAGATGGTCCACAGCAGGAGCGAGACATAATTTTCATCGGTCATGGTGCGCATCGATGCAATCCACGTGCCAAATTGGGCCGACGCGAACTCCATCGGCTCAGTCGTGCTCTGGGCATCGCAACTGTGAGCAAAGACCGAATCGATCAAGACCCGTGCGGCTACGTACTTCCCGCAACCGCATTAAATACGACAAAGTTCCAAAGATTTTATTGCCGCCAATCGGCGTCGCGGGCGACGAGAAACGCGGCCCGCCGCGCGTCTCAGGCCCGCCGTACTACTTCACGTTGGGATAGAGGCCCGACTCCTTCACCGCAGCGAGACCTTCGGCGCGATCAGCGAAGAGCTCCTTGGCGAACTGGTCCGGCGCACTGAACACCGGCGTCAGCCCGCGGCTGAACAGGAATTTCTGCTGAAAATCCGGCTTGGCGCCGATCGCGGCGATCGCTTTGTAGAGCTTGTCGACGATCGGTTTCGGTGTGCCGGCCGGGGCATAGATGCCGAAGAAGGTGGCGTCGATGTGTTTGGTATAGCCGACCTCCTTGAAGGTCGGAATGTCGGGCGCCAGCGGCGAGCGCGTGTCGCCGTCAATCGCGAGGCCGACGATTTTACCGGCGCGAATGAACGACACCAGGTTGCCGATGCCGAAAATTGCGATTTGCGTCGTCCCGGTGAGCATCGCGTTGACGGCGTCGCCGCCGCCTTTGAACGGAACGCGCACGATGTCGGTGCCGTTCGTCTTGTTGAACTCCTGCATGAAGGCGACCTTCGACAAGGAAGGCGCCATGTAGTTGAACGCGTTGGGCTTGGATTTGGCAACTTTCGCCAGATCGGCGAACGATTTGACATTGAGCGAGGCGTCAACCGCAAACACTTGCGTCAGGTAATAGGCCCTGGTGATCGGCTCCAGGCTCTTGGCGGGATCGAAATCCGCATTCGGCTGGATGATCGGGTTGATGGTGACGGTCTCGCCGGGAAGGATGCAGATGGTGTAACCGTCCGGCGGCGCCGCCGCGCAGGCTTGGGCGCCGATCGTGCCTTCCGCGCCGGCGCGGTCCTCGACCACGATCGACGTGCCAAGCGTCGGACCGAGCTGGTCGGCAAGCCCGCGCATGAACAGGTCGCTCAAGCCGCCCGGACCCTGCGACGCGATCGCCTTGATCGGTCGTGTCGGATAATTCTGCGCTACTGCAGGCAAAGGCAATACGGTGAGCGCAAGCAGCGCGAGAATAGAGCGGCGCATGTGATTTCCTCGATGATAATTTATTGTCGTTGCGGCAGAGAATGCCGCACCACGCCACAAGCGAGCAAGCGGCTTAAGCGCGCAGGATAGGCGTGGCGTTGCGTGGCAACGCGGCGCGTTCACAGGGAGGGAAAGCGTGGCGGATTATCCGATGACGGTCGAAAAAGGCATCACCGTGCGGATGCACGACGGCATCCGTATCTCGCTCTGCGTCTACCGACCCGATGCGCCCGGCCGTTTTCCTGCGCTGTTTGCCGCCTCACCCTATCAATACGAAATGGACGACGTTCCGGCCTATCCTCTGTTCCTGTGGCGCGAGACCGGTCCGATCGAATGGTATGTCGGCCGCGGCTACGCCTATGTCCACGCCGACGTGCGCGGCGCCGGGCGCTCCGAGGGCGAGTTCGAGTTCATGGGGCTCAACGAGCAGCAGGATTACGTTGAACTCATCGACTGGATCGTAAAGCAACCATGGTGTAACGGCCGCGTCGGCGGCATCGGCCAATCCTATTACGCCATGGCGCAGTGGCTGATGGCGACCCACAACCCGCCCGGCTTGGCATGCATCGCGCCCTATGACGGACTCGTCGACCAATATCGCGGCTCGAATTACCACGGCGGCATCTACTGCTCCTATCGCTCGGTCTGGTACACCTCGCTGCGCGCCGATAATCAGCATCGGCTCGCCGGCGGCCATGGCCGGCCGCCGATGAAATTCGATCTGGTCGGCGCCATCATCGAGCACGCGCTGGACGACGAGTTCTGGCGCCAGCGCTCGCCCTATTGGCGGCTCGATCAGATCAAATGCCCGGTGCTGTCGATCGGCCATTGGGGTAAGATGGGGCTGCACCTGCGCGGCAACATTCTCGGCTACGAAGAGGTCAAGGCGCCGAAAAAGCTCGTCGTCACCGGCGCGCGTAATACTTTCGAAGCGCACCGGATGTTCGACCAGATTGAATTTCACGAAAAAGAACTGCTGCCGTTCTACGATCTTCATCTCAAGGGCGCTAATAACGGCTTCATGGACGCCGAGCCGGTGAGGCTTTTCGTCCGCGGCGTCAACGCTTGGCGAGCCGAACAGGAATGGCCGCCGCAGCGCATAGCTCCTCTCACGTATTATCTGCGCAAAGGTCCCTCAGGCAGCGTCACCTCCCTCAACGACGGCGGACTATCGACCGAAAAGCCGACGCCGAACGAGGCGCCGACCAGCTACGCCTATCCGGATTGGGAATGGGTCAACGGCGTCGCGGTCATCGGTCCGGACGGCAGGGTCGACCCGCCGCGGCGCGTGCTCACCTTCACCACTGCGCCGCTGACCGCAGATCTCGAAGTGATCGGCCCGATCGTGCTGAAGCTCTACGCATCGTCGACGGCGATCGACACGCAATTCATCGTCAAGCTCACCGACCAGCATCCGCAAGACGCCGCGGCGCGCGCCAAAGGCGAGCAGCCCGGGTATACGCCGGTATCCAAAGGCTGGCTGAAAGCCTCGCATCGCGAAAAGGACACGACCCGCTCAACGCCGCAGCGGCCGTTCTACACCCACACCAATCCGCAGCCGCTCACGCCCGGCGAGATCTATGCGTTCGACATCGAAGTGCTGCCGATCGCCTATGTGTTCAAGAAGGGCCATCGCATCCGGCTGGAACTTGCCAATGGCGACTCGCCGGCGACCGATGGCGTGTTCTCCCACCCCTATCATCCGTCGCTAATGGGCAGCGACACCATCCACCACGACGCGGCGCACGCGTCGACGCTTATTCTTCCGCTGATGAAAGCCGAATGATTGGAGGCCGAACGCGCGTCACGCGGCGCGATCGAAGTTGCGCTCAAGCGGATCGTGGTGGAGCCGTGCCTGTCTCTTCCGAGGCGCTGTGAAGACGCAGCCGCAATATATCCACGCCACCCCGGCAGCGAGAATGAACCAGAGCACCACATCGACAGCCATGCTGTCCTCCATGGCCGCCCCCGGCTTGTCGATTCAACCATGCGCCAATCGGAACAGTTCATGGCTTAATGTCGCAGGATGTCGACATTAATGTCGCAGGACAAACTCGCGCATTCCTTCGGCGCGCCCTCCAAAGACAAAAGCCGCGGACCGTCCCGGCGGCTTCGTTATCAAATCCAGGCAATCAAAAATCCTCGCGCGCCAGGGGGCACGCGAGCCGATCGCTGCAAAACACGCGGAAATACGAATCGTCGCCGTTATGAAGCGCTGGCGCGCTTCACGACGTCACTTCGGCATTGGGGTGACGAGCGCGTAACAGGCCGAATACACCGAACCGTCAACATTATAGCACGACACGCACTTGCAGCCACTGGCGCCCGTGCACGAGGCGATCGTCTTGTGGTGCAGCACAATCCGCGCATGGTTGTGCACGGACGTTCCGACGGCGCAAGCCGGAAAGGCCGCGAAGGCAGATCCGGAAAAAGCAACGCCCGACAACGCGAGCGCGAGACCTACCGAGAGTCCGAAACGGCGCATAAGTCCCTCCACCTCTTGAAAGACACCCTAGGAACCAGCCCCTGGGGGAACGCGGCAGTCTCACATGCCGGAAAACGCCGCGCAAGATTGTACCGTCGCTATGCGCGCCATTTTTGCAAGACGACCGAGGGCTTTAGTCCCCGTCATCCGGCGCCTGTGATCGAGGCAACAACCGGGACGATCATGCGCTAAGGCATGGGCTGACAGGACTCTGTCCGAGATGCCCGGGCATCAGCCGCCCAAGGCGACGAATTTGTAGCCGTCGCCCCAGCGCCGCACGCGACCGAGCGAGGGTGCTGGGAAATGGCTCGCGCACATGATCGTGGGCTCCTCGCAGAAGCGGTCGAACAGTTTGCGCCGGGTCTTTCCGGCCTGCCCGGAATCGTAATCTGACATCATGCCGATGTCGGGATATTTGCCTTGGATCGGCGAGTGGATCATGTCGCCGGTGATCAGCGCGTCTTCGCCGCGCCGGCCGACCAGCACCGAGAAATGGTCGATGGTATGGCCCGGCGTCGGAATAAACTGCAACGTCTCGTTGAAGGCCAAATCGCTTTTGACGACCTGCTCGCGCTTGGCGGCGATAATCGGCAGTACCGAATCGGTGATCCACGGCACGCTTGCCGGATTCTCCTTCTCGCGCGCCGTCCAATGCGCGAGTTCCCGGTCGGTCATGATGTAGCGCGCTTTGGGAAACGTCGGCACCCAGCGGCCGTTGTCGAGGCGGGTGTTCCAGCCGACGTGATCGCCGTGCAAATGCGTGCACATCACAAAGTCGATGTCGTTGACGGTGAGGCCGACGCCGGCAAGGCCTTTCTCGAAGCGGTCGCTGTTGAGCATATTCCAGAACGGCCGTGTCGGACGCGACTTGTGATTGCCGACGCAGGCGTCGACCAGGATGTTGTGATGCGGCGTCTTGATGACGAAGCTCTGAATGCAAAGCACGAGCATGTTATTGGCGTCGACGAATGCCGGTTGCAGCCACGAGCGGTTCTCTTCGAACAGCTCTTTGGTAAGCGAGGGGAAAAATCCAAACAGCTCGAAGAATCCGCCTTGCTGCTCGACGACCGGATGAATGGTGGCGTCCTTAAGCGTGATCGGCCAAGTTGCAATCGACATCGGAGCGCTTCCTCAGGCTGGTGAAGCTTTTAAGCAATGTTACCGGCGGCCAGCATCCAGGCAAGCCCGTCCAGCTGCGGCTGGCGTGTCGCAATCGGCGGAACGCGACTACGGCGCGGCGAGGCCGAGGGAACGCAGATAGCCGGCGTTGATGTGAACGTTCCGAAATTTGGCGGCTTCGAGATAGGCGTCCAGAATTGCTTGCGCCTGATCGCGTGACGGCAACGAGGGATTCGCCGCGCTACCGGCAGCCGCGATCAAATCCCAGCCGGCCGGCTTTTGAATCGTGGTCACGGCAAGGTTGGAGTCGAGGTTCTTATAGGGCCAGAAAATCCAGCCGAAACCGAAGCGCTCGTTGAGCCGGCGGAATTTCTCATTCCAACCGTTATTGTATTCGCCGGTTTCGCCGATCAGCACCGGCACGTGCCAATAATTGCTGAAATTCACGTAGCTTTGCAGCGCGTCACGCGTCGGGTTGGCCCAGAACTTATGATAGGTGTAAACGGCGTTGCCGTCGAAGGGTCGGCCGAACACGGCAAAGTTGGTGTCCCACTGCGCGCCGCCGAGCAGCACGACATGCTTTGGATCGATGCTGCGAATGGCCGCGACGATGTCGCGATAGAGCGGCTCGAGCTGCGGATTGAGGTAGTCGACGTCGCTATAGGGCGAGATCGGCTCGTTCATGAGATCGTAGCCGAGCACAGCGGTTTGGTCGCGATAACGCGCAGCGAGCTTCTGCCATAACGCGATGGTGAGTTCCCGGTAGCGCGGCACATAGAAGGTCAACGGAAAACCGGGACCGTCGTCGTGGTTGACCCCGGTCTGGCCGCCCGGCGCAGCGTGCAGATCGATGATCGCGTGCAGACCGGCATCGGCGCACCACGCGACGAGCCGGTCGAGCAGTGACCATCCCGGGCCGTCGAACCGGTCATCGCCGGGCTGCGTCCCGGGTTCAACAAACAGCCGCCAATTCAGCGGCACGCGAACCGTGTTGACGCCCGCAGCTTTGAGAAAATCGATGTCATCCTTGCCGACATAGACGTCGCGAAACCGCGTCCAGAAACGATCCGCCGCTGCGGGCCCAATCAGCGTCTCGATCACCGCCGCGATCTCGATCGGGCTCAACGCCCGCTTGAACTTGAACATATAGCCTTCGGGCACCAGCCAATTGCCGAGATTGATCCCCTTGACGGCGAAGTCGGCGCCGCGGCCGTCGACAAGCCGGGTGCCATCGGCGTGGATGAAGCCGGCAGGCTCGGCCACCACGGGTCCGGTTCCCATCGACACCAGCGCCACCACCATTAGTGCGCCGATCTGGTTCCAAGCTCGGCTACGGCACCGCCCTCCTGCATCTCCTGCGCTCATCGGCCGCCCTTTCCGGGGTCATTTCGCTTTCGGCTGGCTCGCTGCCAGAATCGTGCCACCTCACCATTTATCCGCAACGACATGATCCGGGATGAAAACCGGTGACGGGTTTTCGCGATCATGCTTTAAGAGGACACGCGCCGCCAATGGCGCGACGAGCACAGCCAGGCCCTGCTCCGAACAGCGAGGTCGATCGCTTATGTACGGCATGCCGCTATCGCAGGCGCTCGTCTTTTCCATCGCAGTCATCCTGATCATTGTTACGACACAACGGCGGTATCTTCATCCCTTTGTTGCAGTCGTGGTCGTCGCGGCGGCATTCGGTTATGTCGCGGGATTTACGACTTCCGTTCTTACGCAAAACTTCGGCGGCGGCTTTGCCGCCATGGCGTATTCGCCAGGCTTAGTGATCGTTGCTGCGGGTTTCATTTCCGGCCTCGCCGAAACGACGACGGCATCGGATCGGCTGGCGGCAAGGTTAGCGGACTGGCAAAAGCGCCGGCCATGGCTCTCGTCCGACAAGATCGCGGCTTGTCTCGGCCTGGTCGCAGGCATTGGCGCGGTGCCGGCCTCCGCCTTTGCGCTCCTCGTGCCGCTGCTGCGGCCCATCGCCGGCGGGTCCGCGCAACAGCATCAAAGCGGCGCGGTCACGCTGGCGCTGGCGATTTCGGCGAGCCACGGCCTCGTCTGGCTGACCCCGGTACCGATCGCCGCCGCGGCCATTCTCGGCGCTGAGTGGCAGCGGGTCGCATTGTTCGGCCTGCCGCTGGCAATTCTACTCAGCGGTTTTGGCGCGATCTTTGCGCGGTGGCAGTCGACGATTGGCGCCGCTGCGGATTCATTGCCACCGCCGGCAAGCGCGTTTGATCCTCCTGAGGAAAAGCGCGGTGGGTCCGCGGTCGTGCTCGTCTTGGCGATGGCAGTGCCCCTGCTGCTGCTGATGGTGCAATCGCTGGGCGACATTCCAAGCGAGCCGCTCGGCGGCGGACCGACCCGCGAATTGATCCTGGGCGTCGGCCGCCCGCTCATTCTTTTCCTGGTTGGCGTCGGCATCATGGTCGCTGGTCATCCGCGCCTTGGCTTCCGATGTCTTGCCGATTCTGCCTGGACAACGGACATCCTCGGCAAGGTTGCGAATATCCTGCTCATCGTTTGCGCCGCCGGCGCCTTGCAACGGCTTTGCCAGGCGACCGGCATGGCCGAGATGTTCGGCGAGCGCCTGCTTAGCGGGCATGTCGCGGCACTGAGCGGCGTACTGATCGCGTTTCTGATCGCCGCCGCGATCAAGACGTTGCAGGGTTCGTCGCTCGTCGCCGCCATCACCACCGCTGGAATGGTGCAGCCGTTATTGCTGGCGCTTGGCTTAGGCGACCCGACCGGCAAAGCGCTCGCCGCGCTCGCGGTCGGCGCCGGCGCCATGACGGTTTGCCATGTCAACGACGAATTTTTTTGGCTGACCGCGGATCGCGCCGGGCTGCCGCCGCTGCGCGCGCTCACCACGATTGGTCTTGGAACGTTGCTGCAGGGCATTGTTGCCGCGGGGGTGCTATGCCTTCTGGCGCTGTTCTCCTCCCACGCTTGATCAGTTGCGGCTGCGGAAGATAGTCCTCCAAACGGCGGAGCCCGCCGTCAAATTTTTGGCACCCAAGTTGCATATCGGTTGGCGAGAATTCGCTCGATCACCGCCTCGGATAGCAATGATATCTCGAAGATTTCCGCCGTTGATTGCAGAAGCAAGTCCGTCCCGCCGCGAATTGATCAAATGGGCAGGCGCCGGCGCGCTCGTGACAAGCCCTCCAGCGCCCGCGGGTGCAAAGCCAATGCCGCGCGCCACGGGCGAATGGGGGAGCTCGCGTCCGGGCAATCTCCCACCGGATTTTCTCTGGGGCGCCGCCACCTCGGCCTATCAGATCGAAGGCGGGTGGAATGAAGACGGCAAAGGCGAATCGATCTGGGACCGGTTCGCGCATTTCGGCGGCAAGATTCAAAATGGCGATACCGGCGACATCGCCCTCGACCACTACCATCGCTACAAAGAGGACGTGCGGCAGCTCACGGAGTTGGGGGCGCGGGCCTACCGTTTTTCGATCTCGTGGCCGCGCATTTTTCCGCACGGCGCCGGCGAGGCCAATTCCAAAGGCCTGGACTTTTACGACCGTCTGGTGGATGAGCTGCTCGATAGCCACATCGAGCCGTTCGCGACCCTGTATCACTGGGACCTGCCGCAGGCACTGCAGGACAGCGGCGGCTGGGAGTCTCGCGACACGGCGGCCGCCTTCGCCGATTATGCCGGCTTCATCGGCGCCAAGCTCGGCGACCGGGTCGGACATTTCTTTACCGTGAACGAGCTTCGTGCATTCGTCGAATTGGGCTATGGCACCGGGGATTTCGCCCCTGGCCTGACGCTGCCGCCGGCGCGCCTCAACCAGGTCCGCCACCACGCCGTGCTCGGGCACGGTCTCGCAGTGCAGGCGCTGCGCGCCGCCGCAAAACCTTCGGCCAAGATCGGGCTCGCCGAAAACATTGTGGCGGTCGTGCCGGTAATCGAAACGCCGCCGAACATTGTCGCCGCTGAGCACGCTGTCCGTGAACTCAATGCCGGCTATCTCACGGTCATTCTCGAAGGCCGCTACACCGACGCCTTCCTCTCGGCCGCCGGGGCCGACGCGCCGCAATTTAACGATGCCGATTTGCGAGCGATTGCAAGCCCGCTCGATTTCGTCGGCATTAATGTTTACACGCCCAGTTATGTGCGCGCGGTCGGCGCCCCGCCCGGCTACGAGGTCCTGCCGTTTTCCCAATCGCACCCGCGGATGGCGTCGTCCTGGCAATTCTTCGGCCCCGAGGCGCTGTATTGGGCGCCGCGGCACCTGCAGAAAATCTGGAACGTCAAGGAGATTTACATCAGCGAAAACGGCTGCGGCACCGCCGACGCGCCGGCCGCCGATGGCATTGTCTATGACAGCGACCGCATCATGTTCTTGCGCAGCTATCTCACCATGCTGGAACGCGCGATCGCCGACGGCGCGCCGGTGCGCGGCTACTTTCACTGGAGCTTATTCGACAATTTCGAGTGGTCGTCCGGCTACGCCACGCGCTTCGGCTTGATCCACGTCGACTATACGACGCAAAAGCGCACGCCGAAGCTGTCGGCGGCGTATTTTGCCGAGATCGTCCGCCGCAACGCCTTGGCGTGAGCGGCAGGCGCTATTCGGCGGCGATAAGCTTGTTTTCGAGCAGCGCCGAATTCTGCCTGGCGACGAAGTTTTCTTCCAATTCCGCCAGGATGACGTAGTTCTTGGCGAGCAGCCGGTAGCAGTCGCCGAATTTAAGGGAGACACTGGCCTTGGCGGCTTGTTGGCATTTGGCCGCTTGACGCCGCAACTCACGCGCTCTCGCCAAATGCTCGAGCATAGGACGCTTACCCACTGACCAAGCACTGACCATTGCGCACTGACCACTCACCGACCCATTCCGCGCGCGACATTGCGCGGATGCAGACGAAGCGTCAAAGCGGCAATGTTTTGGCCTGTGGAAAACTCGCGAACGCCGCGATCACGGCGACTCAGCCGGATCGCGATGAATGGGATCGACCCACAGCACCGTTTCCGGCTTCTCCACCGATTCGATGTCGAGATTGATCGCTATGGCTTCGCCGTCGCTGCGCACCAGCACGCATTCCAGAATCTGGTCGGGACTGGCATTGATCTCCTGGTGCGGCACATAGGGCGGGATAAAGATGAAGTCGCCGGGGCCCGCCTCGGCGGTGAATTGCAGCCGCTCGCCCCAGCGCATGCGCGCCTTGCCGCGCACCACATAGATGATGCTCTCAAGATGGCCATGGTGGTGGGCGCCGGTCTTGGCATCCGGCTTGATCGTAACCGTGCCGGCCCACAATTTCTGCGCGCCTGCGCGGGCAAAATTGATCGCCGCCTTGCGGTCCATGCCCGGCGTCGATGGCACGTTGGGATCGAGTTGATTGCCCGGAATGACGCGCACGCCATCGAGCTTCCAGCGATTCGGCGCGAAGCCACGGGTATGATGGTGAATTTCGTTCATGCGACTTGATACCACGAAAATGGGAGGCGCGCCGCGGTTCCCAAAGCTCACAAAAATTTTCCTCAAACCCGCGTGCAATGATTGCTTGACAATCAATCTTTGTGGTTCAGAATTTCCACGCAACCCTTCTGGCGCGGAGGTTTCAATGCTTCCACCGGGTCAACGGGCCGCGATGATTGTTGCGTGATTGGTTCGGATCGCAACATAGCGGCAAGCAACGAACGGTTCGCCGGAGGCGACTTTCGCGGGTCGCATCAGTCAGGCAAGACCCCACTTCAGTCGCCCCCGGCGTGCATTTCCTTCGCTTCATCATGCGCACAGCAAATCCTGCCGGCAGCGACGCGCGTCTCATCGCACGGGCGACAGGCGACGCCTTTCGTTTCAGAACGCGCCATAGGAGGAAGTACCTATTCCTGTGGATGGATGCACCGCCGAATTGACGCCACTCCGATCGCCAGCTTGCTGGCGATGGCGCTCGCGGCAATCTCATCGCTCACAAGCTGGTATTGGCGTTACGTAACCGACGCGCCATGGTCCGCATCACGTTCAAGGCAAAATGCGGCGTGTTGCTGATTAGGAACAGAAACTGCTTCTCGCCAATCGGCACGACCTTCACGTCCGTCGCGGCCACGGCCGTCGCGCTGCGCGGCGCTGCGTCGATCAGCGCCATCTCGCCGAAAATGCCGTATTGAGGCACCGTTTCCAGGCGGCGATTGCCGAGGCGGATCTCAACTTCCCCGCTCTGGACAATGAACAACTCCTGCGCGGCATCTCCCTGCTTGAAGATGACTTCGCCGGCCTTGAATTCACGCGCGGGAACGCCCGCGCCCACCAGGATCCTGAAATCGATCGGTGCTTCCACCATATCGGTCCTCAATGCTCGTCGACCCCGGCGACGGCTCGCTCACTCCTCGCCATTCTCGTCGCTTTCCTGGCTTTCCTCGGAAAGCCGCTCCACCGACGCCACCTTCTCGCCTTCGCCGGTCGAGAACACGATGACGCCTTGCGTCGAGCGGCCGGCGATGCGGATGCCGTCGACCGGGCAGCGAATGAGCTGGCCGCCGTCGGTCACCAGCATGATCTGGTCGGTCTCCTCGACCGGGAATGAAGCGACCAGCCGGCCGTTCTTCTCGGTGATCGCCATGGCGACGATGCCTTTGCCGCCGCGGCCGGTGGTGCGATATTCGTAGGACGAGGTGCGCTTGCCGAAGCCTTTTTCGGAAATCGTCAGCACGAACTGCTCGGCGGCCGACATTTCGACATAGCGCATCTCGCCGAGCTCGATGGCGCCCTCGGCCTCCTCGGCATCGCCGTTACCGTTCTCCTCGGCGTCGCCGTTCGTTCCACGGCGCACCGCATTGGCGCGTTTGAGATAAGCGGCGCGCTCCTCGGCGCTCGCCTCGACGTGGCGCAGGATCGAGAGCGAAATCACCTTGTCGCCGTCCGCGAGATTGATGCCGCGGACGCCCATCGAGGTGCGGCCCTGGAACACCCGCACGTCGTTGACGGCGAAGCGGATGCATTGCCCAGCCGCCGCGGTCAGAAGAACATCGTCGTTCTCTGTGCAGATCTGCACGTCGACGATGGCGTCGCCGTCATCGAGCTTCATGGCGATGATGCCGGAGCGGCGCACGTCGGCAAAGTCCGACAGCTTGTTGCGCCGCACTGTGCCGCGCGTGGTGGCGAACATGACGTCGAGCTTGTCCCAGCTCTTCTCGTCCTCCGGCAGCGGCATGATCGTGGTGATGGCCTCGCCCTGCTGCAGCGGTAGAATATTGATCAATGCCTTGCCGCGCGCCTGCGGCGCGGCTTGCGGCAGGCGCCAGACTTTTTCCTTATAAACCTGGCCGCGCGAGGAGAAGAACAGCACCGGCGTATGCGTCGAGGCGACGAACAGCCGGGTGACGAAATCCTCTTCGCGCGTCTGCATGCCGGCGCGGCCCTTGCCGCCGCGCCGCTGCGCTCGATAGGTCGACAGCGGCACGCGCTTGACGTAGCCGGCATGCGAGACGGTGACGACCATGTCCTCGCGCTGGATCAAATCCTCGTCTTCCATCTCGCCTTCCTGATCGACGATCAGGGTTTTGCGCGCCGTGGCGAACTCGTTCTTAATCGCGGCGAGCTCCTGCTTGACGATGGCTTGGATACGCGCGCGCGAGCACAAAATGTCGAGATAGTCGGCGATTTCGCTGGCGAGCTTGTCGAGCTCGGCCTTGATCTCGTCGCGGCCGAGCGCGGTAAGTCGCTGCAAGCGCAGATCGAGAATGGCCTTGGCCTGCTCTGCGGACAGCTTGGTCGTGCCGGCCGGCGATACGACGTGGCGCGGATCGTCGATCAGCGTAACCATGGCGGCGACGTCGCGCGCCGGCCAGTCGCGCTTCATCAACTCGTCGCGCGCCTCGTTGGCATCCTTAGCGGCGCGGATAAGCTTTATCACCTCGTCGATATTGGCGACCGCAATGGCGAGGCCGACCAGCACATGGGCACGGTCGCGCGCCTTGCCGAGCAAATACTTGGTGCGGCGATAGATTACCTCTTCGCGGAAGGCGATGAAGGAAGTGAGCAAATCCTTCAGGTTCATCACCTGCGGCCGGCCGCCTTCGAGCGCCACCATATTGGCGCCGAACGACGACTGCAGCGCCGTGAAGCGGTAAAGCTGGTTGAGCACGACGTCTGGCACCGCGTCACGGCGCAGCTCCACGACTACGCGATAGCCGTCACGATCGGACTCGTCGCGCAGCGCGCCGACGCCCTCGATCTTCTTGTCGCGCACCAATTCGCCGATGCGCTCGACCAGATGCGCCTTGTTCACCTGATAGGGAATCTCGGAAACGACGATCGCCTCGCGTTCGCCGCGCAGCGTCTCGAACTCGACCTTGCCGCGCATCACGATCGAGCCGCGGCCGAGATGATAGGCGGCGCGGATGCCCTGGCGGCCGAGAATGATGCCGCCGGTCGGAAAATCGGGTCCCGGAACGATGGCGATCAGATCGTCGATCGACAGCGCCGGATTGTCGATCAGCGCCACGCAGGCGTCGATCACCTCGCCGAGATTGTGCGGCGGGATATTGGTCGCCATGCCGACGGCGATGCCGCCGGCGCCATTGACCAACAGGTTGGGAAAGCGCGCCGGCAGCACCACCGGTTCGCGTTCGGAATTGTCGTAATTGGGCTGGAAATCGACAGTGTCCTTATCAAGGTCTTCGACCAGCGAACCGGCGACGCGTTCGAGCCGTACTTCGGTATACCGCATCGCCGCCGGCGCATCGCCGTCGACCGAGCCGAAATTGCCCTGGCCGTCGATCAGCGGCAGGCGCATGGAAAAATCCTGCGCCATGCGCACCAGCGCGTCGTACACCGCCTGGTCGCCGTGCGGATGGTATTTGCCGATGACGTCGCCGACGACACGCGCCGATTTGCGGTACGGCTTGTTCCACTCGTAGCCGTTCTCGTGCATCGAATAAAGAATGCGCCGATGCACCGGCTTCAGCCCGTCGCGGGCGTCGGGCAGCGCGCGCGCCACGATCACGCTCATGGCGTAATCGAGGTAGCTCTTCTGCATCTCCTCGGTGATCGATACCGGGCGAATATCGGATGGCCCACCGTCGCTCGGCGGGGGATTATCGTCGTTTGACACTTATGAATCCTGCACGAATCGCGTGGAATTTTATAGCCGATCAGCCCCTCTAGAGCCACCTTTATCGGCAGTCGGTAGATAGGATTTTTCGGTTTCTTTTCAAGGCCTTATTGCGACATTTTGGGCTGTTTCGGCGGCGGCGGCCAAGCCCCCGGCAATCGCGCGCAAGCATGCTGGTGCTATCGGGCCGAAACCCTATGATGCGCGCGGAAAAACACGATCGGGGAGATGCTTAATGGTCCAGCTTACGGACAGCGACATCAAGACCCGCGAGGTGCTCGGCTGGAAAGGCGTGCACGTACTCCACTTCATGGGCTCCTCCTGTTCGCAAAAATTGCGCATCTTCCTCAACCTCAAAGGCATACCGTGGCACTCGCACCCGATCGATCTGCCCGGCAACGAGAACATGCGGCCCTGGTTTCTCGGCATCAATCCGCGCGGTCTGGTGCCGGTTCTGGTCGATGATGGCGCAGTGCACATCGAGAGCAACGACATCATCCAGTATCTGGAGAAGAAATTTCCGAAGCCGCGGCTCGTTCCCGCCGGCTATGACAACGAGGTCGCGGCGCTGCTCAAGCACGAGGACGATCTGCATCTCGATCTGCGCACGCTGAGCTTCCGCTTCGTCTTTGCGCCGCCCGGGCCGCCCAAACCCGCGGCCGCGCTGGAGAGTTACAAAGCCAACGGCGCCGGCACGGTGCAGGGTCTGAAAGATCGCGAGAAGGACATCCAGATCGAATTCTGGCAGCGCGCCGCCAAGGAAGGGTTTACCGACGAGCGGGCGCGCGCCTCGGCGCAAAAATTCCGCGCCGAATTCGACGCCCTCGACAAGACGCTGGCGCAACGGCGTTATCTGATGGGCCAAGATCTGAGCGTGCTCGATATCGCCTGGTTCATCTACGAACACCGGCTGTCGCTTGCCGGCTATCCGTTCGCGCGACTGCATCCGCATGTCCATGCCTGGGCCGAACAGCTTCGCCCCCGGCCGGAATTCGCCAACGAGATCGGCCAGCTTCGCCATTCACCCGAACAGCTCGACGCTATTCGCCGCGCGCAAGCTGGCAAGACGCTGGAGGCGGTCGCGGGATTCTAGCCGCGACTTCGATTATAGGACTTGCCGATGCTGCTCGACTACGCAATCTCGGCCGTGCTCACTCTATTCGTCGTAGTCGA
>JASHOX010000153.1 GCA_030038415.1 Xanthobacteraceae bacterium
GAGCAGCCGGACGGCTTCGAGAATACGCGGCTTGTCGGCATCCTTGACCGACACGAACACCGTCCCGGTTTTGGGCAGCCGAGACCCGCCGCCAAGCTGGCTTTTGACGAAGGCGACGTTGTAGTCGCGGTCGATGCCCATCACCTCGCCGGTCGACTTCATCTCCGGCCCGAGCACGGTGTCGACGTCGGAGCCAAAGCGCGCGAACGGAAACACCGCTTCCTTAACGCCGACATGGCCGGCGCCGCCCGGCTCGAAATGCTGCGGCGTGAGCCGAAAGCTCTTGAGTGACTCGCCCGCCATGATGCGCGCCGCGATCTTGGCGGCCGGAACGCCGGTTACCTTGGCGACGAAGGGCACCGTGCGCGAAGCCCGCGGATTGACCTCAAGCACGTAAATGTCGCCGTCCTTGATGGCGTATTGCACGTTCATCAGGCCGCCGACTTTGAGCGCCAACGCCAGCGCCCTGGTTTGCCGGTCGAGCTCGGCGATCACTTTGGCCGAAAGATTGTGCGGCGGCAGCGAGCAGGCGGAATCGCCGGAATGGATGCCCGCCTCCTCGATATGCTCCATGATGCCGGCGATGTAGCTGTCTTTGCCGTCGGCCAGGCAATCGACGTCGACCTCGACGGCGTCGGTAAGGTAGCGGTCGATGAGCAGCGGCCGCTTTTCCGAAACCGCGAATTCCGACGGCCGGTCGAGATCGGCGGCAAGCCGCGCGACGTAGCGGGCCAGATGGTTGGCGTCGTGCACGATCTCCATGGCGCGACCGCCCAGCACGTAAGATGGCCGGATCACGATCGGATAGCCGATTGATTCCGCGATCGCCTTCGCCTTTTCCGGCGAGGTGGCGATGCCACTTTTCGGCTGCCGTAGCCGCAGGCGGTCGAGCAGCTCTCTGAAGCGGTCGCGGTCTTCGGCGAGGTCGATCGCGTCGGGCGAAGTGCCCAGGATCGGCACCTGCGCTTTGGCCAAAGGCTCGGCGAGCTTGAGCGGCGTCTGGCCGCCGAACTGCACGATGACGCCATGCAGCGTGCCGTTCCGCCGCTCGGTGTCGATGATCTCGATCACGTCCTCGGCGGTGAGCGGCTCGAAATAGAGCCGGTCGGAAGTGTCGTAATCGGTCGACACCGTCTCCGGATTGCAATTGATCATGATGGTTTCGTAGCCGGCGTCCTTGAGCGCGAAGCAGGCGTGGCAGCAGCAATAATCGAATTCGATGCCCTGCCCGATCCGGTTCGGACCGCCGCCGAGGATGACGACTTTTTTCTTCTCGGACGGCGCTGCCTCGTCGATCGCGCGGCCGTTAAACGGCGTCTCGTAGGTCGAATACATATAGGCGGTGGGCGAAGCGAATTCGGCGGCGCAAGTATCGATGCGCTTGAACACCGGCCGCACGCCGAGGCGACGGCGGCGCTCGGCGACCTCTTCCGCGGCAAAGCCGGTGAGCCGGCCGAGCCGCACATCGGAAAAGCCCATTGCCTTGAGCCGGCGCAGCGCGGGCGCCGATTGCGGAAGACCCTTGTCGCGGATCTCGCTTTCCATTTCGACAATGCCGCGGATTTGCGCCAGGAACCACGGATCGATGTGGCAGGCAGTATGGATATCCTCGTCGCTCATGCCGAGCCGCATCGCCTGCGCCACTTTGAGAATGCCGTCGGGCGACGGCGTGCCGAGCGCGGCGCGAATGGCGTTCTTGTCGTCGCCCTCGCCGAGACCGGGAATAGCGATCTCGTCGAGCCCGGTGAGCCCGGTTTCGAGCGAGCGCAGCGCCTTCTGCAGACTCTCGGCGAAGGTGCGACCGATCGCCATTGCTTCGCCGACCGACTTCATCGAGGTGGTCAGCACCGGCTCGGCGCCGGGAAATTTCTCAAACGCAAAGCGCGGAATCTTGGTGACGATGTAATCGATGGTCGGCTCGAATGAGGCCGGCGTGGCGCCGCCGGTGATGTCATTGGCGATTTCGTCGAGCGTGTAGCCGACCGCAAGCTTGGCCGCGACCTTGGCGATGGGAAAGCCGGTCGCCTTCGACGCCAAGGCCGACGAGCGCGACACGCGCGGATTCATCTCGATCACGACCAGGCGGCCGTCGGCCGGGTTGACGGCGAACTGCACGTTGGAGCCGCCGGTCTCGACCCCGATCTCGCGCAGCACCGCGATCGAGGCGTCGCGCATGATCTGATATTCCTTGTCGGTCAGCGTCAGCGCCGGCGCGATGGTGATGGAATCGCCGGTATGCACGCCCATCGGATCGACGTTCTCGATGGAGCAGACGATGATGCAATTGTCGTGCTTATCGCGCACCACCTCCATCTCGTACTCTTTCCAGCCGAGCACCGATTCCTCGATCAGCACCTCCGACGTCGGCGAGGCATCGATGCCGCGCTCGACGATCTCGATGAACTCGGCCTTGTTGTAGGCGATGCCGCCGCCGGTGCCGCCCAGCGTGAACGACGGCCGGATGATGGCCGGCAGGCCGATATCGTCGAGCGCTTCGAGCGCCTGGATCAACGTCTTGATTTGATGCGAGCGCGGCGTCGCCAAACCGATCTTAGTCATCGCCTCGCGGAACAGCTTCCGATCCTCGGCTTTGTCGATGGCGTCGGCGGCGGCGCCGATCATGGTGACGTCGAATTTCTCCAGTACGCCCATGCGGCGGAGCGACAGCGCCGTATTGAGCGCGGTTTGCCCGCCCATGGTCGGCAACAGGGCAAAGCCGCCGGGCGAAACGTAGCGTTCCTTTTCGATGATCTTGGCGACGATCTCGGGCGTGATCGGCTCGATGTAGGTCGCGTCCGCCAAATCCGGATCGGTCATGATCGTCGCCGGATTGGAATTGACCAGGACGACCCGATAGCCCTCCGCCTTGAGTGCTTTGCACGCCTGCGTGCCGGAATAGTCGAATTCGCAGGCCTGACCGATGACGATCGGACCCGCGCCAATGATCAGGATCGAGGAGATGTCGGTCCGTTTAGGCATTGCTTCCGTATCTAGGCATTAAAACGTTGGGCACAAAAAAAGGGCGCGCTACGTGCGCGTCCTTTGGGCGAGCGCCGGGGCCCGGCCCCGCGCGAGGGGGTCTTAGACCAGATTCCACGGCATGGGAAGGCTGAACCATGTCGATCATCCGGCTCATCCCCTACTGTCTCGCGGGGCTTGCATTCGCGCCGAAAGTACCGCACGCATTTGGGAAATCAGGCTCGACAAACAGCGGAGGAAGGCGTGCTAGCGTCCATGCAAAGCGGACTCCAGCCGACCGTCTATGGCTTCAAGTTCGGCAGCTTTGAAATCGCCACGGTCCTCGACGGCAAGGCGGTCCGCGACGGCCTGTACCCGAGCTTCGGCCCGGAGCACAGCGCCAAGGAGGCGCAGGAGCTGTGCCGGAAAAACGGCATCGACGCCAACCGCTATGTGCATCCGTTCATTCCGACGCTCGTCAACACCGGCAAAGAGCTGATCCTGTTCGACACCGGCAACGGGGCGCTGTCGCGCGACTACCCGCAATTGCGCGGCCGGCTCTCGGAAGGCCGGCTGGTCGAAGGCTTGGCGCAGTTGGGCTACGAGGCCGAGGACATCGACATTGTTGTCATTACCCACGGCCATCCCGACCACATCGGCGGCCTGATGGACGGCGGCCAGCCGATCTTCCCCGACGCGCGCTACGTCTTCGGCGCCACGGAGTTCGAATTCTGGAAGCGCGGCGAGAACGTGCGCGAGGCGCGCAAATTCAATCTGCAGCTCTTTCAGAAACTGGCGCTGCCGCTTGCCGACCGTTCGAGCTTCATCAAGCCGGGCGACGAAGTGGCGCCCGGCATCCGCGCCGTCGACGCCGCGGGCCACTCGCCCGGCATGCTGGCCTATCAGGTCGAGAGCGGCGGCAAGCGCTTATTGATCTGGGCCGACAGCTGCGTGCACTACGTCATGGCGATCCAGCGGCCGGACTGGCACCTCGACGTCGACGACGACAAGGACAAGGCCGTGGCGACGCGCAAGCGCATCCTCGCCATGGCCGCGGCGGAAAAGCTGTTCGTCACCGGCTACCATATGCCGTTCCCCGGCATCGGCACGATCGATAGGACAACGGATGGTTATCGCTGGGTGCCGGTCAGCTATCAGTTGGATTTGTAGGTGTCGCGCCGATACGTGTGACCCGGCGCGATAGGATGTCGCTCCCCTCCATATGACGCTCCGATTGCTGTAGGCTCGCGGCCAAGCTGCCAGCGGGATGTGCCGGGCTCCCGCGCTATCAAAGGCGGCGGATGTGTCTACGGCGGGCAAGCAGCAAAAATATTGACCTCGACCCGTAGCGCAACAGCGCCCGGCATCGAGGCCGGGAGGACAATCATGAGATTTCCGCGCCGACGATTCTTGCGTCTCGCGGCGGGCGCGGTCGCGCTTCCGGCCGCCTCGCGGGCCGCATTCGCGCTCGATTATCCGACCCGTCCGGTGCGCATCCTGGTCGGTTTTCCGCCCGGCGCCGCGACTGACATCGTCGCGCGGCTCGTCGCGCAATCGCTCTCGGAACGGCTCGGCCAGCAATTCATCGTCGAGAACAAGCCGGGCGCGGCCAGCAATCTCGCCGCCGAAACGGTCGCTCGCGCGACGCCGGACGGCTATACGCTTTTGGCGATCACCGTCACCAATGCAGTCAACACCACGCTCTATGAAAAGACCGCCGACTTCAGCTTCATGAACGACATCGTGCCGGTCGCCAGCACCATCCAGTCGGCCAACGTGCTCGAAGTCAATCCCAACGTGCCGGTCAACACCGTTGCCGAGTTCATCGCCTATGCCAAGGCCAATCCCGGCAAGCTCAATTACGCGTCGTTCGGTACCGGCACCGCGCCCAACATGGCCGCCGAACTGTTCAAGATGATGACCGGCACCAATCTGGTGCACGTGCCTTATCGCTCCGCCTTCATGCCCGATCTGCTCAGCGGCCAGGTGCAAGTCGCCTTCACCCCGATCCCGCTGACCATCGCCAATATCAGAGCCGGCAAGCTGCGCGCCATCGCGGTCACCAGTAAAACGCCGTCCGATGCGCTGCCCGGCATTCCCACCGTGGGGGCGACGGTGCCGGGCTACGAGGCGACCATCTGGCACGGCATCGGCGCGCCCAAGAACACGCCCGATGAAATCGTCGAAAAGCTGCACAAGGAGATTAACGCGGTGCTCACCGGTCCGGCCTTGAAGCCGAAATTCGACAATCTGGGAGCGGTGCCGACGGCGATGACGCGCGCCGAATTCTCAAAATACATCTCGGCCGAAGTCGACAAATGGGCCAAGGTGATCAAATTCGCCAACATCAAGCCGAGTTGACGCGGCAGGCGTCAAACGCCGAGATAGCGATGCGCCACGTCGGGCGAGCTTGCCAGTTCGCGCGAGCCGCCCGACCACACGATGCGGCCGCGCTCGATGAAATAATGGCGGTCCGCGATCCGGGTGATCGCGGCGACGTTCTTGTCGATCAGCAGGATGGATTGCCCCGCGGCGCGCAGCTTCTCGAGACAGCGCCAGATCTCGTCGCGGATCAAAGGCGCCAAGCCTTCGGTTGCCTCATCGAGGATCAACAAGCGCGGATTCGTCATCAGCGCGCGGCCGATCGCCAGCATCTGCTGCTCGCCGCCGGAAAGCAGATTGGCCATGCTGTCGGCGCGTTCGGCGAGCCGCGGAAACAGCGCAAAGACGCGTTCGAGCGTCCATGGCTCGGCGGCGTCGCCGCGATTTGACGCGGTGGCGACCAGATTTTCGCGCGTGGTGAGATTGGGAAAGGCCTGGCGGCCTTCCGGCGCCAGGCCGACGCCGAGCTTGGCCACGCGATAAGCGGGCAGCGCGCTAATCTCGGCGCCGGCGAAGCGGATCGAGCCCGACGCCGCCGGGGTGAGTCCCATGATGGAGCGCACCGTCGTGGTCTTGCCCATGCCATTGCGGCCCATCAGCGACACCATTTCGCCCGGCGCGATCGCAAGCGAGACGCCGAACAGCACGCGGCTCAAGCCATAGCTCGTTTCGACGTCGCGCAGTTCGAGGAGCGGCGCGTCAGCCATGCGGGGCCTCATGTCGCCCCTCCCGCCGGACCCCGTCCTGCTCGCCGAGATAGGCCTCGCGCACCGCGGCATCGGCACGGATCGCCGCCGGATCGCCGGACGCGATGATGCGGCCGTAGACCAGGACGCTGATGCGGTCGGCAAGCGCGAACACAGCATCCATGTCGTGCTCGACCAGAAGAATGGTGAGGCCGCCCTTGAGCTGACGCAGCGTCTCGACCAGCCGCGCCGATTCCTCCGGCCCCATGCCGGCCATCGGTTCGTCGAGCAGCAAGAGGCGCGGCCGGGTCGCCAGCGCCATGGCGATTTCGAGCTGGCGCCGCTCGCCGTGGCTGAGCGCGGTCACCGGCACGTCGGCGCGCGCCGCCAAGCCGACGCGAAGAAGCGCGTCACGGGCCGGCGCGCGCAGTTCCGGCTCGCACCGCGCGGCGCGCCAGAAGCGGAACGAATGGCCGGCATGCGCCTGGACCGCGAGCGCGACATTGTCGAGCGCGGTGAATTCCACGAACAGCGAGGCAATCTGAAACGAACGGGCGAGCCCGATCTGGCTGCGCCGATAGACCGGCAACGCGGTGACGTCACGGGCCTCAAAGCGGATGCGGCCGCTGTCCGGCGCGATCTCGCCGGTCAACTGTCCAATCAGCGTGGTCTTACCGGCGCCGTTGGGGCCGATGAGCGCATGCAATTCGCCGCGGGACAGCGCGAGCGAAATCGCGTCGGAGGCCATCACGCCGCCGAAGCGCTTGGTCAAAGCATCGATTTCGAGCAATGCCTCAGCCACGGCGCGGGCCCCCGAGCAACCCGTCGATGCCGCCGTTGACGTAGATCGCCACGATCAACAGCAGCGGGCCAAGAATGAGGTCCGGATAGTCGGTGACGTGCGACAGTCCTTGTTCCAGCAGCAGGAAAGCCATCGCGCCGATCAGCGGCCCGAACATCGCATGCATGCCGCCGAGCACCGCCATGACGATGAGATCGCCGGACCGCGTCCAGTGCATCATCGCCGGGCTGATGAAATTGGTATGGTTGGCAAGCAGCGCCCCGGCGAGGCCGCACAGCGCGCCCGCGATGACGAAACAGACCAGCCGGTAGCGGAACGTCGGAAAACCGACGGCGCGCATACGCGGTTCGTTCGAGCGCGCGCCCTGGATCACCAGACCGAAGCGCGAATTGACGATGCGCCAGACCAGATAAATGCTGGCCAGCAGCAAGGCGAAGCACAGATAATAGAACAGCGTCGCGTTGTTGAGGTCGAAAGGCCCGAACTGGCTGCGGTGATAGATGGTCAAGCCGTCATCGCCGCCGTAGCGATCGAGACCGCTGGCGACGTAATAGACCATTTGCGCAAAAGCGAGCGTGATCATGATGAAATAGACGCCGCGGGTGCGCAGGCATAGCGCGCCCACCACCAAGGCATAGATCGCAGATGCCACGACCGCGACCGGCCACTGCACGAAACCGGAGCCGATGCCTTCCTTGGCCAAGATGCCGACGGCGTAGCCGCCGATGCCGAGACAAGCGGCGTGGCCGAAGCTCACCATGCCGCCGAAGCCCATGATCAGGTTCAGGCTCAGCGCCGCGATCGCCATGATGAGAATGCGCGAGAACAATGTCATGGCGAAAGGATCGCCGGCGAATGCCGCGTAGACCGGGACCAGCGCAAGGACGGTGACAAGCCCGGCGTTGACCACGATGCGCGGGCTCCATGGGCCGTGGCGCCAGTCCTTGCGCCACTCGCTCATCGGCCCGCCGCGGGGAACAGGCCTTCGGGGCGCGCCACCAGCACCACCGCCATCAGTACATAGATCGACATCGACGACAGCGCCGGAGCGAGCGTGGCGGCGGCGTTCTCGCTCAGATAGCGGTGCAGCAAATCAGGCAGGAATGCGCGGCCGATCGTGTCGATGACGCCGACCAAGAGCGCCGCGACGAAGGCGCCGCGGATCGAGCCGATGCCGCCGATGACCACGACCACAAAGGCCGGAATGAGTATGTTCTCGCCCATGCCGATCTGCACCGTGAGGATCGGCGCCTGCATCAAGCCGGCGAACCCCGCCAGCGCCGCGCCGAGCCCGAAGACCAGCGTGTAGAGGAGCTTGATATTGACCCCGAGCGCGCCGACCATTTCACGATTGGACGCCCCGGCGCGGATCAGCATGCCGAGCCGGGTGCGCATCACCAGCACGTAAAGCAGCAGCGCGACCGCCAATGTCACCACGATGATGACGAGGCGATAGGCCGGATAGTAAAGGCCGGGCGGGATTTGCACGGCGGTGAGCATCTCGCTCGGCAGCGACAGCGTCATGCCGGCCGGTCCCCAAACCAAGCGCACCAGCTCATTGAAGAACAGCAATAGCCCGAACGTGCCGAGCACGTGATCGAGATGATTGCGGCCGTAGAGCCGGCGTATCGCGATCACTTCGAGCACCATGCCGGCGACTAGCGTGGCGACGACGGCGAGAACGGCGCCGAGCACGAAGCTATTGGTCCAGGCGGCAAACGTGGCGGCGAAATAAGCGCCGAGCATATAGAGCGAGCCGTGTGCCAGATTGACCAGATCCATGATACCGAAGATCAGCGTCAATCCGGCCGCCAGCAGAAACAGCAGCATGCCGAGCTGGATGCCGTTCAAGAACTGCTCGATGAAATACAGCATCTGTCAGCCGATCGTCCCCGCGAAAGCGGGGACCCAATCTGCGAAATAGTACAGGGCGAACTGGATTCCCGCTTGCGCGGGAATGAGCGGCAGATTTACGCGGGCGTCAACTCACTTCATGGGGCAGCGGTCGTGGAACCTGTCCTGGTCGTCCTTGACGATCAAGGCGACGGTCTTGAGCGCGTAAGAGCCGTCGGCGTTCTTCACCGCATCCTGCAGATAGAAATTCTGGATTGGGATGTGGTTGTTGCCGAACTTGAAGTCGCCGCGGACCGACTTGAAATCGGCCTTTTCCATCTCCTTGCGCATGCCCTCTTTGTTGCTGAGGTCGCCGTTGACCGCGGTGATGGCGCTGTCGATCAGGCCGACGGCGTCATAGGTCTGCGCGCCATAGAACGAGGGCGAGGCGTGGTATTTCGCTTTGTAGTCGGCGACGTATGTCTTGTTGGCGTCGTTGGGCAGATCGTTGACCCATTCCTGGGCGCCGGGGACCCCGACCGCGAGATCCTTGAGCCGCGGCAGCGATAGATCGTCGATGGTGAACGCGGTGTAGAGCGGAATCTGACCCTTCAGCCCGGCCTGCACATATTGGGTGACGAATTGAATGCCGGCGCCGCCCGGATAGAACGCAAAGATGGCGTCGGGCTTGGCCGCGCGCGCCTTCGACAGCTCCGCGGAGAAATCAAGCTGATCGGGCCAGCGCGTCAATTCCTGGCCGACGATTTTGCCTTGGAAGGTCGTCTGCACGCCGGCCAGCATGTCTTTGCCGGCGGCATAGTTCGGGCCCATCAAAAACGCCGTCTTGACGCCCTTCTCGTTCATGTAGCGGCCGACCGCGGCCGGGGTCTGATCGTTCTGCCACGAGGTCGAGAACACATAAGGCGAACAGAGTTCGCCAGCCAGTTGATTGGGCCCGGCATTGGTGACGACCGTCATGGTCTTGGAATCGACGAGCGGCTTGAGCGAACCGAGCAGCACGTTCGACCAGATATAGCCGACGACGAAATCGACATGGTCGGACTCGATCAATTCCTGGGTCTTCTGCACCCCGACTTCCGGCTTGAGCTGGTCGTCGGCGTAAATGACTTCGACCGGCAGGCCGCCGAGCTTGCGGCCGTGCTGATCGAGCCCGAGCTCGAACGAATTCTTCATGTCATTGCCGATCGCGGCGACCGGGCCTGAGAAGGTCGAGATGAAGCCGATCTTGACCGTCTTTTGCTGCGCCAGCGCCGGGCCGGCGATCAGCGCCAGCGCGGCAGCCGGAATAACAGTCATTCTTCTCATGGTGTCCCCCCTTATGTTTTTCGCACATTGCCGTACCGAGGCATTCTATTGCCGTTTCAGGCTTGGCTCTACGGTGCAAATGGGCGATTTTGATCGCGGCCGGCCGGACCTATCAAGCCATGGATTCGCGCCTGATCCGGCTCGTTTGGCAATCACGTCGCGATAGATCGCTTGATCAGCGCCACAGCGCGATCAAAGGGCCGTCCGATCCGAACACCGGATCGGTCGGCGGCAGCGGCACTTTCGGAATGGTCAATACAGCCTTGGCGTGGTCGGGCCTGGTGCCACGGCAGAGATTGTAGCTGCCGCTTGGAGGATAGGCACCGATGACGACCAGCGTCGGGCTCTGCTCCAGGCACTGATGGCCGGTGCCGGCCGGCAGGATGACGACGTCACCGGGTGTGATTTCGATCTCTTCGCCATTCTCGCCGCCGAACCGCACTCTGGCCCGCCCGCGGGCGATGCCCATCGCTTCATGGATCATCGAATGATAGTGCACGTAAGGGTATATGCCGTTGCGCCACATATTGCCCCAGCCGTTGGCCGCAAAGGTCTTTTCGATCACGGCTTCGGGGTCGGGCGAGCCGGCTAGATCGATGCCGGCGCGATAAAGCACAAGCGGCAGATGTGGATTATTGGGAATCCGGCCATCATCCCTAAAATTGTAGGTAATTGGGTCGGTCGCGCTCGTCGAGGTCGGCATGATGTTCAATTCGCCAGCAGGCCGGCGTTTCTACAGGACTTTAGGTTGAAAATTCATAACGCGCGTTTGCTGCCGGCTCGGCTCGCCTAGATCCGCTTTCCGTTGCGCATCATCTCGACAAAGCGACTGAACAATAAATGGCTGTCGCGCGGGCCGGGCGAGGCTTCCGGATGGTACTGCACCGAGAACACCGGCCGGTCTTTGAGGGCTAGTCCGCAATTGGAGCCGTCGAACAAGGAGATGTGCGTCTCGACCGCATTGTCCGGTAGCGTCGCCCGGTCGACGGCGAAGCCGTGATTCATCGAGGTGATCTCGACCTTGCCGGTTAACAGGTCCTTCACCGGATGATTGGCGCCGTGATGGCCCTGATGCATCTTCATGGTCTTGGCGCCGACCGCGAGCGCCAGCATCTGATGGCCGAGGCAGATGCCGAAAACCGGTTTGTGCTCGATCAAGGTACGGATCACCGGCACGGCATATTCGCCGGTGGCGGCCGGATCGCCCGGCCCGTTGGACAGGAAAATGCCGTCGGGCTTGAGCGCCAATATCTCGGCAGCCGACGTCGTCGCCGGCACCACTGTGACTTTGCAGGCGTTACCGGCCAACTGGCGCAGAATGTTGCGCTTGATGCCGTAGTCGATGGCGACGACGTTGAATTCCAAACGGTCCTGCCGGCCATAGCCCTCGCCCCACCGCCACGGCGTTTCGTCCCAGGTGAAACGCTGGCCGGTCGTCACCATCGGCACGAGATCCATGCCGACGAGTCCCGGCCAGGCTTTCGCCTCGCGCTTGAGCGCATTGAGATCGAAGCGTCCGGACGGCTCATGCGCGATCACGGCATTGGGCATGCCCTTCTCGCGAATGAGCGCGGTCAGCGCGCGGGTGTCGAGCCCGGCAAGCCCGATGACGCCGCGGCTTTTCAGCCAGGCATCGAGATCGCGCGTAGCGCGGTAGTTCGATGGCGCCGTGACGGCGGAGTGCAGCACGACGCCGCGCGCGCCCGGCGTCGCCGCGAGATTGACGGTCTCGATGTCCTCCTCGTTGGTGCCGACATTGCCGATATGGGGGAATGTGAAGGTGATAATCTGGCCGGCATAGGACGGATCGGTGAGAATCTCCTCGTAGCCGGTCATGGCGGTGTTGAAGCAGACCTCGCCGACGGCATGGCCGGTCGCGCCAAAGCCGAAGCCTTCGAGCGCGGTGCCGTCCGCCAGCACCAGGAGCGCCGTCGGCTTGGGCTCGTCCCAACGGGCCAGTGTTTTCATGGCCAATGGCGTGGACGACTGCGGTTGTGTCGGCATGGCGAAGGGCCTAAATCATTGCGGCTCGCCCGTCAGCCCCAACGGGCGCTATTTACGAGAGGCCTTAGCCGTGTTGCGCGACGATATCAACAGCGCCTTGAAAGAGGCGATGAAGTCAGGCCAGGCGCGCCGCGTCTCGACGCTGCGCCTGATCAATGCCGCGATTTTGCAGCGGGAAACCGGCGGCGCTGAGCGGACGACGCTGAGCGATGCCGAGATTCTCGACGTCATGGGCAAGATGATCAAACAGCGCCAGGAATCGCTCGATATCTACGAGAAGGCCGGCCGCAGCGAACTCGCCGCCCAGGAGCGCGAGGAAATCGAGATCATCTCCGCGTATCTGCCCAAGCAGATGTCGGACCTCGAAGCCGCGTCCGCAATCTCGACGCTGATCAAGGAGATCGAAGCCGAGACGCTGAAAGACATGGGCCGCACCATGACGGCGCTCAAGCAGCGCTTTTCTGGCCGGATGGATTTTTCCAAGGCCAGCGCGCAAGTAAAGAAATTGCTCGGCGGCTAGACGACGCGGTTTGGCTGCGTCAGGCACCAGGGCTTTTCATGACCAGGCGCAGGATTTTGCTCGGGCTCATTGGCCGGAACATCCAGGGCTCGCTGTCGCCGGCGCTGTTTGCCGATGCGTTCGAGGCCGCCGCGGTCGACGGCTATTACCATCTCATGGATGCCGATCGTATGCCCGGGCGACAGCTGCCGCAGCTTCTCGAAGCGATCAAAGTCGCCGGCTTCGCCGGCGCCAACATCACCTACCCCTTCAAGCAGGAGATCATTCCGCTGCTCGATGCGGTGGACCCGGAAGCCGCACAAGTCGGCGCGGTCAACACCGTGGCGATCGCGCCGGACGGCCGCACCACCGGCTACAACTTCGATCGCAGCGGCTGGCGCAACAGTTTTGCGGAAACATTCGGCGCCGATAACGCGCGGGGTGCGGCCGTCGTTCAGGTCGGCGCCGGCGGCGCCGGACGTGCTGTCGCGTTTGCTCTGATGGATCTCGGCGTTGCCGTTCTCATCATCCATGACCTCGACGGCGCTCGCGCGGGCGCACTCAAAGCCGATGTGGCCAAGCACTACGGCGCGGATCGCTGCCGCGTGGCCGGCGATCTTCGGCGCGAGATCGCGGCGGCCGACGGCATCGTCAACGCCACGCAGGTCGGCATGACCGGATTTCCAGGCAACCCGATACCCGTGGCCGCGCTTAAGCCGACACATTGGGCCGCCGACGTCATCTATACTCCGGTCGAAACCGAATTCCTCAAAGCCGCGGCCGGCAAGGGCGCGCGCGTGCTCAACGGCGGCGGCATGTGTGTGTATCAGGCGGTCGAAGCATTTCGGCTGCTCACCGGCATCGCGCCAGACGTTGCGCGCATGCATCGTGCCTTTGCCAAAGGCCTAGCCGCACGCGACGCGGCGATGGTTTGAGCTGACCGCATGATCGTGCCAATTTCTCAGAACCGATAACGGAGACAGATGGATATGTCGGCTTGCCTCATTCGCGGCGTCCGCAGCGTCGAACTGGTCGCCAGTAATCTCGACGAAGCGGCACGTTTCTATGAAACCGTGTGGGGACTAGCGCCGGTGGCGGCCAGCAATGAGGCGCGTTATTTCCGCGGTACCGGCGGCTATCATCACGTGCTCGGCCTGCACTGTGGCCCGCAGCCGGCGGTCGTGCGCATCGCCTTCGATGTCGCCGATCGCGCCGGCGTCGATGCCTTGCACGAAAAGATCTCTGCGGCCGGAGCCAAGCCGAGCGCGCCGGCAAAGCTGACCGCGCTTGGCGGCGGCTACGGCTTTGCCTGCAAGGACCCGGACGGCCGCAACCTCGCCTTCGTCACCGATTGCGCCGATCACGCCGACAGAGCCGACGTTACCGATCGGCCGCGCAAGATCGTGCACGCCAATCTCAACACCCGTGATTTCGACGCCACTTTGCGGTTTTTCACCCAAGCGCTCGGCTTTCGCGTCATCGACGACAATGCGCCGCTGTGGTTCCTGCATTGCGACAATTCCGATCATTGCTCGATCGTGTTGTGCAAAATGAACCTGCCGACGCTCAATCACATCGCATTCGAAATGCCGGAATTCGATTCCGTGATGCGCGGCATGGGCCGCATGAAGGACAATGGCTACCCGATCGAATGGGGTCCCGGCCGCCACGGGCCCGGCAACAACGTCTTCGCCTATTTCTGCGGCCCCGACGAGGTGCCGCTGGAATACGCCGCCGAGGTGCTGCAGATCGACGACAGCTATAGGCCGCGGCCGTCCGACTATTGGAAGTTCAAGCCCGGCCGCTCCGACCAATGGGGTATCACGCAGCCGCGCTCGCCGCGCTATTACCGGGTGCAGCGGCTGTTCGGCTTTACCGCGGAGGGGGATCGGCTGGGGTAGCGCCTCACGCCCAGCCCTGTGCCGGGCATCCACGTCTTGGATTTCAGCAAAACAACAAAGACGTGGATGGCCGGGACAAGCCCGGCCATGACGACCGGGCTCCCTGTGGATAACCGGGACAAGGCCGCCGCCGGCGCTGCCCACAGGCGCATGCGGGACTGCCGCCCTATATTGAGCCCCTGACTGCGCTACCCTAGCGAATCACATGCGCTTTACGCCGCAATTTCTCGACGAGCTGCGCGCGCGGCTTCCGGTTTCGGAAGTCGTCGGCCGGCGCGTGAAATTGCGCAAGGCCGGGCGCGAATGGAAGGGGCTCTCCCCGTTCAACAAGGAGAAGACGCCGTCGTTCTTCGTCAATGACCAGAAGGCGATGTGGTTCGACTTCTCCTCGGGCAAGAACGGCAACATTTTCGATTTTCTGATGCTCACCGAAGGGGTGAGCTTCCCGGAAGCGGTCGAGCGGCTGGCGGCGCAGGCCGGCGTGCCGTTGCCGGTGATGACGCGCGAAGCCGCCGCCCATGAAGAGCGGCGCAAGACGCTGCACGACATCGTCGAGCTCGCCGCCAAATATTTCGAGGCGACGCTTGCCTCGCGAAACGGCGCGCGCGGCCGCGGCTATCTGCTCGACCGCGGCATCCATGCGGCGACGCAGCTCAAGTTCCGGCTCGGCTACGCGCTCGCCGAGCAATATGCGCTCAAAGAGCATCTCGGCGCGCTTAGAGTTTCCGTCGAGGATATGGCGGAAGCCGGGCTTGTCGTCACCGGCGAGGATATTCCGGTGCCGTACGATCGCTTTCGCGATCGCGTGATGTTCCCGATCAGCGATTGGCGCGGCCGCGTCATCGCCTTCGGCGGCCGCGCGCTCGATAAGGACGTGTCCGCGAAATATCTCAATTCGCCGGAGACACCGCTGTTTCACAAGGGCGCGACGCTCTACAACATCGCCGCCGCGCGCAAAGCCGCCCACGACGGCGCGCGCGTCATCGCAGTCGAGGGCTATATCGACGTCATCGCCATGGTCACCGCGGGGTACGAAGCAACCGTGGCGCCGCTCGGCACCGCGCTCACCGCCGAGCAGCTGGCGCTGATGTGGCGGATGGCCGACGAACCGATCCTGTGCTTCGACGGCGACGAGGCCGGCAGGCGCGCCTCCTACCGCGCGGTCGATGTCGCCCTGCCGCTGCTCAAGCCCGGCAAGAGCCTGAAACTCGCGACGCTGCCCGACGGCCAGGAT
>JASHOX010000154.1 GCA_030038415.1 Xanthobacteraceae bacterium
GCCCAGATGCAACGGGCCGTTATGTGCGAAGCGACCCTCGGCGGCCAGATCGAGCATTTGCCCACCCGCCATGCCGCCAACGCCCGCGGCGCGCGCGAGCGCGCCTATGAGTTCCACGCGCACCACCGCATCCGGATGGGTCTGAGAACGAGCGAGGATATCGAACGCGTAAGTGAGCAGGCCGTCGCCAGCCAGAATCGCGGTTGCCTCGTCGAATTTCCTGTGGGCGGTTGGCTGCCCGCGCCGCAGTTCATCGTTGTCCATGGCCGGCAGATCGTCGTGCACCAGCGAGTAGCAATGCACGCATTCCAGCGCCGCGCCCGCCATCAGGGCATTGGCCCGCGGCACGGCGAACAGGTTCGCCGATTCGACCACCAGAAACGGCCGGAACCGCTTACCGCCGCCGAGGCTCACATAGCGCATGGCCTCGAGAAGCCGCGCCGGGCGGCTTAATTCGCCGGCGGCCGGCGTCGCGGCAAGGAGCCGGTCGAGGAGCGCCTCGGTATCGGCCGCGACCGCATCGAGGCGCGCCAGAAAAGGGCTGTTTTTGGCATCCATCGGGTTATCTGCCTGGCTTCCCTTCCGAACCTCCCCGCCCGCGGGGTGGCAAGGGCCGGGGAGGCGGGGTCCCTATATCAGGTCCTACATTTAAGGGATAACGGGCGGGTAAAACCCCGCCGGAAACGGCCTTACCCATCCCCGAAGGAGAATGTGTGGCGAACGACCTTATAGCGTCAATGGTGCTGGCGATCTGGCTCTATCTGATCGCCGCGCGGGGCGGTTTTTGGCGGGCGGCCGAGCGCGATGACGAGGCCGTCGCGCCGCCGGGCGCCTGGCCTGCGGTCGCCGCCGTTATTCCCGCGCGCGACGAGGCCGGCTGCGTCGGCCAGACCGTCACCTCGCTGCTGCGGCAGAATTATCCGGGTGAGCTCACCGTGATCGTGGTCGACGATCAGAGCTGCGATGGCACCGCGGAGGTGGCGCGCGGCGCCGCGACCTTGATCGGCGCCGGCGAGCGGCTGACCGTGCTGCCGGGCCGGCCGCTGCCGGCCGGCTGGACCGGCAAGCTATGGGCACAGCAGCAGGGCGTGGAATTCGTCGTGACCGGCACGACGCCGCCGACGTATCTCCTGTTGACCGACGCCGACATCGTCTATGCCGAGGATGCCGTGGCTTCTCTCGTGGCGCGGGCGGATCAGCGCGGCCTGGTGCTGACCTCGCTGATGGCGAAACTGCGCTGCAAGAGTTTTGCCGAACGCATCTTCGTGCCGGCCTTCATTTTCTTCTTCCAGATGCTCTATCCCTTCGCCTGGGCCAATAATCCGCGGCGTTCGACCGCGGCCGCGGCCGGCGGCTGCATGCTGGTGCGCCGCGACACGCTGCAACAGGCGGGCGGCCTCGCCGCGATCCGCGACGCCTTGATCGACGATTGCGCGCTGGCCAAGGTGCTCAAGAGTCACGGTCCGATCTCGATTGCCTTGACCGATCGCGTGCACAGTATCCGCGCTTATCCGGCAATCGCAGACATCCGCCGCATGGTGTCACGCAGCGCCTATGCGCAACTGCGCTATTCGCCCTTGCTGCTCGCCGGCGCCATTGTCGGCCTGGCGCTGACTTACCTCGCGCCGGTCGCACTTGCGTTGTTTGCCGGCGGGCTGCCGCAATTCATCGGCCTGTTTACCTGGCTCTTGATGACTTTCGCGTTCCGCCCCACGCTGCGCTTCTACGAGCTCTCGATCCTTTGGGCGCCGCTGCTGCCGGCGATCGCGGCGATGTATATGGCCTTCACTGTGGATTCCGCCTATCAGCATGCGCGTGGGCGCGGCGGCATGTGGAAAGGCCGCGCGCAAGCCAATATTTCGGAAGCGCGATGAGCGACGCAAGCGTATTACGATCCGGCAAGGGGCATCGGGACGAGAATTTCCCGGTGGCGTCGTTCCTGATCCAGCCGCGGCATCGCGGACCGATCCTGGCGTTCTACAATTTCGTGCGCACCGCCGACGACATCGCCGATCATGCGACGCTGCCGGCCGACGAGAAGCTGCGCTTGCTCGACCGGCTCGAAACCGGACTAAACGGCGCCAATACCGACGATGCGGTGGCGGTGCGGCTGCGCGCCGTGCTCGCCGAGCGCGGGCTATCGCCGAAGCATGCCCAGGATCTGATTGCCGCGTTCAAGCTCGACGTCACCAAGCTGCGCTATCGCGACTGGGACGATCTGATCTCCTATTGCGCGCTGTCCGCCATGCCGGTCGGCCGCTTCGTCTGCGACGTCCATGGCGAGAGCCGCAGCGTTTGGCCGGCCAATGACGCTTTGTGCGCCGCGCTGCAAATCATCAATCATCTGCAGGACTGCAAGGACGACTATCGCCATCTCGACCGCGTCTATGTTCCGCAGGACGCGCTCGCCGCGAGCGGAGCAAGCGTCGAACAGCTCGGCGCCGCGCGCGCGGCGCCGGCTCTGCTCGACTGCCTGCACCGGCTGGCCGAGCGCACCGAACGGCTGCTCGGCGACAGCGACGGCTTCGCCGCGGCGATCGCCGACACCCGGCTCGGCCTGGAAGTCGCCGTCATCAATACCTTGGCGCATCGCCTCACGCGCCTGCTCAAGGTCCGCGATCCGTTGAGCGAGCGGGTGCATCTCGCGCTGCCTGCCGTCGCCAGCGGCACGCTGTTCGGCGTGCTGCGCGGCGCCGCGCAGCGTTGCGGCCGGCGATTCCAATCCGCCGCACAAAAGCCGCGGGGTGCTTGAGTGAACAAGCCCACCCAAGCCGCCGAGCGCGCCTCGCGCAGCTCGTTCTATAATGGGATGCGCATCCTGCCGCGCACCCAGCGCGACGCCATGTTCGAGATCTACTCGTTCTGCCGCGCCGTCGACGACATTGCCGACGATCCCGGGCCGCGCGACGAAAGGAGCGCCGCGCTCGAACGCTGGCGCAGCGATCTTGCCGCGCTCTACGGGGGGCTGGCTCAGCCGCAGCTGTTGGGGCTCGCCGAAGCCATTCGCAATTTTGATCTCGCGCATGGCGACTTTCTCGCCGTCATCGCCGGCATGGAGATGGACGTCGCGTCCGACATTCGCGCGCCGGATGCCGCGACGCTCGATCTTTACTGTGACCGCGTCGCCTGCGCGGTCGGCCGGCTGTCGGTGCGCGTGTTCGGACTTGAGCGTGATAAAGGCCTGGCGCTCGCCCATCATCTCGGCCGCGCGCTGCAGCTCACCAACATTCTGCGTGACCTCGACGAGGATGCGGCGCTGGGACGGCTCTATCTGCCGCGCGAGGCGTTGCGCGACGCCGGCATCATCGACACCGATCCGGCGGCTGTGCTGGCCAGTCCGCTGCTCGGTGAAGCCTGCAAGCCGATCGTCGAGCGGGCGAAGGCCGAGTTCGACCAGGCCGCCACGATCATGGCGCAATGTACGCGGCGGGCGGTGCGGGCGCCGCGCATCATGGCCGAGGCCTATCGCCTCATTCTCGACCAATTGATCGCGCGTGGCTTTGCGCCGCCACGGCAGCCGGTGCATTTGCCGCGCGCCAAAATTCTTTTGATCGTGTTGCGCAATCTGTTCTGATGCCATTTTTGCGATGAGCCGCACCGTCCACATCATCGGCGCCGGGCTTGCCGGGCTGTCGGCGGCGTTGAAACTCTCCGGCCGCGGCGAGGACGTGGTCGTGCACGAGGCCACCGCGTTCGCCGGCGGCCGCTGCCGCTCTTATCACGACGCCGCGATCGGCATGACCATCGATAACGGCAATCATCTGCTGCTGTCCGGCAATCGCGCCGCGCTCGATTATCTGCGCGAGGTCGGCGCCGCGGACCGCCTGATCGGGCCGCGATCGGCCGAGTTCCAGTTCATCGATCTGGCGAACGCGCAGCGCTGGACGTTGCGAATGAACGATGGCCGCGTGCCGTGGTGGATTTTCGATCCCGGCCGGCGCGTGCCCGGCACCCACGCGCTCGATTATGTGGCGCTGGCGCGATTGCTGTGGCCGCCGGCCGGCAAGACCGTCGGCGAAATCGTTGCTACCAAAGGGCCGCTCTATTGGCGGCTGGTCGAGCCGCTCTTGCTCGCGGCGCTGAATATCGATCCGCCGCGCGGCTCGGCGAAGCTTGCCGCCGCGGTGATCCGCGAAACGCTCGCCGCCGGCGGCCGGGCCTGCCGGCCGCTCGTTGCCCGCGACGGCTTGAGCGCGACGCTGGTCGAGCCCGCCCTTGCGCTGCTACAACGGCGCGGCGCGAAGCTGCGGCTCGAGCATCAACTTCGCGCCATTCGTTTCGGCACAAAACGCATCGACGCGCTCGATTTCGGCGGCGAGACGATCGCACTGGCCGAGGACGATGCCGTCATCCTCGCGGTGCCGCCATATACCGCCGCGACGCTGATCCGCGGCCTCGAGGTGCCGACCGAATTCCGCGCCATCGTCAACGCGCATTTCAAGGTCGATCCGTCGGCGGATCAGCCGCCGCTCCTCGGCGTGATCAACGGCACGGTCGAATGGATTTTCGCTTTCCCCGGCCGGTTGTCGGTCACCATCAGCGCCGGCGACCGCCTGGTCGATACGCCGCGGGAGGAGCTCGCCAAGACGATCTGGGCGGAGGTCGCAAGCGTCACCGGGCTATCGCCGGAATTACCCCCTTGGCAGATCGTGCGCGAGCGCCGCGCCACTTTCGCCGCGATGCCGGCGCAGGATGCCAAGCGGCCGGAGGCGGCAACCGCGTGGCGCAATCTCATTCTGGCGGGCGATTGGACCGATACCGGTCTACCCGCAACAATAGAAGGCGCGGTCCGCTCCGGCAACCGCGCCGCCGAACTCATCGCTGATCTCCAGGCAAAACTGCAATGAGCGACATGGGCCAAATCAGCGCCTTGGATATTGATCGCCCAATCGAAGCGGCCACCGAGGCGCTGTTGGCCAGGCAACGCGCCGACGGACATTTTCTGTTCGAGCTGGAAGCCGACGCCACCATCCCCGCCGAATATGTGCTGCTGCGCCATTATCTCGGCGAGCCGGTCGACGCGGCGCTTGAGCAAAAAATCGCCGTCTATCTGCGCCGCATCCAGGGCGCGCACGGCGGCTGGCCGCTGTTCCGCGACGGCGAGTTCGACATGAGCGCGACGGTGAAGGCCTATTTCGCGCTCAAGATGATCGGCGATGCGCCGCAGGCGCCGCACATGCACCGCGCCCGCGAGGCAATCCGGCTGCGCGGCGGCGCTGAGCGGTCCAACGTGTTCACCCGCTGCCTGTTGGCGCTCTACGGCATCGTGCCGTGGCGCGCCGTGCCGGAAATGCCGGTCGAGATCATGCTGTTGCCGAAATGGTTTCCATTCCATCTCGACAAGATCTCGTATTGGAGCCGCACCGTGATCGTGCCGCTCCTGGTGCTGATGGCGAAGAAGCCGCGCGCGGTGAACGCCAAAGGCGTCGCCATCGGCGAACTGTTTCTCGAGCCGCCGCAGTCGCTCGGGCCGACGCCGAAGGCGCCGCAGCAGAAGGCGTCGTGGTTCTGGTTTTTCCGCGCGGTCGATGAGGTCTTGCGCGCGGCCGAGCCGCTGTTTCCCAAGCGCACGCGGGCGCGCGCCATCGACCGCGCCGTGGCCTGGGTCGGCGAGCGGCTCAACGGCGAGGACGGACTTGGCGCGATTTTCCCGGCCATGGCCAACAGCGTGATGATGTATGCCGCGCTTGGCTGTCCGGAAAATCATCCGCAGCGCGCCATCGCGCGCCAATCGATCGAGAAGCTTCTGGTCTTGCATGGCGACGAAGCCTATTGCCAGCCTTGCGTGTCGCCGATCTGGGACACCGGGCTCGCTTGCCACGCGCTGTTGGAAGCCGGCGGCGAGCGCGTCGCGGTGGCGGTCAAGCGCGGTCTCGATTGGTTGAAACCCATGCAGGTGCTCGACGTGAAGGGCGATTGGATCGCGCGGCGGCCCGACCTGCGGCCCGGCGGCTGGGCCTTCCAATATGCCAATCCGCACTATCCCGACGTCGACGACACCGCGGTGGTGGCGATGGCGATGGACCGCCTGCAAGGTCTGACGCCGCAAGGCGCGGCGCCGGCGGACTATCGCGCCGCGATCGAACGTGCGCGCGAATGGATCGTCGGCATGCAGAGCAGTAACGGCGCCTGGGGCGCGTTCGACGCCGACAACGAATATTATTATCTCAACAATATTCCGTTCGCCGACCACGGCGCGCTGCTCGATCCGCCAACCGAGGACGTCACCGCGCGTTGCCTGTCAATGCTGGCGCAGTTGGGCGACACGCAAAGCCCGGCGGTGATGCGCGCCGTCGATTATCTGCGCAAGACGCAGCTTGCCGACGGCTCCTGGTACGGCCGCTGGGGCATGAACTACATCTACGGCACCTGGTCGGTGCTCTGCGCGCTCAATGCCGCGGGACTGCGGCGCGAGGCGCCGGAAATGCGCAAAGCGGCCGATTGGCTCGCCGCGATCCAGAACGAGGACGGCGGCTGGGGCGAGGACGGCTCAAGCTACAAGCTCGACTACAAGGGCTATGAGAAGGCGCCGTCGACCGCCTCGCAGACCGCCTGGGCGCTGCTCGGGCTCATGGCCGCCGGGGAAGTCGATCATCCGGCGGTGGCGCGCGGCGTCAAATATCTCGCCGACAACCAGGACGCCGACGGTTTCTGGAACGAGGAGCGCTACACCGCGACGGGTTTTCCGCGCGTGTTTTATCTGCGTTACCATGGCTATGCGAAATTCTTCCCGCTGTGGGCGCTGGCGCGCTATCGCAATCTCAGAAGCGGCAACGCCAAGACGGTGGCGTGGGGGATGTGACGGGCATTGCACCCAAATTGGGCACAAGCGTAAGGATCAGCCCGCTGTAAAGGCGGCATTGGATGCCTGGTTCGACGAAGCGAAAAAAGCACGCTGGCGCAGCACCGCGGACGTAAAAAGGCACACGCGTTGCTGAGATTCTCAATCGCAAGCGCGCCTCTCGATCGGCATGATCCGTCGGCTGAATAAACAACCGCCGCACAGGAGATGCGCGGTGCGTTACGTGACCTGTCGTGACTATGGATTCCGGGTTCGCCGCTGTGCGGCGCCCCGGAATGACGGATAGCTTAGGCCGCGCTGGCCGAGGTCTGGCCGGCGTCCTTGGCCGCGTTTTTCGCCGCTTCCTTCGCCGCCTTCTCGCGCGCTTCGTTGGCGCGCATCTGCGACAGCGTGAGCTGCACGTTGCTGTCGAAGACGTATTGCGCGGGACGCTGGTGCTCCAGCGAGATTTCCGGCGCCATCGGGCCTTCGGTCTTGATGCCGTTCCAAGCCAGCATCGCCGCCTGCAGCGGATGATCCATCATCGCTTGCGCCGCGGTCGGCTCGTAGCCGCAATGCGCCATGCAGTTGGCGCATTTTTCGTAGGCGCCGGTGCCGTAGGCGTCCCAGTCCGTGGTGTCCATCAATTCGGCAAACGTCTTGGCGTAGCCCTCGCCGAGCAGATAGCAGGGCTTCTGCCAGCCGAAGATGTTGCGGGTGGGCATGCCCCAGGGCGTGCAGTGGAATTCCTGGTTGCCAGCAAGGAAGTCAAGGAACATGCCGGAATGGGTGAGATTCCAGTTCTTGCCCCTGCCGAGCGCGAAGACCTTGCGGAACAGCTCCTTGGTCTTGCGGCGGTTCAAGAAGTGCTCCTGGTCGGGCGCGCGCTCATAGGCGTAGCCGGGAGAGATCGACACGCCGACGCCAAGTTCGGCGGTGAGGTCGAGGAATTTGGCGATGTCTTCGGCCGGATGGCCGTCGAACACCGTGCAGTTGACGTTGACGGCAAAGCCTTTGGTCTTGGCGGCCTTGATTGCGGACACGGCCTTCTCGAAGCCGCCGTCCATGCATACCGACTTGTCGTGATGCTCTTTGATGCCGTCGAGATGCACCGAGAAAAACAGATAAGGCGACGGCTCGAACAGATCGAGCTTCTTTTCCAAAAGCAGCGCGTTGGTGCACAGCGAGACGAATTTTCCGCGCGCGACGATGCCTTTGACGATCTCGCCGATCTCCTTGTGAATGAGCGGCTCGCCGCCCGGAATGGCGACCATCGGCGCGCCGCACTCGTCGACGGCGTCGAGGCATTCCTGCACCGACAGGCGCTTGTTGAGGATGGCGTCGGGGTAATCGATCTTGCCGCAGCCGGTGCAGGCGAGGTTGCAGCGGAACAGCGGCTCCAGCATCAGCACCAGCGGATAACGCTTACGGCCAGCCAGACGCTGGCGCATCACATAAGCGCCGACTTTCACTTTCTGTCTTAGAGATACACCCAAAGCTCTTAATCCCCTTTTGTCTTAAGTTTTAACGTTGCGCTTTAAGTTCGCCGGGCCGGGACTGCGAATGAAAGGGTAAGCGATTTAGACCTTCGCGGTGACGCGGCCCGCGGTCGCGCCATCGGTCAGTTCCGGCGGCAGGCGGAACTCTATCGTTTCATGCCGGCCATGGAGTTGACTCACATCGACCGGCCCAAGCCGCCGCAGCGCGCTGATGACGTCCTCCACCAGAACTTCGGGCGCCGAGGCGCCGGCGGTGATGCCGACCGTCTTGGCGTCGTTAAACCAGGCCGAGTCGAGCTCGCTGCCGTCGGCGATCAGGTAGCTCGGCGTGCCGGCCTCTTCGCCGATCTCGCGCAGCCGGTTGGAATTGGAACTGTTCTTGGCGCCGACCACCAGGATAACGTCGACGAGCTCACTCAGTTCGCGCACCGCGGTCTGCCGGTTCTGCGTGGCGTAGCAGATGTCGCGCGTCTCCGGGCCGACGATGTCGGTGAAGCGCTTATGCAGCGCGGCGATGATGCCGCGGGTATCGTCGACCGACAGCGTGGTCTGCGTGACATAAGCGACCGGAGTATCGACCGGGATGTCGAGCGCGGCGACGTCGCTCTCGGTCTGCACCAGCGTTACCGGCTCGGCGATCTGGCCCATGGTGCCCTCGACCTCCGGATGTCCGGCATGGCCGATGAGAATGAGCCGGCGTCCCTGACCGACATAGCGCTTGCCCTGATTGTGCACCTTGGTGACCAGCGGGCAGGTGGCGTTCAATACCGGCAGATTGCGCGATGCGGCTTCTTCCTCGACGCTCTTGGCGACGCCATGGGCGCTGAAAATGGTGACCGCGTTGGCGGGAACTTCGGAGAGGTCCTCGACGAAGCGCGCACCCTTGGCTTTGAGGCTTTCCACCACGTGCTTGTTGTGCACGATTTCGTGACGGACATAGACCGGCGGGCCGAATTTCTGCAGCGCTCGCTCGACAATCTCGATGGCGCGCACCACTCCGGCGCAGAAACCGCGGGGTTGAGCGAGTATCACTTTCATCAAGACCTCCCGGTCGATCGGCCGGTTCACATCACGGTTAATGTCTAAGCTGCGGCCTTGCGTCGCAATAATGCCGCTGCCGCGATTACTTGTCCCAGTTGTCCAACTCTTGTCTGACTTAGCTCTTGTCTGACTTAGTTGGCCGCGAAGGCGCTGCAATCAAGCCCGGATCCGTTGCTTTAGGTTGGTTCCGCCGCATCGGCCGAGGATTGACCCCTCAAACCGCCTCATTGAGCGGAAATGGGGCCGCTTGTCCAGCCGGCCTCGTGCAAAGCCATTCTAGCGCATTTGAACCGGGCTTCATTCCCTGCCGTCCAAAGGCAACGCGGTTTTGTGCAACCGGTTCGGGGTCCGGCACGTTGGCGGCTAATCGGCCGCAAAAAGCGAGATTCCGGCATGTCGGCCAATCAACGGCAGCGCAGCAGGCGGGCAAGGATAGGAAAATATCCAGGATTTCACTTTTCGAGCCATTCAGGGCATCTAGGCCCTTCCGCAGCGATTCATCCGCCACCATTTCGCCTTTCTCTTGACGCCTCAAACCCGTTCGTTCATCCGCCGATCCCGTTGACCAATCCGTTGCGCTGACCAGCCCATGAAAACAATCACCGCCTTCGTTGTCCGCGCAATCGATCTTTGCGCGCAATATGCATGGCCGGTGATCGTCACGGGGATTCTGCTGGCCGTCGTCTCGTCCTGGTACGCCGCGACGCATTTTGCGATGACGACGGACATCAATCAGCTTATTTCGCCGAACATTCCGTGGCGGCAGCGCGAGGCCGCCTTGGAAAACGCCTTCCCGCAATTTGAGACCATTGTCGCGGTGGTCGATGCGCCGACGCCGGAATTGGTCGACGAAGCGACCGGCGCGCTGGTGGCACGACTGTCGCAGCAGAAGGACTTGTTCCAGTCGATCGAACAGTTGAAGGGCGGCAGCTTCTTCGCGCAGAACGGCTTTTTGTTCGAGAAGACCTCGGATCTGGCGCCGCAATTGAAAGCGCTTACCCAGGCGCAACGCTTGATCCAGGTGCTGGCCGGCGACCCGTCGCTGCGCGGCGTTATTCAGGCCTTGCAATTCGGCCTGCTCGGCGTGCAGGGCGGCCAGATCACGCTCGACAACATGACGTGGCCGATGACGCTTGCCGCCAATGCGATCGAAAAGGTCAATGCCGGGCAGCCGGCGAGCTTTTCCTGGCACGAGCTGGTGCAGGGCCGCGCCTCGACGTCCGATGAACTGCTGCGCTTCTTGCAGATCCGCGCTTCGCTCAATTATTCCGAGCTCGAACCTGGCAAGCAGGCTACGGATGCGATCCGCCAAGCCACCAAAGACCTCGATTTCGCGTCCAAATATCAGGCGCGCCTGCGCCTGACCGGCCCGGTGCCGATGGCGGACGAGGAATTCGCCACCATCAAGGAAAATGCCGGGCTCAACGCCACCGTGACCATCGCCGTGGTGCTCGTCATATTGTGGCTGGCGCTGCGCTGGGCGCGCATCATTTTCGCAGTCTTCGTCTGTCTCGCCGTCGGACTGTCCATCACCGCCGCGCTCGGCATGGTGATGGTCGGTACGCTCAATCTGATATCGGTCTATTTCGCCGTGCTGTTCGTCGGGCTTGGCGTCGATTTCGGCTTGCAATTTTCCGTCCGCTATCGGGCGGAACGGCACGAGATCGACAATCTGCGCGAGGCGCTGTTGCAAGCGGGCCGCCGTGCCGGCGCGCCGCTCACTCTCGCGGCCTTGGCGACGGCCGCCGGCTTCCTGTCGTTCCTGCCGACGGTCTACAAAGGCGTATCCGAGCTTGGTCTGATTGCCGGCGTCGGCATGCTGATCGCGTTCGCCACCAGCATCACGCTATTGCCGGCGTTGTTGTGCGTGCTTAAGCCGCCGGGCGAGCCCTATCCGCTTGGCTACAAGGCGTTGGCTCCGGTCGATCGTTTTTTGGCGCGGCATCGCATGCCGATCCTGATCATCACGCTCGCCGTTGTCGCCGCCGGGTTGCCGCTGTTGTTTTGGCTGCGCTTCGATTTCAATCCGATCAATCTGCGCAGTCCCAAAACCGAGGCGGTCGCCACCTATCTCGCGCTCAAGAGCGATCCGGAGGCCGGCGCCAACGACATTGAGGTGCTGGAGCCGTCCTTGACGGTCGCGGATCAGGTGGCGGCAAAATTGCGGGCTTTGCCGCAAGTGGCGCGCGTCGTTACTTTGTCGAGCTTCATTCCGAGCGACCAACAGGAAAAATTGCCGCTGATCCAGGATGCGGCGAAGACGCTCGATCCGGTCCTCAACCCGACGGCCTCCACGCCGCCGCCGACCGACGCGCAGAACGTCAGCATGATGGGCTCCACCATCGACTTTCTCAACCGGCTGGCGGGCAACGGCACCGGCTCGGGCGCGGTGGCGGCGCGTCGCCTCGCTACCGCGATGGCGGCGCTCGCCAAAGCCGATCCGTCGGTGCGCCAGCGCGCCGAAACGGTGTTCGTGCAGCCGCTGCACACCGCGCTCGACGATCTGCGCAATCTGTTCAAAGCGCACGAAGTGACGCTCGATAATCTGCCGCCCGATCTGAAAAGCCAGTGGGTGACGCCAGCCGGTCAGGCGCGCGTCGACGTCGCGCCGGCAGGCGATTCCAACAACAACACGGTGCTGCAGAATTTCGCCCGCGCCGTGCAGGCCGTGGCGCCGACCGCGACCGAGGGACCGATTTCGATTCTGGAGGCGCGCCGCGCCGTGGTCAGCGCCTTCATCGAGGCCGGCGCCTGCGCGCTATTGTCGATCGGCATCCTGTTGTGGATCACGCTGCGCCGCTTCGGCGACGTGCTGTTGACGCTGGTGCCGCTGCTGTTGGCCTGCGTGGTGACGCTGGAGATTTGCGTGCTGGTCGATCTGCCGCTGAACTTCGCCAACATTATCGCCTTGCCGCTGCTGCTCGGCGTCGGCGTGGCGTTCAAGATCTACTACATCATGGCGTGGCGCGAAGGGCAGACCAACCTGCTGCAGTCGGTGCTCACGCGGGCGGTGACATTTTCCGCCTGCACTACGGCGACGGCTTTCGGCAGCCTGTGGTTTTCCAGTCATCCCGGAACGTCGAGCATGGGCAAATTGCTGGCGATCTCGCTGTTGACCACGATGGCGGCGGCGGCCGTGTTCCAGCCGGTGCTGATGGGCAAGCCGCGCGAGCCGCAATCCGAAGCCTGAATAATTGCTATTGCCGCGCCGCGTTTTGCGGCGGCGCCATGAGCTGCGAGCGATGCGCCGGCGGGTGCTTTGGCGCCACCAGATTGGGATTGACCGCCGGATTGGGATTAACCGACGGATCGAGCATGCTGTAGGCGGAATCGGGCAGCCGCGTCCAATACTGATTTTCGCCAAGAAGCTCGATGCCGATATAGCCACGCACCACCAGCGTCTGGCCGTCGGGCGTCACTTTCATGATGGCGTGATAGATCTTGCCGTCGCGCGGATCGAGGATCGTGCCGCCGCCGTATTTGTCGGCGCTCTCCTGCTTCATGCCGCGGATGATTTCGAGCCCGAGCCAGCGCTGGTCGTGGCGATCGTCCTTGCACTGATCGCACACCACGTTGGGGTCTTCGCCGGGCTTGAGGAACATTTTGGCGATAATGCCGTCGTAGACGCCATCGTGATCGGTAATCAGAAACCAGCCGGTCGGCTGCTTGGTGTCGCCGTCGACGGCTTGCCACAGTCCCGCGGGGGTTGGGGCGGGGCTGGCGCCCACCGGCGCCATCGGGTCGGCGCTCACCGCGTGAGTGGCGGCGATAAGCGGCAACAGCGCCGCCACGACCATGACAAGTCTTGCTCGCATCATTCGACCTCCTGACAGGGCCCCGGCGCCGTCCGCTAGATGGCGCGGCACCCGTCCCGATCGCGGAAGTTCAATTAAGCTCATCACCGACCCCACGCAATGGTCGCGTCGAACGTCCCACTTTGGCGCTCGACTGCGGCCTAATGACACCAGTGCACAATTCGTTTGACACAAATCAATAAAGCGACGGACACTTCGTCTAAATACCGACGAACAGCGCCTGCGCCGGTAACAAGCAATGCAGCGGAACGGGGCGCGAACGTCCGAGAAGCGGGACGCCGGGGGGCGACACCGTGGGCTATCAGTGGGTGGATTGCGACCGCGCTACGGTCAGCGGGCGCTATGACCGGATTGCCGGATTGATTCCGTTGTTCGATCGGCTGTTCTTTCTGCCGCGCGGCATGCGCCGCAAAGCGGTCGCCAATCTCGGATTGAAGAGCGGCGACCGCGTTCTCGAAATCGGCTGCGGTACCGGCAATAGTTTTCCGTATCTTCGCGAGGCCGTCGGCGCGTCGGGCCGGGTCTTCGGCGTCGACATATCCGCCGGCATGCTACGCAAGGCCGCCAGGCGTCGCGCGGCCAATGATTGGCGCAATATCGAGCTCTGCGAATACGACGCCGCAGAGTATCGCGCCCCGACACCGCTCGACGGCGTGCTGTTCAGCCTGTCGTACAATACCATGCCGCATCATCGCGCGGTGCTGCGGAACGCATGGGATCAGCTGCGTCCGGGCGGCCGCCTCGTCATCATGGACGCCAAGCTGCCGTCCGGACCGGCGGCCAAGCTCTTGCTGCCGTTCAGTCTCTGGCTGATGAAGCGGACGATGCTCGGTAATCCGCTGATCCGGCCGTGGCAAGAGCTCGCCGCCGTCGCCGGACCTGTCGATATGAGCGAGTGCCTGTTCAGCTCCTATTACATCTGCGGCGCCACCAAACCTTGGCGCAATGTCGCCGCGGCCGAGGCGGCGAACGACGACTCGGAGATCGCCGCCGCGCACCGCATCGCGGCTGAGTAACTGCCGCGATCATCGCTAACGCCGTTACGCGGCTTGTCGTCTCGCCGCCGCTGCCGTTACAATTCCTCCTTCGTCCGCGCATCGCGTCGCGCTGCGCATTGTTGGAGCATGACCGGGGCGCCACATGAAGGTCAAGGCGATCGAGCCTATCGCGGTCAGTCTGCCGATGAAGAAGCCGGTGCAGATGGCCGGCGAGACCGTGACACGCGCGGATAACGTTCTGGTCCGCATCGAATCCGACGACGGCATAGTCGGTTGGGGCGAGGCGGCTTCGGCGCCGACCATGACCGGCGAAACCGTCGTCGGCATGATGGCGGCGGTGGAGCTTCTGACGCCGAGCCTGCTCAAGCGCTCCGCCGACGATTTCGCCGGCGCGGCGGCGGCGATGGCGGCGCGGCTCTATGGCAATAGCGGCGCCAAGGCCGCCGTCGAGATCGCGCTGCACGATCTGGTCGGCCGCGCCAGCAAGCGGCCGGTCTATGCGCTCCTTGGCGGCAGACAGCGCAGCCGCATGCCGGTGCTCGCCGTCATCGGCAGCTTGAACGCGACCGCCGATATCCGCGAAGCGCGCGAGCGTTTTGCCGCGGGTTACCGCGCCTTCAAGATCAAAGTGGGACTGGGTTCGGCATTAGCCGATGCCGAGCGCACGCGCGCCATTTGCCTGGCTCTCAAGGGCATGGGCGAGCCGTGTCTTGTCTCCGCCGACGCCAATCAGGGCTTTGGCGTCGATGACGCTCTCGCTTACGTGCGCGCACTCGGCGATTGCGGGCTGGACTTCTTCGAGCAGCCGGTCGAGGCGCACGATCTCGATGGCATGGCGCGCGTCGCTGCGGCGAGCCGCGTGCCGATCGGCGCCGATGAGGGCCTGCATTCGCGCGATGACATCGTCCGCCATCACGAACGCAAGGCCGCGCGCGGCGGCAGCCTCAAGGCGATCAAGCTCGGCGGCCTGCGCGCGGTGCTTGATGCTGGACGGCTGTGCAACCGCCTCGGTATGAAGATCAATATCTCCTGCAAGACCGGCGAATCGAGCGTCGCCTCGGCGGCGGCCGCGCATGTCGCGGCCGCAGCACCGGCGCTCGACTGGGGGTTAACGGTGACCAATTCCGGCCTTGCCGAGGACGTCGTGGTGGAGCCGCTCGCAGTTGTGCGCGGTCATGTCGAGGTGCCGGATCGCCCCGGCCTCGGCATCGAGGTCGACGAGCGCCGGGTGCGGCGTTGGCAGCAGGAATTTAATGCCAGGAAGGTGGCCTAGAGCATGATCCCGAAAAGTGGATGCCGGTTTCGGAAAAGATCATGCCCAATCATAAAGCTAGAGCCCGCCTTTGAATCCATCAAGGTTGATTGGGCTCTAGCCTACACCACCGGCCGAAGCATCAGCCGCCTTTCGCGTCCTTCTTGGCCTCGTCTTCCTCTTCGTCGATCACGCGCGGGTCGTCGGCTTCGACGAGACTGCCCGGGTGGGCTTCGCCGGAGCGGTCCGCGCCGCGGTCGCGGGCCTCGTCGATCTGACCCGTGATGAAGGCCGCAAGATCGTCGAAGGCCCGGTCGATCTCGGATTTAGGAATACCCTTGCCCTGTGCGTCTTTCACGCATTGTTCAGCCAGACTCTTCGCCTGCGCCCGAAGATGAGCCGCGGTCTTGGCGACGGTGGAGGGGTCCATTACTTCGATCTTGCCCTCAACCCAGGTCTCGACGAATTCGAGCGCGCGCTCACTCATGTAAATTCCTCTGCTTTCCCTTTATGCTGAGCGTAACATATTTGGGGTAGGAAAGCGTGAAGGCAAAGGACCTCGGTATTGCCGTTGTCGGCTCGGGCCGCATCGGCACGTTGCGGGCGCGGCTCGCCGCCAAGCATCCGGCGGTGCGCTTTCTCGCAGTTTCCGACAGCGACCGGGCGCAGGCGCAAAAACTCGCCGAGCTTGCCGGCGCCGATTTTCATTCGACCGACAACGATGAAGTGATTGAGCATCCGCAAGTGAACGCGGTGTTCGTCTCGACGCCCGAAGGCGAGCATGCGGCACCGGTGTGCAAGGCGCTGGAGCTCGGCAAGCCGGTGCTGGTCGAGAAGCCGCTGGCGCTGTCGCTCAACGACGCCGAGGCGATTTTCAAGACGCTGCAAGCGACCTCCGGTACCCTGCGCGTCGGCTATAGCCGCCGCTTCAAGGAATGCTTTCTGCGCGCCAAGGAGCAGATGCGGCTCGGCCGGCTCGGCAGGGTCAGCGGCGGCCTGGCGCGCGTCTATAATTCGCGGGCGCAGACATTCGCCATCCTCAAGCGCGACCCGCACGCGACGCCGGTGCTCGACGTGCTGACCTACTACGTCGATTTGATGAACTGGTTTCTCGATGGCAACCGGCCGGTCGAAGTGGTGGCGCGCGGCCAGTCCGGCATTTTCCGCGACGCCGGCTACAGTGCCCACGACGTGACCTGGGCGATCGTCACCTTCGCCGACGGCGCCGTGGTCAATTTCGGCATCAGCTACGCGCTGCCGGCTAATTACCCGACGCAAGGCCAATCGGATCGCGTCGAGCTCCTCGGCACCGACGGCACCATGATCATCGACGACGACCACATGGAGCACCTGATCTTTTCCGAGAAAGGCATCCCGCACCCTTACGTGCCCGGCCATTCCGTGGAGATGGCGTTTCTCGGCAGCAACACGGCGGGCGATTGGGCGATGGGCGATTTCTGGGGCCCGCTCGGCAATGAGACCCGCGCCTGGCTCGATTTTCTCGCAACCGGCCGGCCCAGCATCCACTGCACGCCAGAGCAGGCGATGCTCAATCTCAAGACGACCTACGCCATCGAGCGCGCCGCCGCGACCGGGCAGGCGGTGCGGCTCGACGGGGCATTATCATGAAACTTCCACGCCGAAACATGCTCCGCCTGGCTACCGGCGCGGCCGCGATTGCCGCCATGCCGCGGCTCGCAACAGCGCAAGCCTATCCGAGACGTCCGGTGCGCCTGATCGTCGGAGGCACTCCGGGCAGTGCGCCCGACGTGATCGCGCGGCTGATGGCGCAATGGTTGTCGCAGCGTCTTGGCCAGACCGTTTTCGTCGAGAACAAAAACGGCGCCAGCGACAATCTCGCAACCGAAGCCGTGGTGGACGCGGTGCCGGACGGCTATACCTTGCTGTTGGTGTCCGCCAGCAATGCGATCAACGCCACGCTTTTCGCCAATCTCAAATTTAATTTCATCCGTGACATCGCACCGATCTCCGGCGTCGTTACCTTTCCCATGGTCATCACGGTGAATGCATCATTTCCGGCGAAAACCCTTCCCGAGCTGCTGGCTGACGCCAAGGCACATCCCGGAAAAATCAACATTGGCACGCCGCCGCTCGGCTCGCCGCAGCACGTGGCCGGCGAGCTGCTCAATATGATGAGCGGCGCCGACATCGTCTTTGTCGCGTATCGGGGCGGTCCGGCGGCGATCAACGACGCGCTCAGCGGACAAATTCAGGGCGCCGTCGGCACGGTCTTATTGACGCTGCCGCAAATCCGGTCCGGCGGTTTGCGCGCCTTGGCGGTGACTAGCACGACCCCCTCCGCGTTGCTGCCTGAGATTCCGCCAGCCGATCAATTCGTGCCGGGTTTCGAGGCCGGGCAGTGGGTCGGCATTGGCGCGCCGAAGGACACCCCTGTCGAAATTGTCGAGCGGCTCAACCGGGAGATCAATGCCGGATTGGCCGACGCCACGCTCAAGGCGCGGATTGCCGCGCTTGGCGGGGTGACGTTGCCGGGCTCGCGCGCCGAATTCGGCAAGTTCATCGCCGCCGAAACCAAGAAATGGGGCGACGTCATCACGTTCGCCAAAATCAAGCCGGACTAGCGGATGGATGCTGCCGCGACGCTGAGATGGCGCTCGCCCAATTGTGGCAGCGCTTGAGGCCGCGAATCGCGCAGAGCATGTTGTCTTAATTCCGGCTCAAATAGGCCGGACGCTAGGCCGGTCGGTGGCGTTCAGGGGGGTGTACGATGGCTATCCGCGTTAGAATGGTGGTTTGCCATATTTCGCCTGCGCTTGCCGATTCACAACGCTTTCCAGACTTTGCGAACCAACGCCGCATGATGCGCGGTTAGCCGTCAGTTCAGTACAATGTTGCGTATTACGGTCTCACGTATCCGTATTTTTCTCGCCGTGCTGGGTTGCGCGATCTTGAGCGCTTCGCTGTTCGACTGGGCGCAGAATTTGCGGGCGGCCGAGGCCGGCTATGCATGGGTGAGGGCCGACGCGCCGATCGCGCCTGCCGCCGAGACCGCCGAAATATGGCAGGTGACGGCAAGCTGCGTGCGCCCGTTTTTCGTCAATGCGGTTCTGCAGTCGAAGGTCGCACTCAATAATCATTACGCTTTGGCCCCCGAAGCGGTTCGTGCCTGGCGCACGCGCGCCACGGACGAAAGCCTTGCGCCGGCCGCGAACCAAAATGGCGGCCTCTATCGGCTCGTCAACGGCCGGGAGGATGGCAGCGGCCAAAACTCCGCGCAGATGGAACGCGGCGCCATGCTGCACGTGCGCTACGCCGAATGGTATGCCGACCTGTTCAAGCTCGAGGTTCAAGCCCACGAGTGGGAACGGCGATTGGCCGACATTGCCGATCAGAGCGTGACGGTCAGCGAAGCGACGCGCAAAAGTTTCGGGGCGTATAGCGGCCGCGGCATTGAACAGGCCGGCGGCCAAGGCGATTTCGATCATTACCTGCTGGTTCTGTTGGGGCTCGGCGGATTTCCCGCCGATCAAGAACAGGCGATCAGAGCTGATTGCGTCAAATTCATTCCGGTCAAACAGATCTTCAAAAGCGCGAATTATCTAGGCGAGATCTGGCGCTGGCCGGTCGATCACGCCGCGGCGTTCTCCTTCGGCCTGGAGCTTGTGCTGATCGGCATTCTGTTTATTCCCATCGATCTGTGGATCGCCACCGGCGATGCGCGAGCGGTAAGGCGGCATATTGCGGAGACGGTCACGCGCTTCGCTACAAGGGTTCTCTCTCACGGACGTAACTTCATCTCTCGTTTGTTGGCGATTCTTTTCCGTGTTCTTCGCGCGGTCGTCCTTGGTGCGCGCGCGATCTTCACCGCGAACATCTATTCCAGCCGCGCGGTCGGCCAGGTCCCCTTTGTGGCGAAACTCGCCGCAATCCGATTGCCGCAGCGTCTTGCCTATATCGCGGATGGCAACGTGCTGGGCAAGACGATCGAATGGCTCAAGCGCACCGAGCGAGCCGAGCCGGGCCCATTTAAGCTCAGCCATTTGTTTGCTGAGAACGATTGACCGGCGCGAGAGTTGAAATTCTTAGCTGCGCCGGATGAGTTCCGTCGCATGCTCCCTTGCGAGGCTATTGGGAACGGCGCAGCGCGGTAAGTTGCGTCCACTCGACGCTTGGCGAGCGCGAGGCGCCGCGAAGGCATGGGAAAATCGGTCGAACAGCTCAAGCAGGAGGCCACCGCCAAAGACGGCCTGCGCCGCCTGGGCACGGCCGAAGACGTCGCCGCGCTCGCTTCGTTCCTTTGCTCCGAAAAAGGCGCGCCCCATCCAGGGCGCCGCCATTGCGGTTCGATGGCGGCGCCACTGTGGGCTATTATTGACGTTGCCGCGGCGATCGGACACAGCAAAGACCCAATTTTAGATTCTCTCTGCGGCATGCCTGCTTTTTCTTTATCTCGGGTCTGTGGCATAGTGGGCGTGAAACCCGGGGGCCGGCGCTTCCTTTTGAGCCGATGGCAATAGAACTCGACCCGCTCAAACTGTCCTCCCCGCGCATCTTCCTGTTCCGGATGCTGCTGTTCGTCGCGCTGTTCAGCGTGATCGTGTTTCTGCTGCACAAGCAGATCGAGATCGCGTTCATGGCCAATCCGGCGCTCAACGCTTTGATCATCCTGGTGCTCGCCGTCGGCATCGTGCTGGCGTTCCGGCAGGTGCTGCGACTCTATCCCGAAATCGGCTGGGTAAACCGGTTCCGCCGTGCCGATCCCGGTCTTGCCGTCAAGCGGCCGCCGGTGCTGCTGGCGCCGATGGCGGCTATCCTCGGCAGCCGCATGGGCCGCATGGCGATTTCCGCGCAGATGCTGCGCGGCATCCTCGACTCGATCGCCACCCGTCTCGACGAGGCGCGCGACATTTCGCGTTACATGACGGGTTTGCTGGTGTTTCTCGGGCTGCTTGGCACGTTCTGGGGCCTGATCCAGACGGTGGGCTCGGTCGGCGGCGTCATCCAGGGACTGAAGGCGACCGGCGACGCCGCTTCGATGTTCAACGCTTTGCGCGAGGGTCTCGCCGCGCCGCTCAGCGGCATGGGCATCTCGTTTTCATCGTCGCTGTTCGGGCTTGCCGGATCGCTGGTGCTCGGATTTCTCGATCTGCAATCGAGCCAGGCGCAGAACCGCTTCTACACCGAGCTGGAAGACTGGCTCTCCACCGCGGTGTACGACCACGCCGCCGAGCCGGCCGCTGCCGCCGCCGGCGTCGGCGAGATGCGCAACGCGATCGAGCGCTTGCGCGCCGCGGTCAATGAAGCCGGCGGTAACAAGGCCGCCACCGCCGTGATGTCCAACCTCGCCGAGGCGATCCAAGGCCTGGTGAACCAGATGCGGGCGGAGCAGCAGAGCATCCGCGATTGGGTCGAAGGCCAAGCCGAGCAGCAGGCCGAACAGCACGGCGAGATCAAGCGGCTGTTGGAGATGATCGCGCGCGAGGACGTCAATTCATGAGCGACGCCTTGCTATCGCCGGACGCTCGGACAAGCAAAGCTGCAAACGATGAGCCGCCAGTCGTCCTTGCGTGCAGGCGGCGCGCGGCGACAGGTGGAGAGTAGGGCGCATGGCGCTGGCACGGACGCGCCGCGGCGAAAGCGGCATGAACTATTGGCCCGGCTTCGTCGACGCGCTGTCGACGCTCATTCTGAGCATCATCTTTCTGCTCAGCGTCTTCGTCGTGGTTCAGTTTTATCTGCAGCAGGAAGTGCAGGGCCAGAACACGGCATTGCAGCGCCTTAATGCGCAGATCGCCGGGCTTGCCGAGCAACTGTCAATGGCGAAGTCCGACAAGGCCAATCTGCAAAGCCAGCTTGCCGGCCTGCAGGCGTCGCTTGCCGGCGCGCAGAGTGACCGCGACAAATTTCAGGCCCTCTACCGCGGCGCGGCCGCTGACGCGGCGGCGGCGCAAGGCAAAGTCAACGAGCTGTCCGGCGAGCTCGCCGGCGCGCAGAGCGACCGCGACAAATATCAGGCGCTCTATCAAGGCGCGGCCGCCGATGCGACGGCGGCACAGAACAAGGCCAGCGCACTATCCGGCCAGCTTCAAGGCGAAAAGGATATTTCCGCCAAGGCGCTCGACCAAGTCGAGACGCTGAATTCGCAGCTGGCGGCGCTGCGCCAGCAACTCGCAGCGCTCAACACCGCGCTCGACGTTTCGGAGAAAAAGGACGCGCAATCGCAGCAGCGCATCACCGACCTCGGCCAACGGCTCAATGTCGCGCTGGCGAAAGACGTCCAGGAGCTTTCAAGCTACCGCTCGGATTTCTTCGGCAAGCTGCGCAGCATTCTCGGCAACCGCCCCGACATGCGCATCGTCGGCGACCGCTTCGTCCTGCAATCGGAAATCTTCTTCGATACCAGCAAGGCCGATCTTAAGCCGCAAGGCCGCGCCGAGCTCGACAAAGTGGCGGGCGCGATCGTCGAACTGGAGGGCCAGATCCCGCCCGATATCGCCTGGGTGCTGCGGGTCGACGGCCACACCGATGTACGGCCGATCAGCGGCGGTCAGTTCAAGTCGAACTGGGACCTGTCGGCGGCGCGCGCGATCGCGGTGGTGCAATATCTGATCGACAAAGGCGTCGCGCCGGACCGGCTGGTCGCGGCCGCCTTCGGCCAATACGACCCGATCGACACCGGTGCTACCGAGGACGCTTACCGCCGCAACCGCCGCATCGAGTTCAAGCTCACCGAACGCTGATTCTTGCCGCGTTTCTCATCGGAGATTGCGCCTTCCGCAATGCTCGCCTGCGCCGCGGCCGATTGACGGCGGCGCAAGCCGGGGAGCTATTGGGGCGGAGCGCATGACGCAGTAAGTTGCCGGCGTTGCGTTGCACCCGCGAGGATCGATGGACGATACGACAAGACCGGATAAAGCCGGCTACCGCTTCATCGGCAAGCCGATGCCGCGCAAGGAGGACGCGCGGCTCGTTACCGGTCACGGCCGCTTCACCGACGATTTCGCTCTCGACGGCCAGACCTATGCGGCGATGGTGCGCTCGCCTTATCCGCATGCGCGCATTGTCGCGATCGACGCGACGCGGGCGAAAGCGATGCCGGGAGTGCTCGGCGTCTTCACCGGCGCCGATTGCGCAGCGGACCATCTCAAGCCCATTCCGCACGACCCGTTGCCGAAGACCAAATTCGACATGAAGCTCACCGCGCCCGGCGGCGGCGTGGTGTTCATCGGGCCGCATCTGTTATTGCCGGCCGACAAAGCGCGGCATGTCGGCGAGGCCGTCGCCATGGTGGTCGCCGCAACCAAGGCGCAGGCGGTGGACGCGGCGGAAGCGGTGGAGGTGACATACGAAGAGTTGCCATTCGTGCTGCATTCCGAAGACGCGATGCGGCCCGGCGCACCGGCGATCTGGGATGAAGTGCCCGACAATATTTTGGTCGATACGCCGTTTGGCGATGCCGAAGCGACCGATCGGGCCTTCGCCCAAGCGGCGCATGTCGTGAAACGGAAATTCCACGTCGGCCGCGTCACCGGCGTGCCGATGGAGCCGCGCGCCGCGCTCGGCGCCTATGACGCCGCAACCGGGCGCTACACGCTCTACGCCGGATCGGGCGGCGCGGTGCGGCAGAAGAACGAGCTCGCCGCGGTGCTCGGCATCGCGCCGGAGCGCCTGCGCGTGCTCGCATACGACATTGGCGGCAATTTCGGTACCCGCAACCGCGTCTTCGTCGAGTTCGGCCTGGTGCTGTGGGCATCGCAGAAACTCGGCCGCCCGGTCAAATTCACCGCCACGCGCTCGGAGGCGTTCTTGAGCGATTATCAGGGCCGCGACCTGGTGACCGAGGTCGCGCTGGCGCTCGACGCCAAGGGCCGCTTCCTCGCCATGCGCGCAACCAATATCTCAAATGTCGGAGCGCGTTGCGTATCGCTGTCGCCGCTGAGCAAGGGCGCCGGTCTCATTCCCGGCTCCTATGCGATCCCGGCGGCGACCTTGCGCGCGGTCGCCGTCTACACCAACACCATGCCGACCAACGCCTATCGCAGCTCCGGCCGGCCGGAAGTAACTTACGCCATCGAGCGGCTGGTCGATGCCGCGGCCGAAAAGCTCGGCATCGACCGCATCGCGCTCCGCCGCAAGAACCTGATCCGGCCGGCGGCGATGCCGTATCGCAACGCCGTCGGTATGCTCTACGATTCCGGCCGCTACGAAGAGAATATGGATTGGGCGATGGAGGTCGCCGACTGGAAGGAATTTTCGGCGCGCCGCCGCGAAGCCAAGAAGCGCGGCAAGCTGCTCGGTCTCGGCCTCGCCAATTACGTCGAATCCTCGATCGGCGCGCCGCGCGAACAGGCGCGCATCAAGGTGCAGCCGGAAGGTCGGGTCGACGTCGTCATCGGTACGCAGCCGGCAGGTCAAGGCCATGAAACCAGTTTTTCTCAGGTCGTGTCAGACCTGCTGCAGGTGCCGGCCGAAAGCGTGCGCATCATCTTGGGCGATACCGACGTGGTGCGCGCGGGCGGCGGCACGCATTCCGGCCGCTCGATGCGCCACGCCGCCACGGTGTTCGCCAAGGCCGCGGTCGCGCTGATCGACAAAGGCAAACAAATCGCCGCGCTCGTCATGGGCTCGGCGCCGGAAAACGTCTCATTCAGCGACGGCCGTTTCGTCTCGCGCGACACCAACCGCACCTTCGACTTTCTCGAACTGGCGCGTGAGGCGGCGCAGCATCAATTGCCCGAAGCGCTCGAGGACGGCCTCGCGGTTGTCGCCGACAACGAGATGCACGAGCCGGTGTTTCCCAACGGCACCGCGATCTGCGAAGTCGAGATCGATCCCGACACCGGCGCCATGGCGATCACCCGCTATGCCTCGATCGACGACGTCGGCCGCTGTATCAATCCGCTCATCGTGCACGGCCAGACCCACGGCGCCGTCGCCCAAGGGGTGGGCCAGGCGATGGCGGAGCAGGTCTATCTCGATCCCGATTCCGGCCAGCCGCTGACCGGCTCGCTGATGGATTACGC
>JASHOX010000155.1 GCA_030038415.1 Xanthobacteraceae bacterium
CCTATTACGACGGCTACCGGCCGCCGGCGTGCCCCTACCGCTATCATTGGGAATGCTGGCTCGACCCCTATGGCAGGCCGGGTTGCGGCTGCCGCCCCGATTTCGGGCTCTATCCCGGCCTCTATTGAACGACGCGTTTGAGCGCGGTGACGAATTGCGCGCGCGCCTCCGGCACGGCAAGGCCGCGCGGCGCAAAAGCGTGACGGTCGAGAAAAAAGCCGGTGAGCGCGAAGGCGTCGGCGAGATCGCGCGCCGATTCCGGCTCGCCCTCGCCTTGCAGGAATGGCGGCAGCCGCATCAGTCTGTCACGATAGGCTTCGCCACCGGCGCGCGACACGGCGCGGCCCGATCGCGGCGAGACATAGATCAGATCCTCGGTCGCGCCGGTTGCGGCGCAGGACGAAAGATCCAGGCCAAACCCCAATTCAGCAAGGAAATTCAGCTCGAACCGTGCGATCATCGGCGCCGCGAGATGGGGATCGTCGAGGCAGTCCAGAATGGCCTCGAGCGCCGCATGGATCGCCGCATGGGGCTCGCGCTCCGCGAGCAGGCGACACAGCGCCGCCAGGTGCGTCACGCCGTGGACGGCATGGGCGGCGGAGAGAAACCTCGCCGCGCGGAGATTTAAGGCCTCGACGGTGTAATGGCCGAGATGCTCGTCGAGCCGCGCCTGCCAGGTCGCGCCCAGCGCATTGCCCGGCTGTAAAACGCCCCGCAATCGCGTGCCCGAACCGCCGCGCACCAGCCCGAGATGCCGGCCGTGCTCGCGCGTCATCAATTCGAGAATGACGCTGGTCTCGCCATGGCGCTTGACGCCGAGCACGATCCCTTCATCGGTCCATTGCATGGCAAATATGTAATGCTCGATCCGCTTCGCTGTCATCATCCGCGAAGGCGGATGATCCAGTAAGCGCTGATTATTCAGATCGAGTCTGCACAGGCGGTGCTTACCGGATGGCCCGCCTGCGCGGGCCATGACAGACTACTCCTTCGGAAACTCCAGCCCCATCTCCCGATAGCGCTCCGGATCGTCGCCCCAGCCTTCGCGCACCTTGACGTGAAGGAAGAGATGGACCGGCTGCTCGATGGCTTTGGCGATGTCGGCGCGCGCCGCGGCGCCGATCGCCTTGATGGCCTGGCCACCTTTGCCGAGCACGATTTTGCGCTGGCTGTCGCGCTCGACATAGATGGTCTGCTCGATACGCACCGAGCCGTCCTTCAAATCCTTCCAGACGACGGTCTCAACGGTGGACTGATACGGCAATTCCTGGTGCAGGCGCAGATAGAGCTTTTCCCGCGTGATCTCGGCGGCGAGCTGCCGCAGCGGCGCGTCGGAGATTTGATCCTCGGGATAAAGCCACGGTCCAACCGGCACATGCGCCGCGAGCCAGCGTCTGAGATCGGCGACACCGTCGCCGTTGAGCGCCGAGATCATGAAGGTGGCGGCGAAGGCCACGCGTTCGTTGAGCTTCTGCGTCAGCGCCAGCAGGTCGGGCTTGGCGACGAGGTCGACCTTATTGAGCACGAGGATTTTTGGCGTGCGCACATCGCCGAGCCCATCGAGGACGGCTTCGTCCTCATCCTTGATGCCCTTTTTGGCGTCGATCAGGAGCGCCACCAGGTCGGCATCCTGCACACTCGCCCACGCACTCTCGACCATGGCGCGATCAAGCCGCCGCCGCGGGGCAAAAATGCCCGGCGTATCGACGAAGACAAGCTGCGACGGGCCCTCGATGGCGATACCGCGCACGCGCATCCGCGTGGTCTGCACCTTCGGGGTGACGATCGAGATTTTGGCACCGACCAGCGCATTGAGCAGCGTCGATTTGCCGGCGTTCGGCGCACCGATCAGCGCCACGAAGCCGGCGTGTTTCTCGTGCTCGGACGTGTCAGCCATCGCGCTTGGCGATCTTGACGCCGGCGCGCGCCAGCATGGCGGCGGCGGCAGCCTGCTCGGCGGCGCGCTTCGATCGGGCGACGCCTTCGGCCGACCCCAAGGAAGGAAGCTGCACGGCGACGCGAAATTCGGGATTGTGGTCGGGACCGGAACGCGCGACTTCACGATAAACCGGCGTCGGCAGCCCGCGCGCTTGCGCCCATTCCTGCAGCACGGTTTTCGGATCGCGCAACGGCTGCGCCGTGGCCTTGAGTCTGACCTGCCACAACCGCTCCACCAGTCCTTCGGCGGCTTTGTAGCCGCCATCGAGATAGACGGCACCGATCAACGCCTCGCAAACGTCGGCGAGGATCGCCGGACGGCTGCGGGCGCCGGCGTTGGCTTCCGACGAGCCGACTCGGATCGCGGCGCCGAGATCGATCGCCCGCGCGATTTCGGCGCAGGTTTCCTTGCGCACCAGATCGGCGAGCCGGCGCGACAGCTCGCCTTCGTCGGCCTTGGGGAAAGTGCGATACAACATGTCGGAAATAACCAGGCCGAGCACGTGATCGCCGAGGAATTCGAGCCGCTGATAGCTGTTGGCGCGATTACCGCCCTTGAGGGCCGAGATATGGGTAAGCGCGCTCTCCAGCATAGCGGCGCCGGTGAAGCGATAGCCGATCCGGCTTTCCAGGTCGGTGGCGGCGCGTTTGCGCCGGCGCTGCGCCGGCGACGGCTTGGCCTCAGCCTTCTTGCCTGAAGCCTTGCCGTCGGCGCTTTTCGCCTCCGAGCTCTTGGCTTCGACGACTTTGGGTTCCCTACCCGGCGCGTTCGCCTCTGCGGCAGGCGGCTCGCTCGTTATGGCAGATTTTTTTCTCTTGCGGCCGCTCATCGTACCAGCGTGAACAGGCGGCTCCAGCGCACCGCCCAGGGCCAGCGCCACACTTCCCAGGCGGGGGTATCGTCGCGGATCGAGAAGAAAATGATTTGCGCCCGGCCGATGAGATTCTCAAACGGCACATAGCCGACCTGACTGAGCACCCGGCTGTCGGTCGAATTGTCGCGATTGTCGCCCATCATGAAATAGTGGCCGGGTGGCACGGTGTAGACTGGCGTATTGTCGTAGAAGCCGTTGTCGGTGAGATCGATGGTCGTATAATCGACGCCGTTCGGCAGCGTCTCGCGATAGCGCTTGACGCGCTGCACGACGCCATCGTCATCGGTCACATAGTCGTCGATGCGCTCGCGCTTGACCGGGGTGCCGTTGATGTTGAGCACGCCGTCGATCATCTGAATGCGGTCGCCGGGCAGCCCGATGAGGCGCTTGATGTAATCGATCGAGTCATCCTTGGGCAGCCGGAACACCACGACATCGCCGCGCTGCGGCGTCCAGCTCGACGGAATCCGCCCCGAGAAAATGTCCGGCGAGAACGGCAATGAGTAATGCGTATAGCCATAGGAATATTTGGAGACGAACAGATAATCGCCGACCAATAACGTCGGGATCATCGAGCCGGATGGAATATTGAAGGGCTGAAAAAGAAAGGTCCTGATGACAACGGCGATGATCAGGGCATGGAATACCACGCGTACTGTCTCGGCGAAGCCACCCTCTTTGCGCTTGGTTCCTGTCTGCACGCTCATCGGCCTGTCGTCCCGCATTCCACGCCCGCCCGCGACCTTGTAGCCTTTGGCACGCCCACAAAGCAATTGCGCGGGGATTTCGCCGCGGCATCGCCAGGCGTCGTTTTATACCGCAAACTCATGGGCTTACGGCAAAGCGCCGGGTATATGACGAAATTTTCATGGCGACATCGGCGGTCCCGGTCGGTCGCCAACGGCGACGATCAGCCGCTGGCGGGAATCGCCGAGATGACGACGAAGGCATGCGCCATGGGGCCCTCGTCGGTAATGGTCACGTCGATCCGGGCCTCGTATCCCGGCGGGGTAATCTTCTGCAACCGGCGCTTGGCGCCGCCGGTCAGCTCCATGGTCGGTCGGCCGCCCGGCAGGTTGACGACCCCCATATCGCGCCACCAGACGCCGGCGCGAAGTCCGGTCCCTAATGCCTTGGCGCACGCCTCCTTGGCGGCAAAGCGCTTGGCGTAGGTTTCAATCCGGTTGCGCCGCTTGTCCGCCTTGGCGCGCTCAGTGGGCGTAAAGATGCGATCAAGAAAACGCTCGCCGTGGCGTTCGATCACCTTGGCGATGCGCCGCGCATCGGTGATGTCGGAGCCGATGCCCAGAATCATGACGCGGCTCCGATACGCGACCGGCCACGATCCATGGCGGAGCGCATCAGCCGCACCGCCGCGCCGAGGCCTTCAAAGATCGCCTCGCCGACAAGGAAGTGGCCGATATTGAGCTCGACGATGTCGCCGAGCTCGGCGATTTTTTCCGCGGTGACGAAATCGAGCCCATGGCCGGCGTGAACTTCAAGGCCGGCATTCTTCGCCTGCGCCGCGCCGCGCGCAATACGGTCGAACTCGGCGGCGGCGACAGCGGCATTGCCCGCCGCCAATGCATCGCACCAGGCTCCGGTATGAATCTCGATGACCGGCGAGCCGATCGCGCGCGCGGCTTCGATCTGCGCGGGCTCGGCGGCGATGAACAGCGACACGCGGATGCCGGCAGCCGCCAACCGGCCGACGGCCGCCCGCAATGCATCGCTCTGTCCGGCGGCGTCGAGGCCGCCTTCGGTGGTTCGTTCGGCGCGCCGTTCCGGGACGATACAGGCGGCGTGCGGTTTAAGTTTGCAGGCAATATCGACCATCTCCGCCGTTGCCGCCATTTCCAGATTGAGCGG
>JASHOX010000156.1 GCA_030038415.1 Xanthobacteraceae bacterium
ACCAAAGACGGCCACATCAATATCGCCGCCACCGGGCAGAAAATCTGGGAACGGTTCTGCGAGGCCGCCGAGGCGCCGGCGCTCCTGAGTAACCCGAATTATCAGAGTGGCGCGTCGCGCTCGAAGAACCGCGACGCGCTCAATGCCGAGATTGGGACCTATATTGCCGGCCGCACCAGTGCCGAGTGGATCGAACGCCTGAACAAAGCCGGCGTGCCGTGTGGGCCGATCTACTCCATCGACCAGGTCTTCGCCGATCCGCAGGTCGAACATCTCGGCATGGCACAGAGCGTCACGATGAAGGACAAGAGCAAAATGCGGTTGGTCGCCCAGCCGGTGAAGCTCTCGCGCACCCCATCGCGGCTCGCGGTGCGGCCGCCGGAGCTCGGCGAGCATACCGACGCGGTGCTGAAGGAATTCGGTTTTAAACCGAAGGAGATTGCGGCGCTGCATAAGGCCGACGCGGTGTGATGGATCGAGGCATTCACGACATGTTTCCCGGGCGCAGCGCAGCACGGAGTGGTGCGCTGCAGACCCGGGATCGTAACGGTCCCGGATCAGCGGTGCACCGTTTCACGCTGCACCGCGTCCGGGAAACAGGAGCTCAATGATGACTCAAACCGACAAGATGCTCTCGCGCAAGGAAGGCGGCGTTGGCATCGTGACCTTCAACAATCCGGAACGGCACAACGCGGTGTCGCTGGAAATGTGGGAGGCGACCACCGATATCCTCAACGGCTTCGCCGCCGATAATGACATTCGCGTCGTGGTGCTCACGGGCGCCGGCGGCAAGGCCTTCGTGTCCGGCGCCGATATCTCGAAATTCGGCAGCGAACGGGCCACGCTCGAAGCGGTGCGCGCCTATAACAAGAAGACCGACGCGACCTATGCCAGCATCGCCGATTTTCCGAAACCGACCATCGCCATGATCCGCGGCTATTGCATCGGCGGCGGCTTGGGGCTTGCGACCTGCTGCGATCTGCGCATCGCTTCCGACAATTCGCGCTTCGCGGTGCCGGCAGCCAAGCTCGGCCTGGGTTACGGCTATAGCGGGCTCAAACGCCTCGTCGATATCGTCGGCCCGTCCTTCGCCAAGGAAATTTTCTATACCGCGCGCCAGTTCGACGCCGAAGAGGCGCGCATCATGGGGCTGGTGAACCGCGTGGTGCCGTCGGCCGAGCTCGAGACCTACGTCAAAAGCATCACCGACATGATCTCGGCCAACGCGCCGCTCACCATCAAGGCGGTCAAGTACACGGTCGGCGAGGTCGTCAAAGAAGATTCCAAGCGCAATCTCGCGCGTTCGGCCGAACTGGTGGAGCAATGCTTTGCCAGCAAGGACTATGTCGAAGGCCGCACCGCGTTTATGGAGAAGCGCAAGCCGGTGTTCACCGGCACTTGAGCGGGTTGCCACGATCGCGCTTCGGTATTCGCTGCCCACTTTTGCCCATCGCTCCGCCGTGGGCGACCCCGATGTCATCAGCGGCCTGCTTATCAACAGCCGGTGCAGCTTGCTAAGCTAGGCGCCTAAACCGACGAGCGGGATCACCCGCTCCGGATTGTGGGGAGGCGTTGCGAAATGTACCGGGGCACCAAAGACATCAAATTGCCGACGACCATCACCGGCTCGCTGCCGCGGCCGAGCTGGTACACGGAAAATCTCGGCACCCGTCATTTCCTCGAGGCCATGGTCAGCCGCCGTTTCCGCGAGCAGTACGAAGACGCGCTGACCTGTTATCTGCGCGATCAGGAACTCGCTGGGCTCGATATCGTCACCGACGGTGACTGCCGCTTCGATGACGACGTCGGCGGCCAAAGCTGGACCGCCTATCCGCCGAACCACATGAGCGGGCTCGACGCGGCCCATCCCGAGCCGACGCCGGCCGGCCGCGGCGGCATCGCCTTTTCGCGCGGGCACATTCTGCACGATTATCTTGAGTCGCGCGTCATGCCGGTCATCACCGGCCCGATCGGCCGCGGCAATCTGCAATACACGGCGATGTGGAAGGCGGCGCAGCGCTTCACCGAGAAGCCGGTGAAGTTCGGCGCGGTGTCCGCCGAGATCGTCGCCTTTGCGCTGCAGGACCGTCACTATAAGAGCGTGCCCGACCGCATGTTCGCCATCGCCGACGCCTTCAACGAGGAATATCACGAGCTCGCCGACGCCGGCTGCCCGGTGATCCAGATCGAGGAGCCGCAGATCCATCTGATCGCGGTGCGCAAGATCCAGGACAAAGTGATCACGCCGCAATTGATGGTCGAGGTGTTCAATCGCACCGTGAAAGGCCTGCGCGCCAAGACCGAAGTGTGGGCGCATTCCTGCTGGGGCAATCCCTCGCAGCAGCGCATGTTCGCGCAGGTGCAAAGCTACAAGCCCGCGCTAGAGACCTACAATACCGTGGACGCCGATGTGATCACTTTCGAATCGTCGAGCTCCGGCGGCATCGATCTTGAAGCCATCGGCAAGACTATCACCGGCAAAAAGATTGCTATCGGCGTCATCGATCACCACACGCTGCAGGTCGAGAGCCCCGACGAGGTCGCCGAGAAGATTCGCGCCGCGCTGAAATTTATTCCGCCCGAGCGGCTGGTCATCTCGACCGATTGCGGCATGGGCCGCGAGGGCATGAGCCGCCGCCACGCCTTCTACAAGATGGTCTCGCTGGTGCTCGGCACCAACATCGTGCGCAAGGAGCTGGGCTTGCCGCTGGCCGAATGCCTGGCGGCCGATGAGCGCTATTCGCTGGTGATGGCGGCGAAATAAGCCGGCGCGGGCGGGGTTTGCTCTTGAACAAGAACTTTTTGCCGGGAGGAAACTATGGCTGACGCACAGGCCGAAACGAGACTGCTGATCCCATCGCTCAAGCCGTTCTACGACGCGATGCTGCCGTTGTCCTGGCTTATCGTGCGCGTTGCCGTCGGCTGGAACCTGTTCGTGCACGGCTACAACAAGATCATGGTCGGACCGACCGATGCATTTCTGAAGGGCTTTGCCGATCTCGGCTTCGTCCCGCCGGCCTTGTTCTGGTGGAGTTCGTTCGTCGTCGAAATGGTCGGCGGCATTTGCATCATTCTGGGCCTGTTCACGCGCATCGCCGCGGCGGCCGCCGCCATCGAGATGCTGTGCATCTTCGTCGCCTATTGGGGCAACGGCTTCGGCTGGATGAAGCGCGGCTATGAATATGTATTGCTCTGGGGACTGGTCGCCTTCGCCATCGCGCTCCGCGGCGGCGGACCGTATTCGCTCGACCGCAAGATCGGCCGGGAGCTCTAACGCAGCCGCCGCCCTTGTGCCGGCTGACCGTCGCCGCTACATACAGCGCCGCGACGCTCAGGCTTTCGCCTTTCCGGAGAGGTGGCTGAGTGGTTGAAAGCACCGCACTCGAAATGCGGCATACGGGCAACCGTATCGGGGGTTCGAATCCCTCCCTCTCCGCCAGCCCTTAGCCGTAGGCCATCGCCTTCCGCTGATCCGGCTTTGCCCAAGGGATCATCCGGCGCCGGCGCGCGTTATCGATGCAGCGATGAATTGAGGCCGCCGACCGCGACGAAGCCGTCCAATCGCGGGGGTCCGAAAATAATTGCGAAGGGCACGCCCGCGATGTCGATAGTCCCTCTACTGGCGCAATCGGCGTTCGAGCCGGAAACGGTCGAATTCTTGGTTGCGGTCTATGAAACCGCCTGGAAGAGGGTCGAGCAGTCGGGCAGCACGCTCGCGTCGCCCGCCTATCGGCGCGCGGCGCAAGAGCTGCTCGCCAAACGCATCATCGAAGACGCCCAACGCGGCGAACACGACGCAAAAGTTCTCGCCGACGACGCGGTGAGTTTTTTGCAGCGTTCTTATGCGTAATTGAGCGGCGTGGTTTAAATCGCCGGCCATCAATCGTCAAAGTGCAGGAACCGGCTTTCGAAGCTCGAGTGCTCCCGATAGGCCAATTCCCTGGCGCGTTGCTCCTCGGCGAGCCGGCGTAAATGGGCTTGTGAGAACAGCGGCTTTTGCTGGGCGTCGATGGCGACCGGCGGGACGGCCGTCGGCGTCGCAGTTGCGGCGGCTATCCGCTTGTTGGATCCACCAAGCGTGGCGACCGTTTTGGCAACTGTCTTGACCGGCGAAACCGGTGCCGCAGAGATGTGGCTTGGTCTTGCCACCATCGCGATGGCCTGGGCCGGCGGCGGTGAGAATTCGCCGGGCGGGGCGAAGAAAACCACGAACGACATCACCAGCCCGGCGACGATCCCGGCGACGCAAACGAGATAGGCGAACATGGCAGCGAGAATGTCCATCGACGTTCGGCATTTTCCACCCCGCCACGGCTCTACAATCGACGTCGTCGCTATTCGTTCCTACCGATAGTTTTTGGAACTCCGGTTTTGGTTAACGGCGCGCTCGCAGTGTTGCCGCACGAGCAACACACTCGCGTTCGAAACGTGGCGGACTCCGATCGGAATTTGCTGCAGGCAAATAAAAACCGCCGGGACCTTTCAGGTCCCGGCGGCTGGCGTCGTCGAAATCGTTCGCGGCTTGGTCTCAACCTTGCGAGATGAACTTGGTGACGAGATAGGCGCCCAAGCCCTCGATGCCGCCTTCGCTGCCGTGGCCGCTCTCCTTGACGCCGCCGAACGGCGTTTCCGGCGTCGAGATCGCGACCGAGTTGACCCCGACCATGCCGGATTCCAGCGCGTCGCCGATCGCGGCGGCGGTCGCGTTCGACGTGGTGAAAGCATAAGCGGCGAGACCGTATTCCAGCGAGTTGGCGCGCTCGACCACCTCGTCAAAGGTCTTGAAGGTTACAACCGGCGCGACCGGACCGAACGGCTCCTGTGTCATGATCTTGGCATTGTCCGGCACCTCGGTGATGACGGTAGGCTCGTAGAAATAGCCTTGGTTGCCGCGCCGCTTGCCGCCGGTCTGTATCTTGCCGCCGTGGCTCTTGGCGTCGTTGACGAAGCTTTCCATGGCGTCGATCCGGCGCGCATTCGCCATCGGTCCCATGGTGATGCCCTTTTCCAAGCCGTCGCCGAGCTTGATGCCGTTGGCATATTCGGTGAAGCGCTTGAGGAAGCGCGGATAGACGTCCTCCTGCACGTAAAAGCGCGTTGGCGAGATGCACACTTGCCCGGCGTTGCGATATTTGAAAGCGGCAATGGTGTCGGCCGCCTTCTCCGGATCGGCGTCGGCGAACACCACGACCGGCGAATGGCCGCCAAGCTCCATGGTGGTGCGCTTCATGCCCTTGGCGGCCAGCGCGGCGAGATGCTTGCCGACCGGAATCGAGCCGGTAAACGAAATCTTGCGGATTAGATCCTTGCCGAGCAGATATTCGGAGACTTCCGCCGGCACGCCGAATACGAGGTTCAGGACGCCGGCCGGCACGCCGGCGTCGGCGAAGCAGCGCACCAATTCGATGCAGGCGCCGGGCGTTTCCTCGGACGCCTTGAGGATCAGGGAGCAACCGGCGGCGAGCGCGCCGCCGATTTTGCGCGCCGGGGTCAGCACCGGGAAATTCCATGGCGTGAACGCGGCGACGACGCCGATCGGCTCCTGCACCACGAGCTGGCGCACGCCCCTGCCGCGGCCCGGCACGATGCGGCCGTAGGAGCGACGGCCCTCTTCGGCGTACCAATCGATGATGTCGGCCGAGCCGATCACCTCGGCACGCGCTTCCGGATAGACTTTGCCCTGCTCCAGCACCATGATTTTCGCCATCGCGTCATGGCGCTCGCGCATCAAATCGGCAGCCTTGTGCATGATCTTGCAGCGGTCGTAGGCCGAGGTGGCGCGCCACACCGCGAAGCCCTTCTTGGCCGCTTCCAGCGCTTGGTCGAGATCGGCCTTGCTCGCATGCGGTAGATGCGCCAGCGGCTTTTCGGTCGCCGGATTGAGCACATCCTCGCCCTTGCGGCCGTCGCCGCCGTGCCACTTGCCGTCGATGAAGAGTTCGAGATTGGGGTACATGACGTCCTCGCTGGGCTTTGATTATTGGCGCATGGATTAGCAGGTTTTGCCAATCGATTCATCCCTCCCAACCGACGTTCCCCGGACGCGGTGCAGCGCGCCGCGCCCTCGGGAAACGCTCCGAGTGTTATTACACCCGCGTCGGATCGATAACGAAATTGGTGAAACCACCATTGCGATCGTCCATGCCGGCCAGCACCTCGTTGACTTTGGACAACGGCGACACGCGGTGCTCGAGCGCCGATAAATCCAGCGTGCCGGCGCCCGCCATCGCCGCCATCTCCTCGCCCTCGCCGGTGGTGAACCACACCGAGCCTGCTAGCCCGATGCGGTTGGTCATCAGCCAAAACGCGTTAAGCGGCAAAGTCTCCATCACGGCGCCGACATTGACCGCGCGGCCGCCGCGCCGCAGGCAGTAGAGCGCGCGCATCATTGCGCTCGCCGGCGCGCCCGGCGGCAGGCAATCGATCATGCCGTCGACGCCGTGACCGTCGGTCGCCGCCTTGGCCCAGGCGACGAGCGGATCGGGCTGCGATGCCGCGTCCGCAACGGCGAGCACATCGATGCGGCCCGGCGCCAGCGCCCTGACCCGATCGAGCAGGCCGGCGTTGCGGCCGGTGCCGAGAATTTTGGTCGTGCCCATCGCCAGCGCCAGTTGCGCGGCGTTGAGGCCGAGTTGGCCGCTGATGCCGTTGATCAGCAACGCCTGACCCGGACCAACGCCGATTTTTTTCATCGCCGCATAGGCGGTGCCGAGATAGCCGAGGCGCGCCGCCGTCTCGAAACTCATCGTGTCAGGCAGCTTGACCAGCGCGGTTGCCGGGGCGGTAATGAACTGGGCGAGCCCGCCATAAGGATAGGCCCGCATGACCTCCTGCGAGCGGCCGAAATAGCCCTGCAGCGTCCAGCTTGGACAGTCCTGCGCTTGTCCGCTGCGGCACATCCGGCAGGAACCGCAGGACCGCGCCGGATTGACATAAACCCGCTCCCCTGGGCGGACCGACCACACCTGTTCGCCGACCTTTGCCACCACGCCGGCCGGATCGAGGCCAAAAATCGCCGGCAGCGGCGGCATCATCTTGTTGTCGGGCGTCAGCTTGCCGAAGAAGTTGCTGACGACGCGCGCCAGGTTGGGCACGACGCCGCAGGCCTTGACCTCGACCAGCACGTCGGTCGGGCGCGGCTCCGGCACGTCGATGCGGTCGAGCGTCATCGGCATGCCGTAGGCGTGCAGCCGCGCAGCAATCATCGTCGTCATGGCGTCTCCTGCCCGGGCAAATGCGCGGGGCGGGAATTGCATCAAAATTGACGGTTCAGCGCGAGCCCCAAAAACGCATGGGTCCTAATGTGGGACCTAAAGCGCGGCGGCGTCGGTTTCGCCGGTGCGGATGCGTACCGCATGATCGAGGGCGAACACGAAAATCTTGCCGTCGCCGATTTGTCCGGTTTTCGCCGCGGTCGTGATGGTCTCGATGACCTTGTCCACCTGATTGGACGGGCAGGCGATTTCGATTTTTATCTTGGGCAGAAAGCTCACCGCATACTCGGCACCGCGATAAATTTCGGTGTGGCCCTTCTGTCGTCCGTAGCCCTTGACCTCGGTCACCGTCAGGCCCTGCACGCCGACTTTGGTGAGCGCATCGCGGACATCGTCGAGCTTGAAGGGCTTTATGATGGCCATCACCACTTTCATTGTTCCGCCCCCTTCGGCCTGTTGTTGCATCGATACGCCGGACCACGGCATGGCAATGACTTAAGCGTGGGCTTGATGGCCGGAACCCGCAGCCCGCCTGTCATCGCCGGGGAGGGCAGCAATCAAGCCCCGTGCCAAGTCCTGCCAAGTCTCGAATGCCGGCCTAAGGCGCTGATCGAGCCAGCAAATGGGTCCGCTGGCAAGGCACCTCGGGGATATTATCAGCAGCATCGCACGGAGCGCGCCAGCGACTGCTGCCCACTGTGCTTAAAAATTGGGCTAATGTGGCCGAGCGCCGTACCGCTTATTGTAAAGCTTCGCCGTGCTGGGTGACGTCGAGGCCCTCAATTTCGCTCTGCTTGTCGACGCGCAGAGGCACAAAAGCGGAGATCGCCTTGAGCAGCACGGCGGTCGCGATCCCCGACCATGCGAAAGTGACGGCAATGCCGTAAAGCTGAATCGGCAGTTGCTCGCTATTACCGGCCAACAGACCGGCGGCGCCGCCGATGGCCGGCGTTGCGAACACACCGACCAGCAAAGTACCGGTCGCGCCGCCGATGCCGTGAACTCCGAACACGTCAAGCGAATCGTCGTAGCCGCAGGCGAGCTTCAGCCACGTGCAGCTCCAGAAGCAGATTAGACCGGCAAGTAACCCGATCACGATGCCGTGCCAGGGCAGCACGAACCCCGACGCCGGAGTGATGGTGCCGAGCCCGGCCACCGCGCCGGAAATCATGCCCAGCACCGAGGGCTTGCCGCGTTTCCACCATTCGAGCGCCATCCAGGTCAAGGCGCCAACTGCGGCGGCGAGATGGGTGGCGACAATGGCGAAGACGGCGCGCGAATTGGCGGCAAGCGCCGAGCCGCCATTGAAGCCGAACCAGCCGACCCACAGCATCCCGGTGCCGATCACCGCCAGCGACAGATCGTAGGGCGCAAAATTTTCGCTGCCGTAACCGTGCCGTTTGCCGATCAAGTAGGCGGCGACCAGACCGGCGACGCCGGCATTGAGGTGCACCACCGTGCCGCCGGCAAAATCGAGCACGCCTGCTTTGGCGAGAAAGCCGCCGCCCCAGACCCAATGCGCGATCGGCACGTAAACGACGATGAGCCACAGCGCGGCAAACCACATGAAAGCCGAAAACCGCATGCGGTCGGCGACCGAGCCGGCGACCAGCGCCACGGTGATCACCGCGAACGTCATCTGGTAGATCATGAACAGCGCTTCTGGGATGGTCTTGGCAAACGGGCTGACCGCCGACGGCGCCATGCCAGCAAGCAGCAGCCGATCGAGCGTCCCGATCACGGCACCGTCGCTGGCAAAGGTGAGTGAGTAGCCGACGGCCGCCCACAGCACCGAGCACAGCGCCACCACCGCAAGTGTCTGCGCCATGGTGGCGAGCACGTTCTTCTTGCGCACCATGCCGGCATAAAACAGCGCCAGACCGGGAATCGACATCATCAAGACGAGGGCGGTCGCGACCATCATCCAGGCGGTATCGGCCGGATCGATTTTGACGTTGGTTTGCGCCAGCGCCGGCGCCGCCGTGAGGACCGTGAATGCGCCGGCCGCAACCAAACCACGAGCGAGCGAAGCCCCCCTCATTTTTGTTTCCCCGCCGGATCGAGATTCGATAACTTAGAGCGCGTTGGCGTCGGTTTCGCCGGTGCGGATGCGCATGGCGCGATCGATCGGTGCGACGAAGATCTTGCCGTCGCCGATCTGTCCGGTTTTGGCAGCCGCGCCGATCGCCTCCACGACCCGGTCGGCCTCATCGGCAGTGACGGCGACCTCGATGCGGACTTTCGGCAGGAAATTCACGGCGTATTCGGCGCCACGATAAATTTCGGTATGGCCCTTCTGCCGGCCATAGCCCTTGACCTCGGAAACGGTCATGCCGTGCACGCCGATGCCGAGGAGCGCGTCGCGTACCTCTTCGAGCTTGAACGGCTTGATAATAGCGATGACTAATTTCATGGCGACGCCCCGGCTGGTAGCGAGACGGTTTGCCTACCATATCGGCAGCGCTGCCGACAATTCAGCCACCACGCTGCTCAGGCTTTGAGCGGAGTTAGGAAGCAGTGCCACGGCGCTGCCGCAGCAGCCCTTCCTGGGCCACCGAGGCGACCAGAGTACCATCGGCGGCGAAGATCAGACCGCGCGCGAAGCCGCGCGAGCCAGCGAGATTCGGGCTGTCCTGGGCGTAAAGCAGCCACCCGTCGGCGCGGAACGGGCGATGAAACCACAGCGCATGATCGAGGCTCGCCGCCATGATGTCCGCGCTGAACACCGACCGCCGATGCGGAATCAGCGCCGCGTCGAGCAGCATCATGTCGGAGGCATAGGCCAGCACGCATTGATGGATGGCAGGCTCGTCGGGCAGCCGGCCGGTGGCGCGCATCCAGACGTGAAAGCGGCCGTCCTTCAGCGTGTCGCCGAGGTAGCGGTTGTATTCGACCGGCCGCAGCTCGATCGGCCGTTCGCGCTCGTAATAGCGCCGCACCGGCTCGGGCATGTTCGGCCAGACCTGCGCCTTCAATTCGGCTTCGTCGGGTAACGCTTCGGGCTTCGGCACGTCGGGCATGGCGAACTGATGCGACAGGCCTTCCTCATGGACGTGAAAGGACACCGACATCGAAAAGATGGCGTGGCCGTGCTGGATCGCCTTGACGTTGCGCGTGGTGAAGCTTTTGCCGTCGCGGATGCGGTCGACGTCATAGATGATCGGCACCTTGGGATCGCCGCCGAGCAGGAAATAGGCGTGCAGCGAATGCGGTGGCCGCGTCGCCACCTCGTCGACGGTGCGGCAGGCGGCGACCAGAGCCTGGCCGATGACCTGGCCGCCGAACACCCGCTGCCAGCGCGATTGCGGCGAGCGTCCGCGAAATAGATTCACTTCGAGCGGTTCGAGGTTGAGAATATCAACCAGTTCCTGGACGGCCGAGGCCATGCTGTTCTTCCTTCGCGCCGGACCGGTTCCGGCCGCGCTCTTCCATGCATATAGGTTCGGCGCGTGGGTCAAGCCCGGCCGCCGTCCCGCGTGCTAGGATAGGGTATGACACGTGGTAACATTGACGTGCTGGTTGCCGGCGGCGGCTTTGCCGGGTTGACGCTTGCCGTCGCGCTGCGGCAGGGGCTGGGACCGTCGTTCGCAGTTGCCGTCGCCGATCCAGCGCTCGGCTCAAGCCACACCGGCGACGAGCGCGCTTCGGCGATCGTCGCGGCGGCGAGGCGTCTGTTCGAGACCATCGGTGTCTGGGAGACGGTCGCGGCGAACGCCCAACCGATCCTCGACATGGTCGTCACCGACAGCCGGCTCGGCGATGCCGTGCGGCCGACTTTCCTCACCTTCGCCGGCGAGGTCGAGCCGGGCGAGCCCTTTGCCCACATGATCGAGAACCGGCTGCTGGTCGATGCGCTGGCGGCGAAAGCGCGGGAGGCCGGCGTCACGCTGCAGCCTTCCACCGTCACAACATTCGCGCGCGACGGCGACCGCGTGACGGCTACACTCGCCGACGGCTCGGAATTTAACGCCCGGCTCCTCGTCGCGGCCGATGGCGCCCGCTCGACCATTCGCACGGCTGCCGGCATTGCAACGCATGGCTGGAGCTACAGTCAGTCCGCCATCGTCATCAATGTCGCGCACGAGCGTGACCACGAAGGCCGTGCCGAGGAGCATTTCCTGCCGGCGGGGCCGTTTGCGATATTGCCGCTCAAAGGCCGGCGCTCCTCGATCGTGTGGACCGAAACCTCAGCCGAGGCGGCGCGCATCATGGCGCTCCCTGACGATGCGTTCCACGCCGAGCTGGAACAACGCTTCAAGCTTCACCTCGGCGAAATAAAAGTAATCGGCGCGCGGCGCGTGCACCCGCTCGGCTTCTTCATCGCCCGATCGTTCGTCGCCGACCGCATCGCGCTGGTCGGCGACGCCGCCCATGTCATTCATCCGATCGCCGGCCAGGGGCTCAATATGGGGCTGAAAGACGTGGCCGCGCTCGCCGAGGTGATCGTCGATGCGGCGCGGCTCGGGCTCGATCCTGGCGCAGCGGATACACTCGAGCGTTACCAGCGCTGGCGGCGCTTCGACACCATGGCGATGGGGCTCGCCACGGACGGACTGAACCGGCTGTTCTCTAACCGCTCCGATGTTTTACGCGCCGTGCGCGATGTCGGCCTTGGCCTGGTCGACCGACTGCCCGGCTTGAAACGCCTGTTCATTCGCGAGGCGGCGGGAGTGGTCGGCGAAGTGCCGAAACTGCTGCGTGGCGAAAGTCTTTAGCGCCATGCCGTTCAGACACATCGCGGTCATCGGTGGCGGCGCCTGGGGTACGGCTTTGGCGCTGACCTGCGCGCGCGCCGGCCGCAAGGTCGCGCTGTGGGAGCAGGACCCTGCGAATGCCGTGCAGCTCAAGAGCAATCGCGAAAGCCTGTTCCTGCCCGGCGTGCGCCTTGATGACAGCATCGTTGTTGCCGACGACGTCGAGCAGGCGGCGCACGCGGAAGCGTTTCTCCTTGTCGTGCCGGCTCAAGCCGTACGCGCCGTTGCCAAAAATCTCGCACCCTTGCTCGCGGCGGGCACGCCGGTGATCGTCTGCGCCAAGGGCATCGAGCGCGGCTCAAGGAAATTCATGAGCGAAGTGATCGGCGAATGCGCCCCTGGCGCGGTGCCAGCAATTTTGTCCGGGCCGAGCTTTGCCGCCGACGTCGCCCGCGGCCTGCCGACCGCCGTGACGCTCGCGGCCGGCGACGGCGGATTAGCCGCGGAACTGGCGCGCACGGTCGGTTCGGCGACGTTCCGGCCTTACCATTCCTCCGACCTGCGCGGCGTCGAGATCGGCGGCGCCACCAAGAACGTGCTGGCCATCGCCGCCGGCGTTGTCGCCGGGCGCGGGCTCGGCGCCAGCGCGCTCGCGGCGCTCACCACGCGCGGTTTTGCCGAGCTGGTGCGGTTCGGCAAGGCCTACGGCGCGAAACCGGAAACCATGATGGGCTTGTCCGGTCTCGGTGATCTGTTGCTCACCTGCTCGACCCCGCAATCGCGCAATTTCTCTTTTGGCGTCGCTCTCGGCCGCGGCGAGAAGCCCGGTGCGATCCACGGCGGTCTCGCCGAGGGCGTGTTCACCGCGCCGGTGCTGCTCGACATGGCGCGCGAGCGCTTAGTCGACATGCCGATCGCAGCCGCGGTCGCGGCGCTGCTCGACGAAAAAATGAGCGTCGATGCGGCAATCGAGTCATTGTTGACGCGGCCGTTGAAGGCGGAAGAATAATACGGGAGGACGGATTGAGATGCCGCAGTCATTCACACTGCTCGCCTTTTACTTGCTTGCAACGGGAGCTGGCGTCAGCTTCGTCTTTCAGCAGGCGGTGAATGCAAATCTGCGGAACGAAATTGGCTCACCGTGGTGGGCGGGCTTCATCAGTTACCTCGGCGGCACGCTGGCGATGCTGGCGATGATCGTGGCACTAGGCGAGCCGTGGCTGACCAGGGCGGCGATGTCGCGCACCTCCTGGATGTCTTGGAGCGGCGGCATTTTCGGCGCCATCTACATCGCGGTTTCGATCCTGCTTTTGCCGCGGCTGGGCGCCGCGCTCGTCGTGGCGCTGATCGTGCTTGGCCAGATGCTGGGCGCCCTCGCATTCGATCATTTTGCCCTGCTCGGCGTGCCAGAAAATCCAATTAGCCTGCCACGGCTTGCAGGAGCGGCCTTGCTCGTGGCGGGCGTCATCTTGATCCGTTTCTGAATCGAAGGGAGACGATCATGGCCTATTGGCTCTTGAAAACCGAGCCCGAGGAGTTTTCCTGGGACGATCAGGTCAAACGCGGCAAGAAGGGCGAAGCCTGGAGCGGGGTGCGCAATTTCACTGCGCGGCGCTATCTGAAGGAAATGAAGAAGGGCGAGAAATTTTTCTTTTATCACACCGGCGACGAGAAGCAGGTGGTCGGCATCGGCGAAGTGATCCGCGAAGCCTTTCCGGACCCGACGGCGAACAAGGGCGAGCCGTGGATCGCGGTGCAGACCGCCACGGTCGAGCCGCTGCCGAAGCCGGTCACGCTTTCGGCCATCAAGGCGGAAGGCAAGCTGAAAGACATGGCGCTGGTGAAATATTCCCGCCTCTCGGTGCAGCCGGTCACCGACGCCGAGTGGAAGCTCGTCTGCAAAATGGGTGGGATGAAGGGCTGATTCGTAAGCGATACCGCTAAGGTCCGTGCCCTTGTCGCTCGTCGGGCCGCCGTCGCATAATGGGCTTAAGGAAACGCCTATAATCGGGCCGTGTCAGCCGCGTGCGCGTGGAGGATAAGAAGATGTCGGACAAGATTTACCAAGTTCCCGCCGAATGGAAAAAGCGCGCCTTCATCGACGACGCCAAATATCAGGACATGTACCGGCGTTCGCTCGCCGATCCCAACGCCTTCTGGGGCGAAGAAGCCAAACGGATTCATTGGACGCGGCATTTCACCAAGGTCAAGAACACCTCCTACGACCCGCATAACGTCTCGATCAAATGGTTCGAGGACGGCTCGACCAATGTTGCCTACAACTGCATCGACCGCCATCTGCACGGCCGCGCCCACCAGACTGCGATCATCTGGGAAGGCGACGATCCGAAGGATTCCAAGCACATCACCTATAAGGAGCTGCACGACGAGGTCTGCCGCTTCGCCAATATTTTGCGCAACCGCAACGTCAAGAAGGGCGATCGCGTCACCATCTACATGCCGATGATCCCGGAGGCGGCCTACGCCATGCTCGCCTGCGCGCGGATCGGCGCCATCCATTCGGTGGTGTTCGGCGGCTTCTCGCCGGATTCGCTGGCCGGCCGCATCGAGGATTGCAAGTCGAACATTGTCATCACCGCCGACGAAGGCATCCGCGGCGGCCGCAAGATCCCGCTCAAAGCCAATACCGACGCGGCGATCGCCAAAGTCGGCGGCGTCGATTTCGTCATCGTCGTCAGGCGCACCGGTGGGCCGGTCGACATGGATCCGGTGCGCGACGTCTGGTACCACGAGGCCAAGGAGGTCGTCACCGCGGAGTGCCCGTGCGCGGACATGCACGCGGAGGACCCGCTGTTCATCCTCTACACCTCGGGCTCGACCGGCAAGCCGAAGGGCGTGCTGCACACCACCGCCGGCTATCTCGTCTACACGGCGATGACGCATCAATACGTCTTCGACTATCACGACGGCGACATTTATTGGTGCACCGCCGACGTCGGCTGGGTCACCGGCCACAGCTACATTGTCTATGGTCCGCTGTGTAACGGCGCCACCACGCTGATGTTCGAAGGCGTGCCGAATTATCCGTCGATGTCGCGGTTCTGGGAGGTCATCGACAAGCACAAGGTCAACATTTTCTACACCGCGCCGACCGCGATCCGCGCGCTGATGCAGGCCGGCGACGCGCCGGTGAAGAAGACCTCGCGCGCCTCGCTGCGGCTCCTTGGTTCGGTCGGCGAGCCGATCAATCCGGAGGCCTGGGAATGGTATTACCGCGTGGTCGGCGACAACCGCTGCCCGATCGTCGATACCTGGTGGCAGACCGAGACCGGCGGCATCCTGATCACGCCGCTGCCGGGCGCGACGGCGCTCAAACCCGGCTCGGCGACGCGGCCGTTCTTCGGCATCATCCCGCAAATCGTCGACGCCGAAGGCAAGGTGCAGGACGGTGCCACCAGCGGCAATCTCTGCATCGCCGATTCCTGGCCCGGCCAGATGCGCACGGTCTATGGCGATCACCAGCGCTTCGTCGACACCTATTTCTCGACCTATCCGGGCAAATATTTTACCGGCGACGGCTGCCGGCGCGACGCCGACGGCTATTACTGGATCACCGGCCGCGTCGATGACGTCATCAACGTCGCCGGCCATCGGCTCGGCACCGCGGAAGTGGAATCGGCGCTGGTCGCGCATCCGAAAGTGTCGGAAGCGGCCGTGGTCGGCTATCCGCACAACATCAAGGGCCAGGGCATCTATGCCTATGTCACGCTGATGGCCGGCGAGCGCCCGACCGAGGAACTGCGCAAGGAGCTGGTGCAATGGGTGCGCACCGAAATCTCGGCAATCGCCTCGCCCGACCTCATCCAGTTCGCGCCGAGCCTGCCGAAGACGCGCTCCGGCAAGATCATGCGCCGGATCTTGCGCAAGATCGCCGAGGATGAGTTCGGCAATCTCGGCGACACCTCGACGCTGGCCGATCCCGCGGTGGTCGACGACCTCGTCAACAACCGCCAGAACAAGAGCAAGGAGAGCGCCTAAAGTTCCCTCTCCCCTTGAGAGAGGTGACATTCCCGGTGTCGCACCCGCACCACACTCCCGGAAAAATTAGCGAAAACCTTACTCTGTTGCCGCCGCACTGCTGAGGTCGGACGGCGTTTTCGCTAGAATAGAACTGCAGATTGAGTGGGGCGGGTCGGTAAGCCAGGGAAATGTAGCGATGCGAGGGAAGTTCCTGTTTTCAGCCGCGGTCGCGGCCGTCGTCGGCCTCTTTGCTTTCGCGCCG
>JASHOX010000157.1 GCA_030038415.1 Xanthobacteraceae bacterium
AAGCTCGTCGCCTCCGGTTCGAGCGAGCAGATCGTGCCGGTCGGCTACGACAAGATTCACGCCCAGACCATGATGCCGGTCGCGCACCTTCTGTGGAGCGCGGCCTGGGCCGGCATCGCCACTGCCGCGGTCGAGCGCGCCCGCGGCTTCGTCCGCGCCGCCACGCAACGCGCCGGCGGAACCTTGCCGCCCGCTGCCGCGCATCTGACGCGCGCCAACGCCTCGCTGCGGACGCTACGCGGCCTTATCGCCAGCGCCCGGCAGCGCTTCGAAACGGCTAGCGCCGATCCGGCGGCGCTCGAAACCGTCGACTTCCAGACCGGCATGAATCTGCTCAAGGTCAACGCCTCCGAGCTTGCCGTCGCAGCCGTCATGAGCGCGATGCAGACCTGCGGGCTGTCGGGCTACCGCAACGACGGCGAGTTCAGCATCGGGCGGCATCTGCGCGACATCCTCTCGTCGCCGATCATGATCAGCAACGACCGCATCCTTGCCAATATCGCCGCGGCTTCGCTGTTGAACGGCGCGCCGGACTCGATCGGCGACTGAGGTTGTCGCTGCTGCAAAGCTGGGAATAAAGAGGCGCAAACGAAATGAACGTTGCATTCAAGCAACCGATCAAGCCGAGGCATTCGCTGGATTCGATCGCCGAGGCGTTGTTGCTGCCGAGCGGCATCGACGGCGTTTACGCGCGCACCGCCGTCTTCGAGCAGGTGGCCGACGGGCTTGCCGCGCTGATCTCGCGCTATCGCGAAACGGACACCGAAGTGCTGCGTTTTCCGCCGGTGATGAGCCGCCGGCAATTGGAAAAATCCGGCTATCTCAAGAGCTTTCCGCATTTTCTCGGCTGCGTGAGCTGCCTCGCCGGCGATGAATCGCACATCCGTTCGAGCGTCGAACGCTACGAGGCCGGCGAGGATTGGACCGGCGGACTGGCGGCCGCCGATCTGGTCTTGAGCCCGGCCGCCTGCTATCCGGTCTATCCATTGGTCGCGAGCCGCGGTGGCGTGCCCGCCGGCGGACTTATTTTCGACGTCGCCTGCGACTGCTTCCGCCGCGAGCCGTCGAAACTGCTCGACCGGCTGCAGTCGTTCCGCATGCGCGAATATGTCTGCATCGGCAGCCCCGAGCAGATCCAGAATTTCCGCGCCCGCTGGATGAAGCGCGCCGAGGGCTTTGCCGGCCAGTTGGCTCTGCCGTACCGCATCGAGCAGGCGAGCGATCCGTTCTTCGGCCGCGGCGGCAAGATGATGGCGATGAGCCAGGTCGAGCAGGAATTGAAATTCGAATTGCTCATTCCGGTGCATTCGGATGAACAGCCGACCGCCTGCATGAGCTTCAACTGTCACCGCGATCACTTCGGCGCGACGTGGAATTTGCGCACCGCCTCCGGCGCGACAGCGCATACCGGCTGCGTCGCTTTCGGCATCGATCGTCTGGCGCTGGCCTTGTTCGTCACCCACGGCGTCGAGCTGGCGCAATGGCCGACGCGGGTGCGCCAGGCGCTGATGGTGTGAGAGCTAAACGCCCATAATCGCGTATTCGGTATAAGCGAGGTCGCCGAGCCGCGGGCGCTGCGGGCCCTTGAAATATTTCGGCTTGCTGCCGCGGCGGAAAACCCCGATCAGCCCCGGTATCGGCCCATTGGCGTCGACGATGGCGACGGCGCGGCCGCGCCGTAACAGATAGCGCCCGATCGGTCCGGCAAATCGCGTGAAATCCGCCATGTCGCGGCAATAGATCAGTTGCGCGCAGGGTATGAAACCTTTGACCAGGCGCGGGCGGAACACGAACGGAAAAGCGCGCCCGTCGCTCATCACCCACAGGCTGATGCAGCCGTGTTCGGCATGTTGCAGCAGGATGTTCCGCTCGAAGGCATCGACGGCGAGCGCCGGCGCCGCAGCCGCCGCCAACACCTGGACCTTGTCGCCGCCGGACGCCCGCTGCAAGGCCGGCAGACAGACAAAGATGCCTTCACTGTAGCGCGAAAAGCCCTGCGCCTCGATGATCGGCCAGGTATGCGGTGCGGCCGAGACGTTGGTGTAGGTGACTTCCTTGTGTCGCAGCGCCTGCGACACCAGAAGCGGCGCATAGGCCCGAAACGCCGGTTCGACATACCAGCTCGACAGATTGCAGCGCGGCGCGAGCGTGTCGCCGGCGCGCATCGCCGAACAAATCATCAGGATGGCGCCGACGGGCGCGCCGCTGGATTCCAGGAGGTAACCATATTTCGGCAATCCGGAGGGCGGCTCGCGCCGCGCCAGCGCGTTAAGCGCGCGCTGCCAGAAACGACGATTGCGGTTTGGAAATCCGCGCCGCAGCAGTTCGGCAACGGCGGGGACGTCGCCCTCGTCGATCTGTCGGCAGCGGATTGCCGGCGAAAGGGAAACCATTCGCGTTGACCACGTCCCGTTCATGAACTTGATCGTAATCGTTGCCGGAATATATCGGCGCGAAATGAACAAACCGTAGGCTTGGCGCTATGACGATAAAATTAACCATAATGGACCAGATGGAAGAGATCGCGCGCGAGCACGGCAAGATTCTGGCGCCGTTGCGCGACGATCTCGTGTTGTTGGATTCGGGTCTCGACTCGCTCGGCTTCGCCGTGCTGGTGGCGCGGCTTGAAGACAAGCTCGGCATCGATCCGTTCACGGCGTCGGAAGACGCGCTGTTTCCCGTGACTTTCGGCGAGTTCGTGAAAGTCTACGAAAATGGCGCACACTGAGGCGCGGTCGTTGCGCCAATACGTCGGTTCGGCCGAGCAATTCTTCTTTGATCGTCATGCGTGCGCGCGCATCACCGACCTTGCCGGCGGCACGACGCTCGGCGGCCGGCTCGAAGAATTGGCCGACAAATCCGTCCTGCTCGCCACCGGCGGTCAGCTGACGACGGGGCTCGCCTTGATCGAGCTCGACGGCATTGCGCGGCGTCTCACCATCCTGCCGCCCGACGCAGACCCCGAGCACTTCGCGGCGATCGTCGCCGGAGCCGATATCGATGCAGTGATCGTCGACCAAACCTCGGCGGCAAGCGGAACGTTCGACCTGCCAGTCCGCATCGGCTGCGCGGCAGAAATCGCAGCGGCGGAGCGGCTTCCCGCGCCGTCGCGCCAGACCGAATGGGTCATGCTCACATCCGGCACCACCGGCATACCGAAAATGGTGGTGCACACGCTTGCCGGCCTGACCGCGGCGTTTTGCGGCAAACCGGCGGACCACGGCGCCGCGTGGGGCACGTTCTACGACATCCGCCGTTACGGCGGGCTGCAGATCTTCTTGCGTGCCGTGCTCGGCGGCGTCTCGCTGATCCTCTCCAGCGCCGGCGAACCGATCGGCGATCATCTCGAGCGCCTCGGCCGCCACGGCGTCACGCATCTGTTGGGCACGCCGACGCATTGGCGTCGCGCATTGATGTCGCCGGCGATCCGCAATATTTCGCCGCGTTACGTCCGGCTGTCCGGCGAAATCGCCGACCAGGCGATCCTCGACAGCTTGCACAGCGCCTTTCCGCAAGCCGTCGTCAGTCACGCCTACGCCTCGACCGAAGCCGGCGTGGCATTCGAGGTCCGCGACGGACTCGCCGGCTTTCCGGCCGACTTCGTCGAACGCAGTCGTGACGGCGTCGAGATGAAGGTGCTGCAGGGCTCGCTGCGCATCCGCTCGCCACGCGCCGCGTCGCGCTATCTCGGCGCCGATGCGCCGCTTGCGGACGAGGACGGTTTCGTCGATACCGGCGACATGGTGGAATTGCGCGGCGATCGTTATCTCTTCGCCGGCCGCCGCGGCGGTATCATCAATATCGGCGGCTTGAAAGTGCATCCCGAGGAAGTCGAGGCGGTGGTCAACCGGCATCCGCAGGTGCGCATGTCGCTGGTGCGCAGCAAGCGCAGCCCGATCACCGGCTCGGTCGTGATCGCGGACGTAGTGCTGAAATCCGACAATAACGCGCAGCAACGTGCGCTAGGCGAGCTCAAGGGCGATATCCTCAAATTCTGCCGCGACGCGCTGCCGCGTCACAAGGTCCCTGCGGCTATCAACATCGTGCCGTCGCTCGATGTGGCGGCGACCGGCAAGCTGGCGCGGCGCTATGGCTAAAAAGACGATCAAAGGCGTACGCACCGTACTGGTCACCGGCGGCAGCCGCGGTCTCGGCCTTGCTGTCGCCGGCAAGCTGGCCGCGGCCGGCTATTGCGTCATCGCGGTGGCGCGCAACTCCACCAAGGAATTGAGTGCAGCCATCGCGCAAGCCAAGCGCGGTTCGCTTCACTTCGTCGCCTTCGACCTCGGCAAGATCGACGAGATTCCCGGCTTGGTGCGTAACCTGCGCAATGAATTCGGCCCGCTGTTCGGCCTCGTCAACAATGCCGCGCTCGGGCTCGATGGCGCGCTGTCGCTGATGCACAATTCGCAGATCGAAGACCTCGTCCGCCTCAATACACTCTCTCCGATCGTACTCACGAAGTACGTGGTGCGCGGCATGATGTCGGAACGCACCGGCCGCATCGTCAATGTCGCGTCGATCATCGGCTTCACCGGCTATAGCGGGCTGTCGGTCTATGCCGCCACCAAGGCGTCAATGCTCGGCTTCACCCGCTCGCTCGCCCGCGAAGTCGGCCGCCTCGGCATCACCGTGAACGCCGTGGCGCCCGGCTTCCTTGACACCGACATGACCCACGGCCTTGCCGGCGCGCAGCGTGAGCAAGTGGTCCGCCGCAGCGCTCTCCGCCGCCTCGCCGGCATCGACGATGTCGCTGACGCCGTGGAATATCTGCTCAGCGACAAGGCGCAAAGCATTTCCGGCACGGTGCTCACTGTCGACGCCGGCGCGACGGCCTGAATATCCGCAACCTCGCAGCGGCGTGAGCGATATCCCGACCAGATACCGGTCGCGGATGACGCAGGATCGGCATGGCGTCGCGCCGCAATAACGGCTAATGATTCCTCCAAGTAAGCAATAGGGCGACGACACTGAAGCGTGTGGCGCGCCCGCAAGGGGAGGGTCGATATGAAACTGTCTCGCCGTCATCTCATCGCCGCCGGCGCCACGACGATCTTGGGCGGAGCTGTTGGCGCGCCCTTCGTGGCGCGCGCCGACCAGGCGAAATTCAGCTACAAATACGCCAACAACCTGCCGGACACGCATCCGATGAATATCCGGGCGCGGGAAATGGCGGCCGCGATCAAACAGGAAACCGACGGCGCGTTCGACCTGCAGATTTTCCCGTCGAGCCAGCTCGGCTCCGATACCGATACACTCTCCCAGATCCGCTCCGGCGGCGTGGAGTTCTTCACGCTCTCAGGCCTGATCCTGGCGACGCTGGTTCCGGCTGCCTCGATCAACGGCATGGGCTTCGCATTTCCAGATTACGATACGGTCTGGAAGGCGATGGATGGCGACCTCGGCGCCTATGTCCGTGCGCAGATCGCCAAGACCAACCAGCTCGTCGCCATGGAGAAGATCTGGGACAACGGCTTCCGTCAGACCACGACCTCGACCAAGCCGATCAAGACGCCGGACGACTTTCGCGGCATGAAGCTGCGGGTGCCGCCGTCGCCGCTGTGGACGTCGATGTTTAAGGCTTTCGACGCCGCGCCGGCCTCGATCAACTTCAACGAAGTCTATTCGGCGCTGCAGACCAAGATCGTCGACGGTCAGGAGAATCCGCTGGCGATCATCTCGACGGCCAAGCTCTATGAGGTGCAGAAATATTGCTCGCTGACCAATCACATGTGGGACGGCTTCTGGTTCCTGGCGAATAAGAATGCCTGGGAACGCCTGCCGGCGGATATGCGCGGCATCATCGCCAAACGCGTCAACGAGGCGGGCGTAAAGGAGCGCGCCGACGTCGCCAAACTCAACGCCAATCTGCAGCAGGATCTCGCGGGCAAGGGCCTCGTCTTCAATGCGCTCGATCCGGCGCCGTTCCGCGACAAGCTGCGCTCGGCCGGTTTTTATACCGAATGGAAGGGCAAATACGGCGAGGAGGCGTGGGCCATTCTCGAGAAGTCGGTCGGCAAGCTGGCGTAACGTTATGGCGGAGTTCCAGGCTCTGTCGCTCGCGCCTTCAAGCGAGACAGGGTCGCGCCGCGGCGTAGCCGGCTGGCTCGACGCCTGGCTCGGCGCTGCCGTAGAGCTCATCGCCGCCGCCTTGGTCGCGGCCGAAATCGCGATCCTGTTCAGCGGCGTGGTGGCACGCTATGTGTTCGACGCGCCGCTGGTCTGGTCGGACGAGCTGGCCTCGATCTTGTTTCTATGGCTGGCGATGCTCGGCGCGGTCATCGCCTTTCGCCGCGACGAGCATATGCGGATGACGGCGGCCGTCGGCGCGTTAGCGTCGGCGCCGCGCGCCATGCTCGATTGTTTTGCGACCGGTGCCGCGCTCGCTTTTCTCCTCCTAATCGCGTGGCCGGCTTACGAGTACGCGCTTGAGCAGGTGCCGATCCTCACGCCGGCGCTGCAGTTCACCGATGCCGCGCGTACTGCGGCGCTGCCGGCCGGCATCGTCCTGATGGCGGTGTTTGCGTTGTTGCGGCTCGTCGAAACCGGATCTCCACGGACGCTCGCCATTGGGCTTGGATCGGTCGCCGCGCTGGTGGTGGTTTTCTGGCTCGGCGAGCCGTTGTTCCAGCAGATCGGCAATCTCAATCTTCTGATCTTCTTCGTCGGTGTCGTCGCCGCTGCGGTTTTCGCGGGCGTTCCGATTGCCTTTGGCTTCGGCCTCGCGACCTACGGCTATCTGGCGCTCACCACGCAAACGCCGCTTCTCATTCTAGTCGGGCGCATGGACGAGGGCATGAGCCATCTCATTTTGCTTGCCGTGCCACTCTTCATCTTCCTCGGCCTGCTCATTGAAATGACGGGCATGGCGCGCGCCATGGTTGCCTTCCTGGCGAGCCTGTTGGGTCACGTTCGCGGCGGCCTGCAATATGTGCTCGTGGCAGGAATGTATCTGGTGTCCGGTATTTCCGGCTCGAAGGCCGCGGATATGGCGGCGATCGCGCCGGTGCTGTTTCCCGAGATGAAGGAGCGCGGCAGTAACGGCGGCGAGCTCGTCGCATTGTTGGCTGCAACTGGCGCTCAGACCGAGACCATTCCGCCGAGCCTCGTCCTCATCACCATCGGTTCGGTGACTGGCGTCTCGATTGCGGCGCTGTTCACCGGTGGCGTGCTGCCGGCCATCGTCTGCGCCATCCTGCTTTGCGTGGTCGTTCGCCGACGCTATCGCGGCGAGCAGCTCGGTCATATCGAGCGCGCCGGCCGGCGCGAGATTGGCCGCGCCTTCGTCATTGCGTTACCCGCTCTCGTTCTGCCGTTCCTCATTCGCGCCGCGGTGGTCGAAGGCGTTGCCACGGCGACCGAAGTCTCGACCATCGGCATTGCTTATGCCGGCCTTGCTGGGCTTCTGATTTATCGCCGCTTCGACTGGTCGGCGCTGCGGCCGATGCTGGTTTACACGGCCGGCCTGTCGGGCTCGATCTTGCTGATCATCGGCACCGCCACAGGGATGGCTTGGGGGCTCACGCAGTCCGGCTTCTCACGCTCGCTGGCGACGGCGATGAGCGGCTTACCGGGCGGAGCGGGGACTTTCATGGCGGTCTCCATTGCCGCCTTCATCGTGCTCGGCTCGGTGCTCGAAGGTATTCCGGCCATCGTTCTGTTCGGGCCGCTATTGTTCCCGATCGCGCGGCAAGTTGGCATCCACGAGGTGCACTACGCCATGGTGGTGATCCTCTCGATGGGCATCGGCCTGTTCGCGCCGCCGTTCGGCGTCGGCTATTACGCCGCCTGCGCGATCGGTCGGGTCGATCCGGCCGCCGGCATGCGGCCGATCTGGGGCTACATGCTGGCGCTCGTCATCGGCACCGTCATCGTCGCCGCAGTGCCGTGGCTGTCAGTCGGATTTTTGCGGTGAGGGGGCCGCGGCTAAAAGCGGATCAAGCCCTTCGCGATACGTGCGGCGAACGCGGCATCGAGCGGCATAAAAGCCTGCTTACCCGGATCGTCGACATAGAGCGGGTCGCGC
>JASHOX010000158.1 GCA_030038415.1 Xanthobacteraceae bacterium
TTTGCCAAGGCCGGATTGAAGGTTGCGCTCGCCGCGCGTCGTACCACCAATCTGGCGACATTGGCGCAGGAAACCGGCGCCAAGGCCTTTGCCTGCGACGCGGCCGACCGTGCCGCGGTGGCAAAGCTATTCGCCGACGTCGAAGCGGCCCTCGGCGCGCCCGACGTGGTCGTTTACAACGCGAGCTACCGCAGCCGCGGCCCCTTCGTCGAGCTCGATCCCGACGAAGTGAAAAAATCGCTGATGGTTAGCGCTTATGCCGGTTTCCTGGTGGCGCAGGAGGCCGCCAAGCGCATGCTGCCCAAAAACCACGGCGCCATCTTTTTCACCGGCGCCTCCGCGAGCGTAAAGGGCTATGCGCAGTCGGCGCCGTTCGCCATGGGCAAATTCGCGTTGCGCGGGCTTGCCCAAAGCATGGCCCGCGAACTCTCGCCGCATGGCATTCACATCGGCCATGTGGTGATCGATGGCGGGATTAAGAGCGACCGCCGGCCCGATCCGCCGGACAAGCCGGACAGCATGCTCGATCCCGACGCCATTGCGCAGAGCTATCTGCATCTTTTGCGACAGCCGCGCAGCGCCTGGGCCTGGGAAATCGAGCTGCGGCCATGGGTCGAAAAGTTCTAATGGCTGGCGTCGTGGGGAGAAGGTTCGGCAAGCTGACTCTTCTCGCGGTCATCGCAGCCGCGACGAGCGCGCAGGCGCAGTATCGGCACAGGATCGAGCGCGAGCCAAAACAGGTCGAGCATCCGGCGCCGCCGGTGCCGCTCGATAAGCGCGATCGGGCGGTCTCGGCGCCGGGCGCCTTTGCCGGTAAGCCCTATTGGCTGGCGCTGGCGCAGTGCGGTGGCGTCTATTTCAAGCTCAACGTATTGTACACCGACATTGCGGTTCATGCCCGCGTGGTGAAGCCGGATCCCAAAGTCAACGCCGAATACACCAAGAAGCTCAATGATGCGATCGACGCCGCGACCGTGTTCCTTGACGGCGCCGCGCGGTTTCTGATGGATGATCGCAGCATCGAACGCGACGACGCGGTTCTCATCTACGACGGGCAGTCCCGCGCGGCGGGCGATCGGGTTAAGACTATTGATGAGGGGCTCGCCGCGGCGCGATCGTGCCCCGCGCTTTACGCATCATGTCAGCAGGCCCATGCCAAGGAATGCAGCGAGCCGCTGACGCCGACCAGTTGAGGCCGCCATGAATGTCAGGGCAAAAGTCGTCATTGCAGCAATCGGTGCGGCGGCACTGTTTCTTGGCGCGCTTGCCGCATACGCACAAGGAAGCGTCGCATCGCCACAGCCGCCTGCCGCGCCGCCAGAGGAGCCGTATCAGCCGAGCCTCAGCGACATCATGGCGCATCAGCAAGAGCGCCACATCAAGCTGTGGTTTGCCGGTCACTTCGGCAACTGGCCGCTTGCCGATTACGAGATCGGCGAACTAAACGACGGCTTCGATGCCGTCAGCAAGATGCTTGGCGGAGACATTGTCAAACAGCATGTCGGCAGCCCGCTTGACGCGTTGCAAAAGGCGGTCGACGGCAAAGACAACGCCGCATTCGCCGCCGCCTTCGATAAGCTGAGCGCCGGCTGCAACGCCTGTCACCATGCGCTCGATCATGCCTTCATCGTGATCGCTCGCCCGGGCGCGCGGCCCTATAGCGACCAGATTTTTTTGCCGCAGAAGTGACCTCGCGCTTACTGCAACTTTTTATAGTAGCGCTCGTCGTAAAGCGCGCCGGTCAGCGGCGAGAGTCTCTCGCGAAAGCTGCGCGTATGCGGGGCCATGGCATGCGCGTCGAGCGCCGCCTTACTGCTCCAGGCTTCGAGGACGGTGAAGTGATTGCTGCGGCCGGCCTGCACCAAAACCTGATACGCGATGTTGCCTGGATCCTTGGCAGTATCGATGCTCATTGCGTTGAGCGCCGCCATGCAATCGTCCTTGCCGGGAGGTATGACGTCAACGTGGGTAACCACATAAAGTGCGGCGGTCTGAGCCGGAGACTTTTCAGCCGTCATATAGAGCGGATTGCCGATACGCTGGTCGTCAGGCGCAACCTCGATGGACTTCAGCCTGTCGCGAATTTGCGCACTGGCCGCGGCCCGATTATGGGCGTCGTCCGCTGCTTTGTCTTTCCAGATTTCGATCATTGCGAAGCGGTTCGACCGTGCGATTTCATGCAACACGTCGAATCGCAGGTTACCGGCTTCCCCTCTGCTCACATCGCGATAGTGCTTCAGCAGCGTGGCGCCGCTGGCAATCTCGCTCGGCATGAGCTCGACATAGGTAACGATATAAACAGCGCTATCTTGAGCGCAAGCGGGGTTCCCGAGAGTTGCCGCGAGAATAACCAGCCAAACGGCAAGCTGGAAAAATGGGCGCATGAACGTCCGGCCTCCCAATGCGGTTTTTGACGCAATGGTAGCGGCACAGTTTTGCACGCGTCAACACGCCGCGGGCAACGCGCGGACACAGGCCTGCTGACACAGACCCGGCACATTTGGCGCTTATTTGAGGCCTAAGATCGTGGAAGATCAGGAGGCCAATAATGACCTATCGCGTCTATTCCGGCCCACGCGGCACGCAATCCATCTCGCCCTTGGAGAAAGACCGCCATCTGTTCAAGGAGTTCGGCACGCTCGACGAAGCCATGAGCTGGGCGCGCCATATCAACAATGGCGGCCGTGTCGCGTTGTTGATCGAGGGCGATGACGGCAGCCGGCTGACCAAGCAGCAGATCGTGACTGCGCTGAAGAGTCCTGACTCGGAGCCGTCCGCGGAACACGCAGCTTAGCCGCTACGCGATTTTCACGACGACGTTGCCTAACGCCTTGCCTTGTTCGACCGCCTCATGCGCGCCGGCAATGTCGGCGAGCGCAAAAGTCGCGCCGATGTTGGTGATGAGTGTGCCCGCCGCGAGGGCGCGCTCGATCCCAGCCAGCGCAGCGGCGCGCTCGGCGGCATCGAGCTCATAGACGTAGATGAATTTCAGCGTGACGGCGTTGCGGAGCAGGAAAAACAACGGGACTGCGGACTCCGTAGCGCCGGTCCCGTAGACCACGACCGCGCCGCGCGGGCGCAGCACTTGCGGAATGAGCTTGGCGTTGGCGGCGATATCCAATTCGATGATGGCGTCGGCGCCTTTATTGCCGGTAAGGGCCATCACGCGGTCGCCGACGCTTTCCCGCTTGTAATCGATCACGTGATCGGCGCCGGCGCTGCGTGCCGCCTCGGCCTTCTGCGGCGAACTGACGGTGGCAATGACGGTCGCGCCGGCAATCTTGGCGAATTGCACCGCATAATGGCCGACGGCGCCGGCGCCGCCAGCGACCAACAGCGTCATGCCGGGTGTAGCGCCCGACACCGCGATGGCGTGATAGGCGGTCATTGCTGGAATGCCGAGACAGGCGCCAATTTCGAAACTGGCGTTGGCCGGCAGGCGCACGGCTTGCGGCGATGGCAGCGTGACGTACTCGGCGCAGGTGCCGAATGCGCGTCCCCATTGGGCGTTCCATACCCAAACCCGCTCGCCCAGGCGGGAGGGCGATACGCCGTCTCCCACCACGTCGATTTCGCCCGCGCCGTCGCTGTGCGGGATCACCCGGGGATAGACGATCTTGCGCGTCGAGCCGGAGCGCGCCTTGACATCGGAGGGATTGACGCCCGACGTCGCGAGCTTGACGCGGACTTCGCCCGGCCCGGGACGCGGCGGGTCGAATTCACCGAGCTGGAGCACCTCGCGGGCGAGGCCGTTACGCTCGTAGAACGCGGCGCGCATTTTGCTTCACTCCCGTTGCTTGTCTTGGCTGGGCCGGATAGCGATCGGCGCTAAGGTTAGCGGAAGGCTTGCCGCGGGTCACATCCCGTCGCAGGAAGCCCCGATAACGCCATGATCCCGCGCCAATTTTTGGCTTCTCAACCGAATAGGATGGAACCGGCTTTATCCTTGTATTATCGGGCAATAGCGCCATACTGCATAACGGTGCTTTAGCGGCACGGGGTGGGGTTTCTTGGAACAGCAGCAAAATATCATCGCAAGCGCGTTGGCAGCGAGCCCGTGCAATGTGCTCATGATCTATCCGCGCTTTATGGCCGACTCCTTCTGGAATTTCTCCGAGGCCTGCGAACTCGTCGGCGCCAAATATCCGGCGATCCCGCTCGGCCTGATCACGGTGGCGGCGCTGTTGCCGAAATCCTGGAACGTGCGGCTGGTCAACCGCAACACCGAGGAGCTTGCCGACAGCGATCTCGACTGGGCCGATATGGTGATGACCGGCGGCATGCTGTTCCAGCAAGCGGATTCGCTGGAGCTTATCGCCATGTGCCGCGCCCGCGGCCTGCCGGTTGTGGTCGGCGGCCCCGATGCCACGTCAAGTCCCCACCGTTACGAGAGCGCGAATTTCCGGGTCCTCGGCGAAGTCGAGGATATCATCAGCCAATTCATCGCCGACTGGGAACAGGGCATTCGCGAGGGCACCTATGAGGCGCCCAAGTTTCAGGTCGACGTCACCAAGACGCCGGTGCCGCGCTTCGACCTCTTGAAGTTCGAGCAGTACCTCTATATCGGCGTGCAGTTTTCCCGGGGCTGTCCGTTCACCTGCGAGTTCTGCGACATCATCGAGCTTTATGGCAGATCGCCGCGCACCAAGACGCACGACCAGATGCTGGCCGAGCTCGAAGCGCTCTACCGGCTAGGCTATCGCGGCCATGTCGATTTCGTCGACGACAATCTCATCGGCAACAAGAAAGCGATCAAGGCATTCCTGCCGGTGCTCGAAAAATGGATCGAGCAGCACGATTATCCATTCGAATTCACCACCGAGGCGTCGCTCAATCTCGCCGACGACAACGAGCTCTTGGCGATGCTCAAGCGCTCGAACTTCTTTGCCATTTTCGTCGGCATCGAAAGCCCGGATACCGAAACACTGATCGCGATGCGCAAGAAGCAGAATACGCGCCGCAGCATTCCGGAAAGTGTGCACAAAATCTATCACGCCGGCATGTTTGTCACCGCGGGCTTCATTGTCGGCTTTGACAGCGAACGCGGTTCGGTCGCCGAACCGATGATCGAACTGATAGAAGAATCCGCGATCCCGATCGCCATGGTCGGCTTACTCTATGCATTGCCGAACACGCAGCTGACGCGGCGACTGGCGCGCGAAGGCCGCCTGCATGTCGACCACGACTCGGCGCCTGCTGGCAAAGGCGACCAGTGCACCGCGGGTGTCAATTACGAGACCAAACGCTCGCGCCTGGAAATTTTGCACGATTACCGCCGGATTCTTGAGCGGATCTACGATCCCGACGCGTTTTGCGGCCGCTTGGAGCGGCTCGCCGCCATGCTCGATTGCACGGGACGCCGCAAAGAACTGCCCGAAGGCGATATCCGGCGCCGGCTCTCCACCATCAACATGGTGCATGAGCTGCTGTCGCGCCTGCCGGAAGGCCGCGAGCGGTTCTGGAAAGCGTTCACGACGTGCATGTCGAAGAACCCGCAATCGGTCCGCGCCATCGTTACGCTGATGGCGTTCTACCTTCATGTCGGGCCTTATTCGCGCTACGTCATGAAGCAAATCGATCGGCAGATCGAGGATCTCGAAGCCGGCCGTTTTGTCGCGCCGAAATTATTGCCGGCGGTCGAGCCGGAGCGGATCGCGGTCAATGCCTAAAGTTCAAGCGTCGCCAGCGCCGATAAATCGGTCACGACCCGCAGCGGCGGACGATCGGCGTACTCGTCCGGCATGCCGGAGCGGTTGACCCACAGCGGGCGAAAGCCGAACGTCGCCGCACCCATAACATCCCAGCGGTTGGACGACACGAACGCGATCTCCTGCGGACGCAGCGCAAAACGCGCGATGACGAGCGCGTAGACTTCGGGCCGCGGCTTATACACGCGCACGGCGTCGACCGAGAGCACGGCATCAAGGAGCGGCGCCATGCCGGAAGCTTTGACGGCGGCATCGAGCATAGGTGGCGAGCCGTTGGACAAAATCGCAGTAGGAAGGCCGCGCGCTTTAAGCGCCGCCAGTGTGGCGCGCGCGTCCGGATAGGCGTCAAGCTCGTGATAGGCTTCGAGAAGTTTCGCTCGCAATGCCCGGTCGACTGACGGCACGCGCGCGAAGGCGTAATCCAGCGCGCGCTGCGTCAGCGTCCAGAAATCGACGTATTGGCCGGCAAGCGTCAAGATCCAGCTGTATTCGAGCTGCTTGAACCGCCACAGCTCCGAAAACCTCTCCGCATCCGGTCCGGCCGCGGCGCGGTGTCGGGCGATTGCGGCGTGCACGTCGAGCAGCGTGCCATAGGCGTCGAAAACGAAAACTTTCGCAGTATCGTTAGTCACTGGGCAATCTCCCTAGGCAAGTCAATTCGAGGATCCCCGATCCTTCCAATGTCTAGTAGTGCGTTTTGTCGATACCCGGTACCGTGAGCAACGACGCAATCGTGCGGCCGCGGATGTCGTACACGCGGGCATAGACGACGCCGTCGCGCGCAATTTTGAACAACAGCGGCGCATCAAGCTTGGCGCAATAGAACACGCCGAGTTGCATGGCGAAATCAGCGCCCTTGGGATCCCAGGTGATCGAAAATTGCGGCCCCAACGCGACTAAAACCGGCGGGTGCGGCCCGCACACCGCGACGGTCCAGTGCCCGTTCTCCGGCGTCTGGTGGCTCTCCGCGATATAGTCGAGCAGTCGTCGCGAGGCCTGGGTGAGCGACAGGCCCCAATAATCCAGCATGAAATCGGCCTGCGCGCCGCGCACGCCGCCGGCCAAGTGATTGTAATCCGTGTACTCGTAGGGATGCAGCCTCACGATGTCGAAGATCGGAGAGGCAATGCCCGCGACGAATGCCAGGCTTGCTGCCGCAACGGCGGCAGTGCCGGAGTGCCGTAGCCGCGAGCCGATCCACGACGCCGCAAGCCCGCCAAGAATAGCGAACGGCGGCACCACGAATACCAAGTGGCGAATGCCGTTATAAATGTACGGCCGCGCAATGATCGTGAGCAGAACCGGAAGTATCGCAGCGAGCAGGACTGAAACAAAAGCGGCACGGCGACCGACCTTGCTGCGATCGTTTCGCGCCGCCGCGATGACCGCACCCACAATTCCGCAAATACCGAGTGCGAGCATCAATTCCGGCAGCTTGAGCGCAATGAGCGTCGGCGCATAGCTTCGCGGCATTTGCGTGATCGGAATCAAACGACCGTCGAACAGTTCCCGCCAAGGCTTTTCGAAGTCATGGGAAAAATAGGCGGCTGCGCGAAGCGGATTGAGCGGCGCCAGCACGCTCCACGGCCAGACCATGGCCATGACGAGGTAGGCGAGGATCGCGCCGGGAATGAAAGCGGTCAGAAACGAGCCGCATTCGGCCAGCGCAGGTTTGAGCGCGCTCTCGCGCGATCGCACGAAGATAATAAAAATCAGCGTCAACAGCACGTCCACGACCGCAAAGCCGCCGAGAACGCGGGAGCCGATCGCGAGACCGACGCCGACCCCGCAAAGCGCGATCGTTGCCGGGCTTGCGCGCGGATATTCGTCGAACGCGCGCACAATCCCGAGGAGCGCGAGTGCCATGATCGCGGCAAACGGTCCATCCTTGGAGTTGATGAACATATGCCCGTAGTAGAGCGGGCAGGCGGCCAGCAGGAGGAGCGCGACCAATCCCGCGGTTGGGCCGCCAAGGCGTCGGCCCAACCGCCAGGTCACGAATAGGCCGATGAGACCGATGGCGGCGCCGATGAGCCGGCGCGTTGCGAATACGCCAAACGGCAGCAGCTTTGCGGCGAGCGCGGCTAAGAGATCGAAGCCACCGCCGTACATGTAGACGTTGACGAACGAGAGCGCGCGTTTGTCGGCGAAGCCGGAAGCGTAAAGCGACAGTAACAGTTCGCCGTATTGGGATTGCGTATAGTCGTCCCAGCCGAGCCCGTAATCGCGAAAAGTAAAGGCGGCGATCGCCGCAACCAGCACCAAAGCGACGATCGCTACCGTGTCGACGCCGCGCGCGACGGAGATCGCCTTCGAGGGAAAGGGGAGAGAGTCCACCGCAACTTGCACGATCGGCCCGGCTTAAATCGGCGCTTGTCAGCGCCAAATCTTGTCAGCGCCAAGTCATGAAGGGCGAATCCGATCCCGACAATGCGTCAAATATGCAGCGGCACAAAGAAGCGAGGCCCGAAGGGCCCCGCTTCGACCGCCATGCATTGGCGTGCGGCCTATTTCATCGCCGCTTCGTACATCTCGGCCACGTAGTCCCAATTGACCAGGTTATCGAAAAACGCCTTGAGGTAATCGGGACGCCGATTCCGATAGTCGATGTAGTAGGAATGTTCCCAGACGTCGCAGCCGAGGATTGGCTTGCCGCCGTGCACCAGCGGGTTCTCGCCGTTGGGTGTTTTCATGATGGTGATCTTGCCGTCCTTGATCGCGAGCCAGCACCAGCCCGAACCGAACTGCGTGACGCCGGCCTGAACCAAATCTTCCTTCACTTTGGCGATCGGACCGATGTCGGAGGTGAGCTGCTTTTCGAGCTTGCCCGGAATCTTGTCGCCGCCGCCACCCTTCTTCATCCATTTCCAGAAATGGATGTGATTGAAATGCTGCGCGGCGTTGTTGAATAGGCCGGGATTCTTGCCAAAGGTGCCCTTCACCACCTCCTCGACTGGCTTGTTCTCCCACTCCGTGCCCTTGGCCAGATTATTGCCGGCGGTCACATAGGCCTGATGGTGCTTGTCGTGGTGATATTCGAGGGTTTCTCGCGACATGTATGGCGTCAGCGCGTCATACGGATAAGGAAGCTCGGGCAGGGTGAATGCCATTGGTCTACTCCTCAATGTGAAGCCGAAACGGCGGGTGTCGGGCGCAGGTGCAACCGTCAGGGAAAGCGAATGGTTCCTCTAAATAGGACCTTCGCGGGGGTCTGGGCAACGGCTGTCGGGCTCACCGCGCAGGAGGTTCGCTTCTTCACACGGCGAAGCTCCTGTGGCGGCACCGGATAAAAATCCTTGCACGGCTTCGGCAGCACCGTCACAATACTGCCTTGAAGTGGCTCTTGGCGCGTTTTCTTGGCGCGTGCTCGCCAGCCGGGGATAAGCGTATGTATTTGCTTTTATTGGTGTTTGGCGGGGTGCTGAGTGCGGCCGGAATAGTGTTGGCAGCCGCCGGCGTGTCGCTCCATGACCGTACTTTCGACACGACGATTGTGACTCCCGGAGTGGTTGCGGTCGTGGGCGGGTTCCTGCTGATCGGACTCGGTTTAGCGCTGCGGGTCCTGCAGCGGATCGAGCAAGCGCTTGCGTTGCGCCAGGTCGCGCCGGCGGACTCCTCGCGCGAGCCGGCGCAAATTCCCTTGCCCAAGTTGGCATCCCATCCGCTCACCGTACCGCCAGCTGTATCGGCTGAAGAAAAGCGGGTCGAGAATTTGCCCGGGCAACCCCCCGCTCTGGTCCGCCTCGAAACCGCGCGGGTGGTCGAGGAGACCGAGCTTTCATTGTCACCGGCAGCAGTGCCGCCGTTGCCGACCAGCGTCGATATCGCGGTTGCCGAGGCCGAGAAAGCGCGCACTGCAAAGCAAAAAAATGGTGCGGTGCCGGGGGGCCGGCTTGCGCCGCGGCTGGACGTGAACCTGCGCTCGCCGGGCGCGACCGGCCGACCGGCCGGTCCGTCCTTCGATGCCCTTTGGCCGAAAGGACCGCGGCCAATCCGCGCCGCTCCGCCGGAGCCTGCGCAAGCGGCCGCCGTGCCCGTAGCCGAACCGGAGGCCAGTGTTGAACCGGCCACGGAACCTGTTCAAACGCTCGCCCCCGATGCGGCGGCGGCGCCGTCATCGGAGCCCGTGTCGGTGCTCAAATCGGGCGTCGTCGACGGCATGGCCTATACGTTATATTCCGACGGCTCGATCGAAGCGCAGCTGCCGCAGGGCATGCTCCGTTTCGGCTCGATCACCGAACTGCGCAACCACATCGAACAGAGCGCCTAGGCGAGTGCCGGGGGGCTCTTCGGCGTGTCGGGCGGTTCCGACCGGCGCACCGTGGCCGATTCCCGAATGACACTGAGCGCTATATATCCTCACTATTGGCAATCTGCTTTCTTATTTCTCTGTTTTATTGCCTAATTCTCCCGCGCTAGTATATTTTAAGTTGATGCATAGCATTTCACGACTCGCTTCATGAGATCCGACCATGGCTGAGGATTCGAGCGACAACATTTATATCGAGCTCGCCGCCGATATCGTCTCCGCCTATCTGAGCCATAATTCGGTTCCGAGCGGCGAAATTCCGAGTCTCATCAATCAAATCTACGCGGCTTTGAAACGCGTATCGGCCGGCCAAACGGCGACCGCGACGGATCCGCCCAAACCGGCGGTGCCGATCAAGCGCTCGGTGACCCCCGAATACATCGTTTGCCTGGAAGACGGTCTGAAATTCAAATCGCTCAAACGCCACCTACGCACGCGCTACAACCTGACGCCCGACCAATACCGCGAAAAATTCGGTTTGCCGCCCGACTATCCGATGGTCGCGCCCAATTATGCGGCGGCGCGTTCCAAGCTTGCCAAAGACATGGGGCTTGGACAGCAACGCCGCCGACGCCGAGAGCGCGGCTGAAGCCGAAAATTTATTAGAATTTGATTCCGGCGCCGACGCGGACCGTGTTGATATCCAGACGCAGGCTCGCGACCGGCGAAAAATAGACATACTCATACTCGGCGCGTACGAAAAAGTTTCTGCTCAGCGCCACATCCAAGCCTGCACCCACCGTGCCGCCATAGAGCCACTCCGAATTATTTCCCGCAGTACCGCTGAACGAAAAGGGGACGGTGACGCACGGGGGTGTATTGGCAAGACAGGCAGAGCCCGGCGGATTTTGCTCTCCCGAGGTGGTTTCGGTGATGTTGACATTGGCGTGGCCGATGGCGCCGCCGGCAAATGCATAGGGGAGGAAATTGCCGAACGCCCATCCGGCTCTCGCGCGCAGTGTGCCGAAATTGAGATTCGTCACCGAGCCATTCCCGGTAATGTTGACGAGATAACTGTTGCCCTGACTGTCCGTCGGCGTGATGCGCGAGATCGGCGAGTTCGGAGCATAGAGCGACAGCGAAGCTTGGTCGTAATTGGCCTCGACGCCGAGCACAACTTTCATGTTCGGCGTCTGGTATTCGACGTTATAGCCGACAAAGCCGCCGAATCCCGGCGCGCTGTGGTTCGCTATGCCAAGCACCGGCCAATTGGAAGGAGCAAACTCGCTTTCCAGCGTCAGTTCACGCAAGCTATAGGCGATCGGCGCTTGAGTGGTTTGGCTGAAATCCGCGTTGCCGTCGCTGTAGCTGAAATCACCGCCGGCATAAAACCCGGTCCAGGTTGTGAAATTTACGGCTGGGCCGGCAGGATGCATAGCCGGAAAAGCATCGAAGTCGTCAGCGAACGGGTTTGGCGCTGAAGCAACCGAGCCGGTCATCAGAACCTCCGGTTCGCTCAGATAGCCCGATGAAGTTGCGGCGGCATCGGCCGGCGAGGACGACGGTGGCATCCACTGGTTCGCCGCGAACGCCGGTGTCGCGGTCACGGCGAATAACAACATTGCACCCGAAAAACATTTTTGTATTGACACAGCACGCCCCGCGCCCGGCACAGTTTTCTGTTCTGGCGTGGATAATTTGAGTCAAATTGTTTGCACGTTCCTTTATTGACTCGCGTGTCTGCCGTTCAGCATGACCACTTCGTAAATGAGCGATTGGCGCGAGGAAATCAGAAGCTGCCATTGTCGTATTCGTTAAATTGAGGGCGTTGCGGGTAACGCAACCGTAAACGACCGCTTGACGCAAAGCGAAACCGCGCGTCCGCCTCATTCTCAACACCGGTGCGATTTTCAACGCTGCAGCACGCCGACCGCGCGGTTGGCGAAGCTGAGCCGTTCCGACATCACCGCAACGATATAGCCGAGCAACGCCTGACTGAGCCCAGGTTCTTCTCGCTTGATGCGCTCGTAGTCTTCGACGCTAAGCTCGTAGAGCACGCTGTCGGTTTCCGCGGCAATGGTCGCGCTGCGCGGCCGCCCGGTAATCAGTCCCATTTCGCCGATCGTGGTATGCGGCCCCAGGCTGCGCACGCGCATCGTGCGGCCGTCGCCCATATCGACGACAATGCCGATGCGGCCCTCTAGGATGAAATGCATCGAAGCGGCCGGATCGCCTTCGCGGGCGATGATTTGGCCGGCCGGGATTTCGAGGCGCCGGCAATATTCGGTCAGCCGATCGGCATTGGCAGCGCCGCCCAGCGCATCAGACCACCAGGCCCGCAACGATCGTTCGTCATCGGCGGTGGTGCGATAGGCCTCGATAATGTTCTGCTCGCAGAATTCCAGCGCGCGATCGAGATTCGACGCGACAACGACGTCATCGGACACGAAACGGGCGGTGCGAAAGGCGCGTTCCAGTTCCGGGGTGAGATTGACCAGCACGAGCCGCGTGCCGCATGCGGCCGCAGCCTGCTTGATCTGCGCAAAACTGTGCGTCGCTGACGAATCGATGCCGGTGACGAGGCGGAAATCGAAGATCAAAAAGCGGCAATCCGGCTGCGCCGACAATAGCGATTTGACGTGCTGATAAAGCCGATTCGCCGAACCGAAGAACAGATAGCTTTGCAGCGTCATGCCCTGAATTTCGCGGCCGTGATTGGCCAAGAGCGACAATTCGTAAGGGCCGCGATCGAGCGAAGAGCGGTATTCGGAGCCGTCGAAATTGAATTTGATGGCGTTGACGCGGCTTGCGCTCAGGGCAAAGGTCGCGCAGCCGATCACGATTCCGATCAGGACGCCGGCGATAAAGCCTGCGTAAATGATCAGGACCGCGATGGCGATCAGCGACAGATATTCGAGCAACAACAAGCGCCGCGACGAAGCGACCAGCCATTGATAGACCAGATCGGCGCCGAGATAGAACAGGAGCCCGCCCAGAATATATTTCGGTACATAGCCGAGAAACGACGGCCCGGCGAACAGTACGGCCGCCGAGATGGCGGCCACGGTCAGCCCACCGATGCGGCTGGTGGCGCCGGCGGTGCGGACCAGCATCGAGCGACTGAACGACGTGCAGCTCACATAGCCGCCAAGGGCTGCGATGGCGACATTGGCAAGCCCGAGCACTTTGAGGTCGCGCTCGATATTGGCTTCGTTTCGCGTCGCGATTTCGAGACCGGTCGTGTTGAGCAGAAAATTGGTCGCCGTCACGAATATGACGGCGAGCGCGTCACCCGCGAGCGACGGCAGCGATGACCACGGAAAATTCTGCAACGGCGTCAATTTCCAAGGCAGATTGAGGCCGGCGGCCGGCTGCAGCCCGAATAACCAGCCGTTGGCCTGCGCGGCAGCGATCGTCGTGCCGGTCGTCAGTAATAGCAGATGCGTGATTAGGAGCGCCGTTAGCAGCACGCCCGGCATGATCAGCGGGCTCTTGAAACGGCGCAACAGCAGATAGAGGCCAAGCGCGACGATAACGCCGGGAGCGATCTTGGCCATGACCGCCAAGTCAGCGAAGGCGCCGATATTGACGAGGCTCGGTCGCTGGTCGGTGACGACCTGGACCGCGCCGGTAATCAAGAGCCATCCGGTCGCGCCGAGGAAACCGCCAATGACCGGGTAGGGCACAAACCGGATGGCGCGTCCGGCGTGGGTGAAACCAAGCACGCAGAGCAATAGTCCGGTTAGCGCCGTCGCCAACGCCATGGCGATCAGGGCCGGTTCGAGCAGGTCGGCGCGGCCGCTGGCCACAACATGTTGCACGAGTGTGGCGACTAAGGCCGCCAGGACGACCGAGATCGAGCTGTCGGGACCGGCAACGGCGAATGGCAGCGAACTGCGCAACGCCACGATTGAGCCGCCGACAGCCGCCGACAAGAACGTCACCGCGATGCCGTAGGACAACAGGTGTTCGAGCGGACCGGTGAAGATGAGCGCAGCGTAAGACAGGCAATAGGCGATGGACAAAATGCTGCAAACCGTGCCCGCGAACACGTCCGTCAGGCCTGCGCGAAGTGTATGCCTGCTCAACGGGAAGCCCCTGTGCCCGATATAACTGACAATACGATTGCCGGCGCGGCTTGAATACCCGCGCGCGGTCGTTATCGGACAAGGAAAGTAGGCTAGGCGGCGGTCGCCAGCGCCGCGCGCGCATCCGAGCGGATGCGCTCGACCATGGAGCGGAAGCCGTTCGAACGTTGCGGGGTAAGGTGCTCGCGCAGGCCTAATTCCTCGAATAGCTTGACGGCGTCGAGCTTGAGGATGTCGCTCGCGCTTTTGCCCGAATACATCGCGAACAGGATGGCGATCAGCCCACGCACGATATGCGCATCGCTGTCGCCTGAGAAGATCAGAACTGGGCCGCCCGCGCCATTCGGGCGCACCGTGGTGTCGAGCCAGACTTGGCTGGCGCAACCCTGCACCTTATTGGCGGCATTGTGCGCGGCTTCCGGAAGCGGCGGCAGCTCGCGGCCGAGCTCGATCAAGTAGCGATAGCGGTCATCCCAGTCGTCAAGAACCGAGAAATTGCCTATGATCTCTTTGAGGTCGGCCATCGCGCCAGTATGTCCCCAATCCGATTCCCGCGCCGGATGGTTCGCTCTCTATATAGGGCGTCTCATGGAGCAGGTCGACGGATCGGACTACCGCGAGGTGGGCGGCGTCTAACGTCGGTGCGAGGCGGAATGGAACAGGCTAAGCCGCGTGCCTGGGATCCTTGCGCGGCAATGGCGCGCGCCAGGCAGGAACCAAGTCTGCCGGCGTGAGCGTGTTCTGCGAAGCTTTGTCGGCGCCGCTTGCGAGCGACCCGGTCACCTTCGGCGCTTCTTTCGATATCTCCTTGGCGGGGTCCTTGGACGCGAGCGCTTCGGTCAGAAAATCATAAAGCATCTTGGCGCTGGCCTGGGCTTTGTAGCCGAGCTCCGTCGCCACATGCGAACCGACGGTGCAGGCGTCGGGCTGGCGGGTGCAGAATTGCCGCAGATCGCCGACCGTGGCGGAGGCCGCCGAAATGGCTTGCGAGGCATTGATCTCGGTCGCCGGCGCGGCTCGCTCCGATGAGCCGCTGGGCAACAGGATCAGCACTAAGCCGAGCCAGAACGCCATGCGCAACAGAAAGAACATGAGACCCACATCCCCCGCGACATAGCTTGTCGCACGTGACGGGAAGCTAGCAGGTAGCATTGAAGGTGGCGTTCGCTCGCCCGGTACGTTTTTGCCCATAATCGAACAGAATACGCCGCAAATTTTCGAACAATTGGAAAAAATATAGTTTAGCTAAAATTTTAGCGAACGCGCGGCTTCGCGCTTGTTGCCGCCATTTCGGACCAGCGAAAAATGCAGCAACGGCGGGTCGGATTTCGCTTGCCACGTTTGCCGCAAACATTTGGCAACCGTGCGCGGCAACGGGGGATTCACCATGATGGGGATTTACGGCTGCGCCGTCACGCCATCGCGCTCGCGCTTTGCCCCATGCCTTAGCGTTCGCTTAAGCGGCCTCTGACACGATCCGCGCCACAGAAAAAGGGGAGCGCGTCTCGCGAAGCGGGCGTGCGTCGGGAACGTGGGCCTGTTCGCGCCAATACGCAATTATATCGAGACGCTGGTACATCCGTTGGCGCAGCAGGATGCGCTGACGGCGTCGCGCCACCGCGCCTTTATCGCGCCGCGCCTGCTCGGCAGCATGGTCGCGTTGGCGGCGTTCCCGATCTACCTGCTCATTCGCGGCGCGCCGAGCGCGATGGAACTCCTGATATTGGCCTGGCTCATCGCGCCGATTTTGAGCGCATATTTCCTGTCCCGCACCGGCCGCTATGAAAGCGCGCATGTCTTGTCGTCGCTGGCCTTGACCGGATTGGTGACGGCGCTGGCGGCGGACACCGGCGGCATCGCGTCGTTCGCCGCTGTCTGGCTCGTGGTCGTGCCGCTGGAAGCGTCGCTTTCGGCGTCGCGCCGCGTCGTTGCGACCGCTTCGACCTTTGCGCTCGCCGCCGCCGGTCTCTTGATGCTGTTGGGAGACCAAGATTTATTGCCGCGGCCGGACACGATCGCACCCGAGGCCTTGGCGACGCTCGGCATCGTCTCGGCGGGACTTTACGCGACCGGCCTGGCACTCGGCGCCGAAACGCTGGCGCGGACAAGTTTCTGGCTACTCTATGCGGAGGAGGACCGTTACCGGCTGTTGGCGCGCAATATCGCCGACGTCATCACCCGGCACGGCCGCGACGGCGCGGTGCTGTTCGTCTCGCCGGCCGCCGAAAAGCTGTTTGGATTGCGCAGCGCCCAGTTGCACGGCCATGGTTTATTCGACCGGATCCACGTCGCCGATCGGCCGGCCTATCTGACCGCGCTGGGCGACGCCGCCGCTCTTGGCGAATCTCGTTCGGTCGAGTTCCGCGTGCGGCGCGAAAGCGTCGATGCCGAAGGCCGGGCCGTCACGGAATTCGTCTGGATCGAGATGCGCTGCCGGCCGTTGAAGCAGGCGGGCGGCGAAGACCATCGCGAGGCGGTCGCCGTCTTGCGCGACGTCACCGAACGCAAAATGCAAGAGCAGTCGTTGTCGGATGCACACGCCGAGACGGAGCGCGCCAACGCCGCCAAGAGCCGCTTTCTCGCCACCATGAGTCACGAACTACGGACGCCGCTCAACGCCATCATCGGCTTTTCGGAAATGTTGATGAAGGAGGAGGCGCTCACGCTCGATGCCAAGCGCCGCAGCGAATATGCGGGCCTCATCAACGGCTCCGGCCATCATCTCCTGGCGGTGGTCAACGGTATTCTCGACATGTCGAAGATCGAGACCGGCAATTTCGAGATTATGCCCGAACCTTTCGCGCCGGGGCATGTTGTTGCGGCCTGCTACGGCGTACTCGCGCTGCGCGCGCGGGAGGCCGGCGTACGCCTTGAGAAAGTGGCGGCTGACGATTTGCCGGAAATGGTCGCCGACAAACGCGCGCTCAATCAGATTCTGCTTAATCTGTTGTCCAATGCGATCCGCTTCACCGACCGCGGCGGCACGGTCACGATCAGCGTGCGCGCGGAAGCGGCACATATGGCTTTCGCCATTGAGGACAATGGCGTCGGCATCAGCGACGCGGATTTGGCGCGGGTCGGTGAACCTTATTTCCAGGCGGGCAGCGCCTACGACCGCCGCCATGGCGGCACCGGGCTCGGACTTTCCATCGTCAAGGGTCTGGTGCAATTGCATGGCGGCGAAATCGCCATTCGCAGCCGTATCGGCGAGGGCACGCGCGTCACCGTGCGGTTGCCGCTCGATTGCGAGCGCGTACGGGCCGCAAAAAACGGTGCCGCCACACCGCCTATCGGCGTGGCGACCTTTCTGCCGGCCAAGCACGGGTCGCAGCCGGCGAGCGCCGCGACCGCGCGCAAATCCGTTCACGACATGCCGGTGAAGAAAAGTGCGTAACCGCCGCAATGCCGAGCGCAGTTTCCACGTCCGCGCGGCCGGCATAGGCGGCGCATTGGTTTTGCGGCTGTGGACCAAAGCAACCCGACGTCCGGTCGATTCATTTGCTATCCTTGCCGCGGTCGCCGCGAGCGCCATCATCATCGTCAATGCGGTTTTCCTGCAATCAGGTTCGCGTCCGGGGCCCTTCGTCGCTAACCCAAAGGCTTCACAGGTTGCGAGCATCGATGAGCGATGGCCGGCGCCGCCGGCGATTTCGTCTCATTCCACAGTAACTGCCGTCGCGCCGCAACCAGTCGCCGTAAGGCGCGACGATCCGATCGCCGACCTGATCCGCCCATCACCGCGTGTCGCGGCGGTGCAGCGCGCCCTGTCCGACTTTGGCTACGGCCAGATCGAGCCCTCCGGTGTTCTCGATGCCGCAACCATCGCCGCGATTGAGAAATTCGAGCGCGAGCGCAAGCTGCCTGTCACTGGGGAGATTTCCGATCGTCTGGTCGCTGCGCTTTCCGCCATGGTCGGCCACTCGCTGCAATAGCGATTTCGCCCGGTTTGCGGCGTCACGCGGTTCGAGTCATATCTGATCGGCCAAGGTGGGCCGAACGATGCGTCTCAAAACCGCGCTATGGGTTGCCGCATATCTGCGCCGTTGTCAGGTCGAAGGCGCCTTCGCGGTCGTGCGCCGGCGCGGTGCGGAAGAAGCTGGAGCCGTTTTCGTGCGCGTCTACCGGCTCGACGGCACCTCGGACCTGTTCGGGCCGGCGCCGCAAAGCGCGCTTGATACCAGTCGCGGCGCTGACCGCACGTTTACGGCGAGCTTCGCCCAGCAGCCGGCGCCCGACGCTGCAGTCGAGACCAAGCTTGAGCGCGAGATGAAATTTGATTCCGACCTGTGGATTGTCGAGGTCGAGGATCCCGCCGGCCGAAATTTTCTCGATATCGTAAGTTAAGAAACCTCGCGGCGTTCGTTGGTCCGCTGCGACACCGGCGCGCGGCGCACCGCGGCCGTTGCAGTGCGGGCGCGGGCGCGCGCCTCGTCGTTCCAGACGAGCGACCGGTGTTTTGCCGGCTCATGCTGATGCAGCGCCCGCCAGATCGACACCATATGTTCCGCGGCTTGCATCGGCAGTTCGTCGTAAAGCGTGGCAAGAGTGTGGACGCGTTCCACCGAATGACCGACCGTCGTATTGACGAACAACAGGATGCGATAGACCATGTCGCGCGGCATCGTGATCGCCTTGGCGGCGACCACGATCGGCTCGCCGAGCACGTCGCTCGCGATGCGCCGTGCCTGTGCGCGCGATATTTCCAAAGAATGGGCGAGATGTTGCGCGAAGTCCTCGTGGTCGCGGGCGAGCGCCGCAGCCTCCAGCTGTCGGTCGACGGCGGGGTCGCGCGCGAGCCGGACACGCCCGGCCGGTAACGGTGCCGCGATTTCGAGATTGAGCAGAATGAGACGCCGTTCCTCCGCGCTGGCGGCGAAAAAGAGCTCGTTGAGCTCGCTGGCCACGGCGGCGGCGATCAAGCCGGGCGCCGGCGCGGATAGCGGAGAATCTTGCTGGCGACCTGCCGATTCAGCAGGTGCGGCTTCTCGGACTTCGGCAACAGCGGCGACCGGCATTGGCGGTGCGCTCGTTTGCGTTTTACGATGCAGCACGGGATGTGCGCGCACGAGCGTGGCGACTTCAGGCAAATCTGCCGCCAATTGCTGGATAACCTGCATCGGCGGCGACAGATGGCGCGCCAGCCGGCCCGCTACGGCGGCGCGCGTTGCCACATCCACGGCGCCAAGCAACCGTAGCGCAAGCTCTGTGTAATGCCGCTCCTCATCCGGCGTGTGCGTCAGCTTCTGCACGTAGAGGTCGGTGAGGACGCGCATCAGCGTAGGCCGCATATCGACCCCGCTGCGCAGTCCAAGATGGGTGAGGTTGTCGAGGCTCGACAGGCTGGCGCTTTCCATAACGCGTGACTCGATCGCAACAGGTTCCCCGAGGGCGAATTTAGCCGTCAGCCTAAGTTGTGCGCGTTAGCGGAGCGTTAACCTTGCATGCCGCTTAATCGGGGCGATGCCGATCTCCACGCAGCGGGGCAGAACGCCTCCTTGCCGGCGGCAGAGGAAAGCGGCTGGTGGGCAACGTTATCAAATTTCCGGACGACGGGCGCATTGTGCGTTTCGGCCGCGAGGCGGCGGACGAGTCCGCAACAATCATTATTCTGCCCGTCATTCGGATCGAGCGCTACGCTGATCCGCGCGCCGAGGAGGCCGAGCCCCAGACGCATCCGCCGGCGGACAACGGCGGCCGCCGCCGGGTGAGGCGACGCTGAACGGACCTTCGCCATGCCGCCGCGCGCCCGTTGCCGATGTGAGAGAAGGGCGCCTTATCTTGCCGCCCTCGCTTTGCTGGCCCTTTCCGGCTGTACCAGCACCGCCGATTTCGGTCGGTTGAGCGACCAATTGGTCACCGACGATATTCATGCCTGGGTCGGCGAGGAAGCCGCCGCCAGCGCCGGCGGGCCGATCTCGGCCGATAATCTGACCGGCGACGAACAAACACTCCGCGATCTTGCCTTTCCGCTGATCGAGCCGCCTTATGACCGTATTCGCTGGGACGCGGTGGTTTACGAATACGGCACCAAGCGATCGTTCCAGCGCGAATTGTGGGCATTCGATCCGACCGCTTATTACCGGCACCTGCAGGGAGAAATGCTGCGCTCGAGCGCGGCACGCTACAATCAATTGATCGATGACATGCGTGACGACATCGTGCGAGTCGGGCCGTTTTTCGTCGTCGCCCGGCGCGTCATCGATCTGGACCGGCGGCGCGAGGCGAGCATGGAACAGATCCGCGATCTGGCCTCGGCCGAACGAGTCAACGCGCGGGCGCGCATCGCCGAGAATAGTTTAACGATCGCTTGGGTGGATAAATCGCTGAGCCAGCGTTGCGCCAGCTATCGCTTTGCTCTCGAACATCTCGCGGTTGCCGAGCCGCAACCCATTGCCGCCGATGCGGACAGCGTCCTCACCGAACTGCAGCAACAGATCGCCGCAAACCAGGTGGTGGTCGCGGCTTCGCCGCGCGTCGCCGCTGTCCCGGCCGCCGTGGCAATTGCGAAATAGTCTACTGCGCCGGTTGGATGCTGCAGGTCGCGCCGGCCAGCGCTTGGCGCGCCATCGGCATCAGGCCGGGCTCCGGCGCCAAGGCGCGCAACACGATCAGGCCCATCATCGAGGGCGACTCGATGATCAGCCGGTCCGCGGCAGTCACGTCTTCGTCTTCGGGCAGCGCCGCATGCTGCTCGGGCGTCATCAGATCGAGTTCGATGGAATGCCGGCCTGCGGCGCGGTCGTTAATCGCGTAATAGGCGACGCTCTTGCGTGTATAAAAGGTGACCGACGTATAAGCCTGGCTCACCGGCGCAATGAGCTTGAGCGACCCGTTGGTCAGGTCGTAGCGGCAGACTGCGGCGGCGAATGCCGGATCCATGAACGGCATGATGGCGCTTTCGTCGGTCGGCGGCGTGAGCGGCACCACGGCATTGACCGGAGTGAGCGGCGTCAGCCGCGAATAGGCGTCCTGCGTCGCGGTATGCGGCATCGCCAGCACCGTCGACAGATGCACGATTCCGCCGAGCAGGATGGCGGCGAGAATCCATAACAGGCCGCGGATCATAAGCAGCCCTTTCGCGCGATCGCCGGCATCGGGCCTTCCTTGGTGGTGCGCGTGGCGACGCCGATCGGCGTATCGTACAGTCGCCACACCAGGACGAATCGTTCGATCCCGCCCGTGGGCAGCCAATTGCCGGGACGCGCCAGCGGCGCCGCCGTGATGGTGAAACTGCCGTCGATATCGCGCAGAATTTCTTCGCTGGTAAAGCCGTGACGGTTGACCGTATTGGCGACCAGACGGCCCTCGGGATCGTACAGCGAGACCGTCCAATAGCGCGCCGGCGGCGTCATGCCGCTGACGGTGAAGGTGCAGCGGCCGTCCAAATTGTCGCCGGCGTCATCGGTATGCGCATAGAAGGCGATGCCGTCACCCATTCCGGTCGGCAACTCGCCGCTGCGGGCGATGCTGGCGCGCGCATAGGGGTCGATGTCGACCGACCCGCTTTTCGGCCATGCCGTCCAGGCGCCGATCGTCAATGCGCCGAAGGCAACGCCGCGGGTCAGTGTGAACCAGGTCGCGCCAAGGCCGAGCGCGGCCGCGATCAACAGCGTAAAGCACGAACCGAACAACAGGCGCATGGCACGGACTTTGGTTTAGTCGCCGCGTGGCGCCGTAACGGCACCGCGATCGGCCGCGGTCGCGAAAGTATCCGTCCGTTTAACCCCGTCCGGCGTGGCGCTGCCGAGTGCGCCCAGCGACCCGGCCGGGCCGCCCTCTGCCGTACGCGCATGATCGGCATTATCCAGCATTTGTTCGACCTGGATCAGTGCATCGGTCCCTTTGCGTGTCAGCAGCACCGGATGCGGCGCCTCGTTGCCTTTGAACGACGCGTCGACGAGGGCCGGCGCATGCGTGGGCGGCGGCAGGCCCGGAAGCGCCCGCAATTCGATGCCCTGATGCGCATAGGCCATGATGTTGTGCCAAGTCATTGCCGGCAGCGTACCGCCAGTCATGCGCTTGGTCGGCGAATAATCGTCATTGCCCATCCAGACCGCGCCGACGAAATTTCCCGTGTAGCCGACGAACCAGCCGTCGCGCCAATCATTGGTAGTGCCGGTCTTGCCGCAGGTCGGTACGCCGTCCAGTTGCGCCCGCCGTCCGGTGCCGTTCTCGACCACCGAATTCTGCATCTTGATCATGTCGAGCGCGACTTGCGGCGTGATCACCTGCCTCGGTTTCGGACCGTCACGATCGAAGCGCCACACCAACTGGCCGGAATCGGTGCGGACCTCGAGCGCGGCGTGTGGCGCGACAGCGCGGCCGAGATTGGGAAAAGTGGCGTCGGCGACGGCGTGCTCGAGAACGTTGACCCCGTCCGCACCGATCGGCAGCGATGGCGTGTCGGGCAGCGGCGTGTTGATGCCGAAATTGCGCGCGGTCTGCACGATCATGGCGCGGCCGAGCTTCGCGTTGCCCTTGCCGAGCATGATCGAGAGCTTGACCGGAATGACATTGATCGAATGCGTGATCGCTTCAAGGAGCGTTACCGGGCCGGAATAGCCGCCCGAATAATTGTGCGGGCACCAGTTGCCGATGCAGACCGGCGAATCGTCGACGACCGAGGACGGCGTGAAGCCGTTCGCCAACGCGGTAGCGTAGACGTAAGGCTTGAATGAGGAGCCGGGCTGACGCAACGCGTCGGTGGCGCGGTTGAACTGGCTAGCGCCGTAATCGCGGCCGCCGATCATGGCGCGCACTCCGCCGTCGAGATCGGCAACCACCGCCGCAACTTGGCTGGCGCCGTAATCGCGACCGTACTGGCGCAGCTCGGATTCGACCTCGTGCTCGGCGTAATGTTGCAGATTGCTGTCGAGCGCCGTTCGTACCACGAAGGAGCGGGCGGTGACGGATTTCGGGAAGGTCTCGACTAGCTTTCGCATCTCGTCGAATGCCCAGTCGAGGTAATAATTGGGCGAGTCCTCGGCGGCGCGATCGATCGGCGTCGCCGGGTTACGCCGCGCGCCGTAGACCTGCCCCTCGGTCATGAAACCGTTGTCGACCAGATTGTCGAGCACCACATTGGCGCGAGCGCGCGCGGCGGGCAGGTTGACCAGGGGCGAGAATTTGGTCGGCGCCTTGAACAGGCCGGCGATCATCGCCGCCTCGGCCAGCGTCACGTCGCGCACAGATTTGCCGAAATAATATCGCGCTGCGGCGTCGACGCCGAAGGCGCCGCCGCCGAGATAGGCGCGATCGAGATACAGTTTGAGAATCTCATTCTTGCTCAGATGCGCCTCGAGCCAGAGCGCCAGAAACGCTTCGTTGATCTTGCGCTGATAGGTCCGCTCGTTGGATAGGAACAGGTTCTTGGCAAGCTGCTGGGTGATGGTGGAGCCGCCCTGCACGACGCCGCCGGCCTCGGTGTTGGTGACGAAAGCGCGAAATACGCCCTGGATGTCGATGCCGTAATGGTCGTAGAAGCGGCGATCTTCGGTCGCCAGCACTGCCTTGATGAGGTTGTCGGGCATTTCGTCGAGCGGCACCGATTCGGTATGCTTAATGCCGCGGCTGCCGATGACGTTGCCGTATCGGTCGAGAAAAGTGACCGCGAGGTCGGACTTTTTCAGCCAGTCATCATCGGATGTCTGACGGAAGGCGGGAAGGGCCAGCGCCAGCATGAGAACCAGGCCGCCGGTTCCCAGCGTCGCCATTTCCGATAGCGGCTCGATGAACAGCCAGCGGCGCCAGCCGGCGACATGGGCGCGGTCCATGAAAGCCGTGAAACGCTCGTAGATTTCGCGGGTCCATTTGCCGCTCTGGAACACGGCAAAGTCGATCCGGGCGTCGATATCGAGCAGCAGCCGCTTTAATCTTGGCCGCCAATCGTCGCCCGGATCGGGAAACATGTCGGTCACTTAAGCGCGCTCCGGGAAGGGACGGCCAGGTTCGGCCCCGCAACGTTTGTAGCCGACGGCGATTTTGCCGGCCAACCCTTACTTACACTGCTTGGTGGCACTTGGTTAGTTGACGGCGAGGCGGCCGCCAATTCATACGCACCGACACAGTGAATGGAAATTGGGGGTAATTTTGGCATAGGGTCGCTGCGGCGGAGAACATGATGGCAACCAACGACGGCAATGCGCCGGAAGTTCCGTTCTGGCGGCGCAAGTCATTGGAGGAAATGACGGATTCGGAGTGGGAAAGCCTTTGCGATGGCTGCGGCAAATGCTGCCTCAATAAGCTGGAAGAGGAGGAGGGGGCGGCGGAGACCTTCTACACCGACGTCGGCTGCCGGCTCCTGGACGGTGAAACCTGCCGCTGCCGCGATTACGCCCACCGGCTCGAACTGGTCGACGATTGCGTGGGCCTGACACCCGAGACTCTCAAAACCATCAATTGGCTGCCGCCATCCTGCGCCTATGTGCTGCTCGCCGCGGGTAAGGACCTCTATTGGTGGCATCCGTTGGTCTCCGGCGACGCGGAAACGGTTCACATCGCCGGCGTCTCGGTGCGCGGCCGCGTCGGCGCGTCGGAGGTCGACGTTCCTGACGAGGACCTTGAGGAGCACATCGTCAGCTGGCCGCTCAAGCTGCCGAAACGGGCGAGGCGGCGGTGAGGCCGGATACGGCGGGAAGGCCGGACGCACCCCTGGTCTGCGCCGGCAGCGGTTGCAAAGCCGCGCGTCGCCCGCCAAGTGATACCAGCTGAGCCCAGCCGCCTTCGTGACCACCGAAATCACCTCAGTGCCCGCACCTAGCCTCGCTCCTAAAGCTGCCGGCGGCGCGCCGCATGTCGCGGACGCTGGCGGGAGCTCGCCAGCCCGGCAGGCATCGGCACCGCTCGATCACGGCACGGTGCGAACTATCGTTGCCGGCATCATGCTGGCAATGTTTCTGTCCGCGCTCGAGCAGACCATCGTCGCCCCGGCCTTGCCGGCGATCGGCAAAAGCCTGGGCGGCATCGACGACCTGTCGTGGGTTGTGACCGCTTATCTGCTCGCCGTGACGGCGACGACGCCGCTATTCGGCAAGCTCTCCGATATCCACGGCAGACGCCTTATTCTGATGTGGGCGATCGGCATCTTTGTCGCCGGTTCCATAGCCTGCGCGCTGGCACAGAATATCTGGATGCTGATCCTCGCGCGCGGCCTGCAAGGCATCGGCGGCGGCGGCCTGTTGCCGACGGCACAGACCATCATCGCCGACCTGCTGTCGCCGCGGGAACGGCCAATCGTTATGGGTCGCACCTCGGTCATGTTCATGAGTGCCAGCATTCTCGGTCCAGTGCTCGGCGGCTTGCTGACCGATCATCTGCATTGGTCGCTGATCTTTTGGATCAATCTACCGCTCGGCGCCGTAGCGCTGATCATGACGGAGCGTGCCTTGCGTCGCCTGCCGCGTAACGATCGCCCGCACCAGCTCGATATGATCGGGGGCGCTTTATTGGTCGGTGCCGCGATCGTGTTGCTGTTGGCGCTCGCGTGGGGCGGCACACACTATCCCTGGACTTCGTGGCGGATCGTCACGTTGATCGCGTGCTCAGCGGCTCTGTGGGTGTTGTTCGCGGTCAGGCTTCTGACCGCACGGGAGCCGTTTATTCCGATTGCTATTCTGCGCGGCCGCGTCACCTCAGCGATCACCTGCGCCGCTTTCTTTTCGATCGGGACAATCATCGGCATCACGATTTATACGCCGCTCTATTGCCAAGCCGTGCTCGGTGTTTCGGCCAGTTCGTCCGGGCTGGCGCTGATCGCCTTCATGGCCGGTACGGTATGCGGGTCCCAGGTTACGGCACGCGTGATGGTGCGGATAGCGCGCTATTTGCGGGTGCCGATGATAGGGCTCGCAATCGCCGTCACCGTGCTGGTCTTGCTCGGAACCAACCCGGCAGGCTACTCGATCGCCAAATTCGTGGCCTTGCTCTTTGCGCTCGGATGCGGGCTTGGACCCATGTATCCGATGAGCACCATCCTCATGCAAAACGCGGTCAAACCGCATCAGCTCGGCACCGCGACCGGAACGTTGAACTTTTTCCGCACGCTCGGTGGCGCGATCATCGTCGCGGTGTTCGGCGCCATTGTGCTCGGCGGCGTCGATAGCGGGTCAGGGGTGATGACACTAGAAAAGCTCGCGGCGCAACACGGCGATCTGGCGCCGGCTTATCACTGGGTCTTTCTGACCGCCGCGGGCTTTCTTTTCATTTCCTTTGCCTGTCTCTTTGCTGTCGAAGAACGGCCGCTGCACGGGCCGGTTCGCTTGGCCCAAGGTGTTTCGGAATAGACGCAATCGAGTAGTGTCGGCCGCAGCAACCATGTAAGCTCCTCCAAATAGCCGGGGGAGGATGGCATTCCACGCAGTTTGATTTCTATTGCCGCCATCGCGGCATTCGTTGTGTTTGTGACCACCGCAACGCATGGCGCCACCGTCATCGACGATTGGTATGCGGCAAAATTGCCACCGCCGCCGCAACTCAAGCCGGTGATGCTGGTGCCGAAGGAGACCGCCCTTCTGGTCATGGATTTCACGGTGCAGACCTGCACCGTGGAACGGCGCAAACGGTGTGCCGATTCGGTGCCGAAGGTGAAGGCTTTTGTTGAAGCGGCGCGGGCCAAGGGCGCGCTCGTTATCTACAGCGTTGCGGTGCCGAAGTCCGTACCGGGCGACATCTTGAAGGAACTGACGCCGGCTGCGGGCGAGGAAGTTCTGCCGCCGCTCGGGCCGGACAAATTCATCAACAGCGATCTGGAAAAGACGCTGCGCGATAAGGGCATCAAGACCGTGGTGGCAATGGGCACGCAGGCACAAACCTCCGTCCTCCATACCGGCGCAGATGCCGCATTGCGCGGATTCAAAGTTGTTGTCCCGGTCGATGCAATGTCGGCTGACGATTTGTTTCCCGAACTCTACACCGCCTGGCACCTCGCGAATGCGGCTCGCATCAGCAATCAGGTGACGTTGACGAAGCTCGACATGATTTCGTTTTAGTTGCTCCCATCCAAGGCGGACGGCGGCAGCGGCGAGCCGAGCGCTCGCGCCGTATCGATGATCCAGGCGCGGTAGCGAATAAGCGGCGTTATGCCGGTAAGCCCGCCGCAGCCGGCGGAGAGCTTGGGGCCGGTCGACCAGCTGACGACGCCGATAATCGCCAGCTTGCCCTCGCTATCACGAAAGGCCGGCGCACCGGAATCGCCGCCGCAGGCGCCGAGGCCGGGGCTTTGCCCTTTGGTGTTCGGATCGAACAAGCGGATTTGCAAAGTGCCGGGCATTCCGGTGACGACAAGCGTTGCGGCGCGAAGGGTGCCGCCGGTGCGGCCGTCCCCGCGCACGGTAACGCCATAACCGGCGACCACGAGGGGATCGCCGACAGCCACGCTCACGCCATCGCCGACGAGGGGCATCGGCGGGATGCGCGGTGGCAGCGGTTCGGCGAGCTTGATCAGCGCGACATCCGCCGTGGCCAGATGCGCGAAAAGCCGTTTGAGATCGAATTGCGGATCGCGCTCGATGCGCGCGATATCTTTTAGGACCGGCTCGCGTCCCGGCGCGCTGTCAACGAGCTTGTAATCAGCGCCGGGCTGCACGCAATGCGCGGCGGTCAGCAACAAATCGCGTGCGATCGCGGTCGCGGTGCAGGCCGTGCCATACGAGCCCAGGACCATGACGACCGAGCCTCCGGCGCCGTTCGCTGCCGGTGGAGCGCCGCCGACCATCGCTACGGCAGGAGTACCATGCGGCAACAGGCCCAGTACGGCGGCAAGGCCAATGGCTCCTGATAGCGCGAGCGCAGCGAATCGAATCGTTCGGCCGGCCCCCGGTCGTTTCATTGCGTTCTCCCTCAACTGTTTCACGGCCAGAATGTCGGGTTTTTCGAGCATTTGCGGCGGTTTGCCCCAAAACAGCCGTTCAGGCGGGGTTCACTGCAGGGCGTTTAGAACACCTAGCATGCCTGCCACGGAGCGATTTGTCCTTGCCGCTTTCCTCACGCTCGTCCTTGCGGGCGCCCCGGTCCGCGCCGAGGACACCGTGCATCCCGCCCACGCCGATGCTGCGCACCCAGCGCATATTGACGCCTCCCATCCGGTCCCCGAGGCCGAACACGCCTGCCTCAATCAGAAAGAACGCCGGGCCGAGACTGAAAGCGGCAAGCTCATTCGGCTCGCTACCGCAATGCACGCGGCGAGGCGCCGCATGCCGGGTACGGTGGTGCGGGCGCGCCTATGCCACGGCCATGACGGGCTGGTCTACGTGCTGACAGTTCTTGCGCGCGATGGCAAAGTGGATCGGATCGCCGTGGATGCCGTAAAGGGCACGCTCGCTGGGGACCATTAAGGAGCTTTGATTTGCGCCTTCTTGTTGTCGAGGACGATCCTGATCTTAATCGGCAGCTGGCGACCGCGCTGACCGATGCCGGTTATGTCGTTGATCGCGCTTTCGACGGGGAGGAGGGTCATTATCTCGGCGAGAGCGAGCCCTACGACGCCATTATCCTCGACATCGGCCTGCCGAAAATGGACGGCATCTCGGTGCTGGAAGCCTGGCGCCGCGCCGGCCGGGCCATGCCCGTGCTCATCCTCACCGCGCGCGACCGCTGGAGCGACAAAGTGCAGGGTTTCGACGCCGGCGCTGACGACTATGTCGCCAAGCCGTTCCATCTCGAAGAGGTGCTCGCGCGGGTGCGCGCATTGCTGCGCCGCTCGGCCGGCCACGCCAAAAGCGAATTCACCTGTGGTCCGGTGCGTCTCGATACCCGCACCGGTCGTGTTGCGGTCGAGGGCAATCCGGTCAAGCTCACCTCGCATGAATACCGGCTGTTGTCGTATTTGATGCATCACACCGGCCGGGTGGTGTCGCGCACCGAGCTGGTTGAGCATCTTTACGATCAAGACTTCGATCGTGACTCTAATACCATCGAGGTTTTCGTCGGCCGGATTCGTAAAAAGCTCGGGGTCGACGTGATCCAGACGGTGCGCGGTCTCGGGTATCTGCTGACCCCACCCGATGCGCGCTAACTCTCTCGCCTTTCGCCTGTTCTTTTGGGCGGCCGGCTTGACGGTCGTCATTCTCATTATCACCGGCGTGGTTTTGTCCTCGCTCTATCGCAATGCTGTCGAGCGTGCATTCGACCGCCGGCTTGACGCTTATCTGCGCACCTTGGTCGCCGACGTCGCTTCGCCGGAAGAAGGCGCTGAAAAATTTCCGCAATCGATCGGAGAGCCTTTGTTTGAGCTGCCGCTCTCGGGCTGGTATTGGCAGGTGACGCGCCTCGACGCCGGCAAACCGGAGGTGCATTCCTCGCGTTCGCTGTGGGATTCGAACCTCCCGCGACTGCCTGAAGACGAGGCACAGGCCGCCGCTTCAGGCGGGTATCTCAAGGGTTACGTATCCGGCCCGGAGGAGGCGCGGCTACGGCTCGTCCAGCGCACGAT
>JASHOX010000159.1 GCA_030038415.1 Xanthobacteraceae bacterium
CCTCGAGCGCCTCGACCGAATAGAACGCGGTGTGCGGCGTGAGGATCACGTTGTCGCGGCCAAGGAGCGGGGAATCTTTGGCGAGCGGCTCGGTGGTCACCACGTCAAGCGCGGCGCCGCCGAGCTGGCCGGAATCGAGCGCGGCGACAAGCGCGGCTTCGTCGACCAAGGGGCCGCGCGCGGTATTGATCAGATAAGCGCCCTTTTTCATCTTGGCGAAGGCCTTGGCGTTCATCAGTCCGCGTGTCGCCGGCTGCAGCGGCGCATGCACCGAGATGAAGTCCGAGCGGGCCAGCAAATCGTCGAAACTGACGCTCTGGACGCCGGTGGCCGCAAGCGCGTCCTGGTTCACGTAAGGATCGTAGGTGAGAACCTTCAAGCCGAATGCCTTGGCCTTGGGGGCGAGCGCGCGCGGAATATTGCCGAAGCCGACAAGGCCGAGCACTTGGCCTTCGAGCCGGCGCAGTGGCACGATCGGCGGCACTTCCCAGCGGCCGGATTGCACCAGCTTGTTGGCGAACGTCACCTTGCGAGCGAGCGTCAGAAGCAGCGCCATGGCATGGTCGGAGACTTCACGCAGGCAATAATCCGGCACGTAATTGACGGCGATGCCGAACTCCTTGGCCGCCGGCAGATCGATATTGTCGACGCCGAGGCCGAAGCGGCCGATCGCCTTGCATTTCTTCAATTCGGCCAGCAGCTGGCGCGGCAGCCTGGCATAGGTCACGAGCACGGCGTCAGCGTCGCGCGCCGCGGCAAGAATGTCGTCGGCTGACGGACTTTTCGCCATGCGGTATTCGGGATCGAGCCGCGCCAGCGCCGCCTTGGCGGGGTCGAGCGAAGGGAACGGGCTGTCGGTGATGGCGACCACTGTAGGGGGCATAGGACGACTCCGAATTCTCTCAGCGCATTATGCCCGGCGGCGGCGACTATAGCGCAAACACCTGCGGGTTGACGCAATTCGGCAGTTTATGGCCGCCGAGGAATGCCAGAATATTGTCGACCACGATATTGGCCATGGCCTCGCGCACCTCGGGCGTGGCGCTGCCGAGGTGGGGGGTGAGCACTACGTTCGACATTTTCGCCAATGTCTTGTCGATCTTGGGCTCGTGCTCGAACACGTCGAGACCGGCGCCGGCGATCTGTCTTTTCTGCAGCGCGCGCACCAAGGCGGCCTCGTCGACGATGGCGCCGCGCGCGGTGTTGATGAGAAACGCCGTTTTTCTCATCATGCGGAGCTCGCGGGCGCCGATCTGATGCCGGGTATCCTTGTTGAGCGGCGAATGCAGCGAGACGAAATCGGATTCGCGCAGAAGCTCGTCGAGTGGCACGTAAGTGAGGCCGGCCTCGCGCTCCTCGTGTTCCGGCTTCCGGCGTGGCGTCCAGTACAGAACGCGCATCGAGAAGCCGTGGGCGCGCTTTGCCACCGCCTTGCCAATCAGGCCGCCACCGCCGACGAGGCCAAGCGTCTTGCCCCAGACGAACGAGCCCATCAGGTGCGTCGACTGGCTGCCGGGGAATTTTCCGGCGCGCGCCATGCGGTCGCCTTCGATCATGCGCCGCGCCACCGCAAGCATCAGGCCGAAAGTGAGATCGGCGGTCGCTTCGGTGGTGATCGGCGCCGTCACAGTGACGGGAATGCGCCGCGCGGTGGCCGTCTCGACGTCGATATTGGACGGCGTGATCGATTGCGCCGCGATCATGCGTAGGTTCGGATTGGCCATGATCACGTCGTGGTCGATCTTATCATGCAGCAGGCAGAACAGAATATCGGCCTTGCGGACCGCGCCGATCAAAGTGCGCTTGGGAATGATGCGGCTGGAATCGGCAAACAACGTCACCCGCGCCACCGCGCGCAGACGCTTGAGCGCCTGCTCGGATACCGGTTGCGTCACGAAAACACGCGGATGGGCGGAATCTTTGGCCATCAGGTGAGCCACCGCACCACGCCGGCAACGCCGTCGACCGCAACCTGAGCGCCATCGGGAATGCGCCGCGTCGCGTCGAGCACGCCGAGCACCATCGGGATGCCGCGCTCACGGGCGAGCGAAGCAAGATGCGAGGTCGAGCCGCCAAGCTCGGCAACGACGCCGCCGACCTGCGGCAGGATGTGGCTCAGAGCCGGTCCGGCAACGCGGGTGACCAGAATGTCGCCGGGCGCGACGCGAGAAAGCTCGCACTCGCAATTGATAACTACGGCGCGGCCGCTTACCCAGCCGATGCCGGCAGGATGGCCGTTGAGCCCGGGATGCTTGAGCCAGATCTCGTCCGGCACCTGCGCCGGCGCGACATGAAGCGGCCGGGCTTGCAACAGCTTGAAGCCGGCATCGTCGAGCGCCCATTCGATCTCGACCGCCATGCCGAGCACGTCCTCGGCTTTGCGCATCAGCCGCCCGAGCGTGGTCGCCTGACCGGCTTCGAGACAAGGCGCGCGCACCAGAGCTTCCGGCACTTTTTGCGGCGCGGTTGCGGCACCGTGCAGGCAGGCTTCGCGGTGATGTTTGCGGCCGGCTTCGTTCGAGCGCATGAAGCCGTGGCGGGTGAGCACGACACGGTCCGGCACCACTTGGCCTTGGGCGATCGCAGAGCCCAGTCCCCAAGTGGCGGAAATCAGCATCTGGCCGTCGGCGGTCTCGCTCAAGCCACCGCCCGAGGCGCGCGCGGCAATGAGCGGCTGCACCAGCACCGCCATCGCGGTGTCGGCGGGATTTTGGCCGTGCTGCGCCATCGATCGCCGCGCCGTGGTCGTCCACAGCGCCGCCCAGCAGGCGCGCAAGCTCGTGAGGAATTCGGCGTCGTCGCGCACGCCGAGAAAGCTTTCGAACTGGCCGGCGAAGTTCGATTCCGGGCGGTCCTCGATCAACGACGAAGAGCGCACCGCCGCGGGCTTGTTAGCTTCCCACCACGCGGCGAGTACGTCGGCCAGCACATCGGGCGCAAGATCGCTTTGATAAAGCTTCAGCCGGATTTCGACCGCAAGCCGCCGCTGCGTCGGCTGATCCGCTTCGGCATAGGCGCCGATCATCTCGCCGAGTCCGAGATGTTGCACTTGGCGATGATAGGCATCGGCGATAATGCAAAAGCCGCCTGGCGTCGGCAGGCCCGCGTGGGCCAACGCCGCCAGGTTCGCCGCCTTCGGCCCGACGCGGTCCGCACCGCGAGCGGCGGGTGAGGCGAGGGGGAGGATGAAAGAAGTCATCGCGATTCCACCAATCACCTCTCCCTACCGGGGAGAGGTGATAACAACATGGCGCGCCGCGTCAGCGCACGTGATCGCCGTAGCCGGGCAGCGGATCGACCACGGTGATCTGCTTGACCGGGAAATTCGACACGATCTCGATGTCGTTCTTCTTCACGATCAGCATTTCCTCGATGCGCACGCCGTAATGGAACTTTTTGCCGTGCTGCGTCTCGAGCGCGAAGGTCATGCCTTCCTGGATCTCGACCGGGTGATCGAGCGACCAGATGCGCGAAATCACCGGCGGATCGTATTGGGCGAGGCCTAGTCCGTGACCCCAAAGGTTAGCCGCGGCCTGGTCCTCGTCCTCGTAGCCCCAGGTTTCCATCGCCGACGGCCATTTCAGTGCGATGTCGCGCGTGGTGGCGCCGACCTTCACCGCGCCGATCGAATCGTAGAGCCATTCGAGCGCGGTGCCGTAGGTGTCTTTCTGCTCCTGGGTCGGCTCCTTGCCAACGCAATAAGTGCGGTAATAGCAGGACTTGTAACCGTTCCAGGTCAGCGCCGCCAAATCCATGAACACGATGTCGCCGGGCTGGATGATGCGGTCGGAGAAATTGCGCCAATTCGGCCAAGTGTTCGGGCCGGACGAGACGATGACGTCCTCGACGTCCTCCATGCCGGGAATATTGTAGAGATATTGCATCAGATGGGCAGTGACCTGGTTCTCGGTGATGCCGGGCCGCAGGAACTTCATGCACTCCCAATGCGTGGCGTCGCCGATGGCGCCGACGATGCGGAAGCATTCCTGCTCGTCCTCGTTCTTTACCGCGCGCGCTTCCATCATCGGGGTCATGCCGTCGACCCAGTTGATGTTGTTCTCCTTGAAAATGTTGATCATGTTGATGTCGATGAAGTCGACGCCGAGCTTTTGTCCGGCAACACCGTTCTCCTTCATCGCCTGCAGCAAGGCCTTGGTGAATTTCGTCACTTGCTGGGTCGAAGCCGGCCCTGCCGCGCCTTTGATCCAGGCGAAGGAATGGCGCACATTGGCCTTCGGAATCCAAGGCGAATGGCGCTCGATTTGGAAACCGAGATCGCCCTGTTCGAACAGGATCGGCGCGCCGTCGCCGCACAGCATGGCGTAGCGGAGCCCCGGCTTGAGCCGGTTCCAGCCCGGAGTCAGCGTGCCGGTCAGGTAGCGCACGTTTTCGTCGTACATGCACAGCATCGCGCCGAGGCCGTGCTTCTTCATCATCGCGCGCGCCCGCTCGGTGCGGTATTTGCGCAGCCGGTCCCAATTGACCCGCTGCTGCCAATCCATGCCGGCAATGCCGAAATTCGCTCCCATCAGGCTCTCCCACTCCGGGTTCCAGGTTGTCGTTGCCCACCTAGTGTCCGAAAAATAGAGGTCATGCAAGCCGGTGACGGCGCCAACCGACATTTTCCGCAACGGTTTGACGCCGCGGCATTATTCCGGGAACAGACGAAGGTTGCGACGCGACGGTTTTGGGTGTCGCCGGACCGGGACATTGCCGCGGCTTCTATTGGCTAAGCGGGAGTAGTCGAAGGAGAGCGGGATGCACGGCGCGGGGCCTTTCGGCTCGGTCCGCTGCGTTACATCTCCATTCGGCGCAGGCGCATTTCGATGTGCCTGATCTGATGTTCGACGAGCTCGACGAATTCCACGAATTCGTGAATGGCGTCGGCGATTGCATTCAATTTCTCGCCCGGATCGGTTTCCGTTCTTGCGCGGCGGGCGCATTCCTGGACCTTGGCTCGTGACGACATGATCCATTATCCGATTGGCGGCACATCCATATGGAACGTGGATAGCCGCCATTGAAGCGCACAAAGATTGAAAATCTCGTGCCGCCGGTAACCGGATCGATAAGTATCTTTGCGGATACGTTCACCGCTCCCGACGTGCCGGGAGCGGCGAACGTCACATCTTGAACTTCACCACCTTCTGCCGCTGTTCGCCTAAGCCCTCGATGCCGAGCGTGACAACGTCGCCGGCTTTCAAGAATTTCGGCTCGGGCTTCATGCCTAAGCCCACGCCGGGTGGCGTGCCGGTGATGATGACGTCGCCGGGCTCCATGACGAAATATTGCGAGCAGGCCCAGACGATGTGCCGGCAGTCGAAGATCATGGTCTTGGTATTGCCGCGCTGGCGTTTCTCGCCGTTGACGTCGAGCCACATTTCGAGATTTTGCGGGTCCTTGAGCTCATCCTTGGTGACGAGCCACGGCCCGAGCGGGCCGAAGGTCTCGCAGCCCTTGCCTTTGGTCCATTGCCCGGCGCGCTCGATCTGAAAGACGCGCTCCGATACGTCGTTGGCGAGGCAATAGCCGGCGACAACGTCGAGCGCCTTGTCCTTGTTCAGATAGCGCGCGCGTTGCCCGATGACGATGCCGAGCTCGACTTCCCAATCGAGCTTGGTCGAGTCCTTCGGAATCATGGTGTCGTCATTCGGCCCGCAGATACACGACGGCGCCTTGTTGAAAATAATCGGCTCCTTCGGAATCTGCATGCCGGCCTCGGCGGCGTGGTCGGAATAATTGAGCCCGATGGCGATGAAATTGCCGACCTTGCCGACGCAAGCCCCGATGCGCGGCTTGCCTTTCACCAGCGGCAGCTTTTCCGGTTTGAGCTTGCGCAGCTTGTTCAAACTCTTGGGCGACAGCACGTCGCCGGCAATATCGGGGACCACTTTCGACAAGTCGCGGATGCGACCTTCCTTGTCGATCAAACCGGGCTTTTCGCGGCCCGGCGCGCCGTAGCGAACGAGTTTCATCTCTCTACTCCTTGGCAACAGTCTTTGTTGAATCACGTCAAAATGCGCCGGGGAATACTCCGCCGTCGATGAGAATGTTCTGGCCGGTGATGTAGCCTGATTGCGCCGAGCACAGGAACGCGCAGGCCGCGCCGAGCTCGTCGGGCTGGCCGAAGCGCTTTGCCGGCACTGTGGCCATGCGCTCGGCGCTGGCGGCCTCGACACTGATGTTCTTCTTTTTCGCCGTCATTTCCATGTTGGAGCGCAGCCGGTCGGTCTCGAACGTGCCGGGAAGCACGAAATTGATGGTGACGTTCGAAGCGGCGACGGAGCGCGCGACGCCGGCGAGGAAGGCGGTCAGGCCAGCGCGCGCGCCGGACGACAGATCGAGGCCGACCAGCGGCATTTTGACCGAGCCCGATGTGATGTTGACGATGCGGCCGAATTTTTTGGCGACCATCGGATCGATCGCCTTCTGGATGAGCTCGATGGCCACAATCATGTTGCCAGTGACGCCGTCGAGCATTTTCTGGCGGTCGAGTTCGCGGAAATCGCGAAACGGCGGCCCAGCATTGTTATTGACCAGAATGTCCGGCTCGGGACAGGCGGCGAACAAGGCTTTCTGGCCCCCGGGTGCGGCGACGTCGGCGGCAATCGGGATCACCTTAACTCCGGTCTTCTTGAGCTCGGCGGCCGCCGCGGCGAGCTGAGCCTCGTTGCGGCCGTTGATCACGACCTCGCAACCGGCCTCAGCCAGCGCCTTGGCGCAGGCAAAACCCAGCCCGCGGCTCGAAGCACAAACGATCGCCTTGCGGCCGGCGATTCCAAGGTCCATCGCTAGGCCTCCCTGTTATTGTGCGTCAGTTCTCGTGACTGGACGTGCTTGAGTCAACGGCTGAATCCGCTACCAGTCATCGGTTAAATGCCTTTCCTCCCCGACGCATCGCTGACCGAACTGGCGATCATCGTCACCCTGGCGGCCTTCTCGGCCGTCACCGGCGGGGTGGCCGGCTACGGCACTGGCGCGCTGATGCCGCTCGTCCTGGTGCCGATGGTCGGCGCCGCGCCGGTGGTCCCGATCATCGCCATTTCGGCGATGTTCACCAACAGCGCGCGGGTACTGGCGTTCCGCCGCCTGCTCGATCCGCGCCGCGCTTTGATCGCGGTCGTCTGCGCGCTGCCAACCTGCGTGCTTGGCGCCTGGCTCTATACGCTGCTCTCCGGCCGCGGCGCTGCCTTGGTTATCGGCACCAGCCTGATCGCGACCGTGCCGCTGCGACGACTCCTTAAGCGGCGCGGCCACCGGCTCAGCGAAAAGGGCTATGCGGCGGCGGCGGCCGGCTGGGGCATTGTGGTCGGCGGCAGTACTGGGGCCGGGGTGATCCTGCTGTCGCTTTTGATGGCGAGCGGGCTTGAAGGCGCCGCCGTCATCGCCACCGACGCGGCGGTGTCGATCGGCATGGGCGTCGTCAAGATTTCGGTGTTTGGCGCTGCTGGCGTGCTCACCCCGAAGGTGCTGGTGATCGCGCTTTTGATCAGCGCCGTCGCTTTCCCTTGCACGTTTCTGGCAAAGCTCATCGTCGCGCGCATGCCGGTCCACGTCCACACCGCTTTGCTCGACGCCGTGGTTATCATCGGCGGCACGGTCATGATTTCGAGCGCGGTCCGCTAGCTGCCGAGCAACGTTCGCGCTATGCCGCGCGCATCATTCCTCTTCTTCTTCTTCCTCCTCTTCCTCCTCCTCCTCTTCTTCGCTTTCCTCGTCCTCTTCGTTCTCCTCCGCCCCTTCTTCTTCCGCCTCATCCTCCTCGTCGCTTTCGGTCAGTTCGATGACTGTCAGCGCGACCGCCGGTATCGATTGACGGAACAATTCGCCGTCGTCGCCGATCCACAGACAGTCGATATCCTCGTCATCGACTGACACCACCGTCATGGAATGACCGCCGGACTTCAGCGTGACGACGTCGCCAGGTGCGAAAGCCATGCTCGCCTCCTCTGTTTCGATGATTGGCCAGGCCAAAGCGTAGAGTGGGCTTGTGACGATTGTTCGTCACGCGACTGTCGCCGGCGGCAAAATCGCAAATTTCGGTTGCGTTGGTCGGATTGCCGACGAAACCTACGGCCACTTCACCACTGGCGGCATCGACGACAGGATCGATTCGACATTGCCGCCGGTCCGCAGCCCGAAAATAGTGCCGCGGTCGTAGAGCAGATTGAATTCGACATAGCGGCCGCGGCGGATGAGCTGTTCTTCGCGTTCCGCCTCGGTCCAGGGCTTGGCAAAGTTCCGCCGCACGAGTTCGGGATAGACTCTCAAGAATGCGCGGCCGACGTCCTGAGTGAAGGCGAAGTCGGCGCCAAAATTGCCGCTGTCAAGCCAATCGTAGAAAATACCGCCGATGCCGCGCATCTCGCCGCGGTGCTTGAGGTAAAAATATTCGTCGCACCATTTCTTGAACTTGTCATAGGGGGCGACGCCGCTGTGGTCGTCGCAGGCGACCTTCATCGCGGCGTGAAAGACGATGGTGTCAGGATCGTCCTGGCGGCGCCGGGATTCCAGCACCGGCGTCAAATCGGCGCCGCCGCCGAACCAAGATTTGGTGGTGACGACATAGCGCGTATTCATGTGAACGGCCGGCACATGCGGATTCTGCATATGCGCGATCAGCGAAATACCGGTGGCGTAAAAGCGCGGATCGTCGGTGGCGCCCGGGATTTCCTTGCGGAATTCCGGGGCGAATTCACCGAACACAGCCGAGACGTGGACGCCGACTTTCTCGAAGACGCGGCCCTTCATCATCGCCATGGCGCCGCCACCGCCCGGCGCGCCGGTATGGTCGGTGCGGTTCCATGGCGTGCGAATGAACCGGCCGGCCGGACGATCCACCAATGGGGCGCCGGCGGGCAGGGCATCTTCCAGTCCCTCGAACGCGGCAACAACGCTGTCGCGCAAGCTCGCGAACCAAGTCGCTGCGGTCGCTTTGCGGTCTTCAATATCCATGGCGGCCCAAAAGCTTAGCTCTTACACTGCGATGGCGCGAGAATGTCATATTAGCGCGCGAATATGTTGATTCATCGCAACGACAGCCGAGGGCGCCATGTCGCACCGCATCGTCCACAGTCGCCTGTCCCGCCGCCGCCTGATCGGCGGGGCAGCCAGCGCCAGCCTTGCCTTGATCGCGACGCCAGCAGTGATCCGCGCCACAGTCGCGCAAAGCTGGCGCAGCGGCAATCCGTTCAGTCTGGGCGTCGCGTCCGGAACCCCGCGCGCGGACGGCTTTGTGCTGTGGACGCGGCTGGCGCCCGAGCCGCTGTCGGACAATCCGGATACGCCGGGGGGCATGAGCGGCGGCGACGTAACCCTGCGCTACGAAATCGCGACCGATGAGGCAATGGCCAATTTGGTGCGCCATGGCGAGGCGACCGCGGAGCGCGCATTCGGCTATTCGCTGCATCTCGACCTCGCTGGGCTCGAGCCCGGCCGGCCCTATTGGTACCGATTCTCGAGCGGCGAGGCGCAGAGCCCGATCGGCCGCGCCAGCACGCTGCCAGCGGCGGGCACAGCGCTCGACAAGCTCCGCTACGGCTATGTGTCCTGCTCCAATTACGAGCACGGCTATTTTTCCGGTTACCGGCATCTCACCGATGAGAATCCGGAATTCGTGCTGTTCCTCGGCGACTACATCTACGAGACCATCGAGGAAAACCGGCCGATCGTGCGCCGGCATTCCGACGGCGTCGAAGCGTCCACGCTGCCGACTTATCGCAACCGCTATGCGCAGTACCGGCTCGACCCGGACTTGGCGCGCCTGCATGCGCAAGTGCCGGCGATCGTCACCTGGGATGATCACGAAGTGCAGAACGACTACGCCGATAAATGGTCGGAATATTTCGACGACCCCGCGCAATTTCTGCTGCGGCGGGCCGCCGCCTATCAGGCGTTCTACGAGCACATGCCGGTGCGGCCGATCGTCTCGCATCCCGAAGGTCCGCGGATGCGGGTTTACGACCGCTTCACCGTCGGCGATCTCATCGAAATCTCGCTGCTCGACGGCCGGCAATACCGCTCGCGCGAAGCCTGTTACCGCGCGCCGAATAAGGGCGGCGGACATTTGGAGACCAATGCCGGCTGTCCGGAGCGGCTCGATCCGGGCCGCACCATGATCGGCTTCGATCAGGAGGCGTGGCTATACTCCAATCTCGCGCATTCCAAGGCGCAGTGGAATCTGATCGCGCAGGACGTGCTGATGGCGCAGTTGCGGGAAAAGCAGGACGGCGTCGACTCCTTCTGGACCGACGATTGGGACGGCTATCCGGCCAACCGGGCGCGGCTGTTGCGGCACATCCATGACAGCAAGGTCGCCAATCCGGTGATCGCCTCGGGCGACATCCATTCGTTTCTCGCCAACGACTTGAAGCTCGATTTCGACGACGCGAAGTCGCCGATCGTGGCGACGGAATTCGTCGGCACCTCGATCTCCTCCTACGGGCCGCCTTACGACCCGATCGTGCAAGCCTTGCCGGACAATCCGCATATCCATTTTTTCGAGAGCCGGCGGCGCGGCTATGTCGTGGTCGATCTGCAGCGCGACAAGATGCAGGTGCGGATGAGGGCGGTCTCCGACGCGCACGATCCCAAGGCCAGTATCGAAACGTTGAAGACTTACACAATCGAGAGCGGCCGTCCTGGCGTGGTGGAGGCTTAGGGCATTGCGGAAGATTTATTGCGGGACTTCGCCAATCTGCCGCAGCGCTTCGCCGGCGGCCATGGCGGCGGCGATCGCGACGTTGAGTGAACGCAGGCCGGGGCGCATCGGGATCAACAGCCGCGCATCGGCCGCGGCGTGCACGGCTTCCGGCACGCCCGCCGATTCGCGGCCGAAAAGCAGGATGTCGTCCGGCTCGAAGCGGTAATCGAGATAGGACGCCGTCGCGGCTGTCGTGAACAGGACGAGCCGATAGCCTTCCCGCCGCCGCCAGGTTTCGAATGCCCGCCATGAGTCGTGCCGCGTCAGTGCGACGGCATCGAGATAGTCCATGCCGGCGCGGCGGAAGGCGCGATCCGATGCCGGAAAGCCAGCCGGCTCGATCAGATGGGCTTCGACGCCGAGACACGCGCACAGCCGCAAAACCGTTCCGGTGTTCTGCGGAATATCGGGCTCGTACAGCGCGATTCGAAGCGTCATGTCGGGGCGCCCGGCGAACTGCGGCGGCGATCCGTAGGATTACGGATCGGGCCGGGGAAAGGGCACATAAGTTGCACTGTGGGTGTCGTTACGGCCACACTTGCACTATCGCGGCAAGGGTGCCAATAAAACGCCGCCGGAATGCGTCGCTTCGGACCTTCCCAAGGCCGGAGGCGACCGGTCCTTCCGCCGCCGCACGGGGCCTACCGGGGGCGGTTTGCAGCGCGGACGGGACAACCGGCCAGACGTGAGAGGGTCGAGGCTGTGACAGCAATCTCAACGGCGGGACGCACACGCCGGGATTTCCCTTCCATTCCCACTGCAGCCGCCGGCACCGTGACGAATCGGCAAAGCATCGCGCAACTAGGCATATAAGGTTCGACTATGAGCGGACATTCGATCTATCAGCCGCAGAGCCCCTTCATGCAATGGCTGGAGCGGCGGCTGCCGATCGCGAGCCTCGTCTATTCCTCCTTCGTCGCCTATCCGACGCCGCGCAACCTGAACTATTGGTGGACTTTCGGCGGCATTCTCAGCTTCATGCTGGGCGTGCAGATCATCACCGGCATCGTGCTGGCAATGCACTACACGCCGCACGTCGACTACGCCTTCAATTCCGTCGAAGGCATCATGCGCGACGTGAACTACGGTTGGTTGTTGCGCTACATCCACTCCAACGGCGCCTCATTCTTCTTCCTCGCCGTCTATATCCACATGGCGCGTGGCATGTATTACGGCTCCTACAAGGAGCCGCGCGAGGTGTTGTGGATCCTCGGCGTCATCCTGTTCCTGCTCATGGTGGCGACCGGCTTCATGGGCTACGTGCTGCCGTGGGGGCAGATGAGCTTCTGGGCGGCCACCGTGATCACCAACCTGTTCTCGGCAATCCCCGGCGTCGGCGGTTCGATCGTGACCTGGCTGTGGGGCGGCTATGCCGTCGGCAATCCGACGCTCAATCGCTTCTACTCGCTGCACTACCTGTTGCCGTTCGTTATCGCCGGCGTGGTGGTGCTGCACGTCTGGGCGCTGCACATGGTCGGTCAGAACAATCCGACCGGCGTCGAGCCGAAGACCGAGAAGGACACGGTGGCATTCACGCCCTACGCTACGGTGAAGGACGCCTTCTTCGTCGGGCTGTTCTGCATCGTGTTCGCGTATTTCATCTTCTACATCCCGAACTATCTCGGCCATTCCGACAATTACATTCCGGCCAATCCGAGCCAGACGCCCACGCACATTGTTCCGGAATGGTATTATTTGCCATTCTACGCCATTCTGCGCGGCATCCCGAGCAAGCTCCTGGGCGTCACCGCGCTTGCCGGCTCGATCGTCGTGCTGGCGTTTCTGCCGTGGCTCGATACGTCGCGCGTGCGTTCGGCGAATTACCGGCCACTGTACCGACAGTTCCTGTTCATCTTCTTTGCCGCCGTTATCGGGCTCGGCTACCTTGGGTCGCAGGAGCCGACCGGCGGTTATGTGATCGCGGCGCGTATTCTCACCGCCTACTACTTCGCTTTCTTTTTCATCATCCTGCCGCTCTTGGGCTTGTTCGAAACGACCAAACCGCTGCCCAATTCGATCTCCGAGTCGGTGCTGGGCGAAGGCGTGCCGATCGGCGCATCGGCGCCGCCGCCGGGCGCGCGCGGTTAAGGAGATCCGGCCAATGAAAATTCATCACAGCATCATCTTGGGCTTCACGCTGGCGGCGACGTTGACCGCCGGCGCGACACTGGCGGCGGCGCAGGAGGCCGACGCGCCGCCGCGGCTGCATTGGTCGTTTTCCGGTCCGTTCGGCACCTACGACCCCGAACAGTTGCAGCGTGGATTCAAGATCTACCGCGAAGTCTGCTCGAACTGCCACAGCCTGAAGCTCTTGTCGTTCCGCAATCTGGCCGATCCCGACGGCCCAGCCTTTACCGAGGCGCAGGCCGCCGCCATTGCCGCCACCTTCCAGGTTACCGACGGTCCGAACGATCAGGGCCAGATGTTTCAACGGCCGGGCAAGATTTCCGACACCTTCCCGCCGCCGTTCCCGAACGAGCAGGCCGCCCGCGCCGCGCTCGGCGGCAAGCTGCCGCCGGATATGTCCGATCTCGCCAAGGCCCGCAGCTACGAGTGGGGCTTTCCGTGGTTCGTCCTCGATGCCTTCACGATGTACCAGGAGGACGGCCCGGATTACATCCACGCCATTCTGACCGGCTATACCGATCCGCCGCCCGGCTTCGTGCTGCCGCCCGGCGGACAATACAATAAATTTTTTCCCGGTCATGCCATCGGCATGCCGAAGCCGTTGAGCGATGGCCAAGTCGAATATACCGACGGCACGCCGACGACGGTCGACCAATACGGCCGCGATGTCGCGGCGTTCCTGATGTGGGCGGCGGAGCCGAAGCTCGATGCGCGCAAGCGCCTCGGCTTTCAGGTGATGATCTTCCTCATCGTGTTCACCGGGCTACTCTACTTCACCAAGAAGAAGGTCTGGTACGCCGTGCTGCACGATTCGGATCTGCTGAAGCCGCGCACGCCGACCGAATACAAGAGCTGAATTGGCTCAAGCCAGGATTTTGCGGGCGACCAAGGCGACGTTGTCTCGGTCGCCAGAAGCAAGTTTGCCGGCGCGTCGGAGGATGAGTTCGTTCGGCAGCGTGAATAGCTTCCATCGCACCACGCAGGGGCGATTCAGGCCGGCGGGTTTCAGGTCTGCGATCGCAACGTCACTCGGCCATTTCGAACGAGCGGCGGTCGTGATCATGGCACAAATCGAATGGCCATGAGACCCGTTGAATGCCGTGTGAGAAAGAATGACAGAGGGTCGTCGCTTTTCTGCGGCGATGTCGACAAAGGGAAACGGCACGACGACGACGTCGCCGAAATCACAGATCACGAAAAGCCTCTTCGTCCTCCGGCGAGCTCCATTCGGTCATGGTGTCGCTCAATGCCGCCAAATAGGCGTCCGCCGTTCGCACCTCGCGAACCTCGACACGTTGGTGGCGCCGCGCCTGAAAGCTTTTCCAGATCGTTTTCATATTTCCGATCGGTTTGATGGATTGTTGCGGCCGGCCGTCCTTGCCGATACGGGTCTTCTCCCAAGCGCCGACGATGCCGTCGACCTCAAGCTCGATGACTTCGCCTGGCGCGAGCGAGATGATACGGTCCTTCAGGGCTTTGCCGCCCTCGATATGGTTTGCCCAGATCGTGTCGTCGCGAATTTCCACATAAGCCATGGCTCACCCGCGCAATGCCAGTTTTGCCGAGAATAGGGGCGGGGTGGGGGTGGGGTCAAGATAGGATAGCCTCTGCCAATGAAGACCAGTGTCGCACTCGAAAACGACTTGAAAGCCGCGATCCGCACCATCCCGGATTATCCGAAGCCGGGCATCATGTTCCGCGACATCACTACGCTATTGGGTAACGCGCGGGCGTTCCGCCGCGCCGTCGACGAGCTGGTGCAGCCCTGGGCCGGCGGCAAGATCGACAAGGTCGCTGGCATCGAAGCGCGCGGCTTCATTCTCGGCGGCGCCGTCGCACATCAAGTCTCGTGCGGCTTTGTGCCGATCCGCAAGAAGGGCAAGCTGCCGTTCAAGCGCGTGAGCATCGGCTATTCGCTCGAATACGGCATCGACGAGATGGAGATGCACGAGGATGCCCTCGTCAAGGGCGAGCGGGTCATCGTGGTGGACGATCTCATCGCCACCGGCGGCACGGCGGAGGCGGCGGTCAAGCTACTGAAGCAAGTCGGTGCCGAGGTCGCCGCCGCCTGCTTCATCATTGATCTGCCGGACCTCGGCGGCGCCGACAAAATCCGCAATCTCGGCGTGCCGGTGCGGACGCTGATCAGCTTCGAGGGGCATTAAGGTAGCAATTGCAGCGGTCCCGCTAACGAGCCCGGCGCAGCGGCTCTTTTATGCCGCGCAGCGAGGACTCCAGCTCGCCGATCAATAGCCGCAGTTCGAGATCGCGGAATTGGGCGAAAATGCCGCCGATCCAGCTATGCACCTCGGTCGGACCGCCGGGCTGGCGCGCCATATAGGCCGAAAACGAGAAGCCCGGCCGGTCGATGACGCCGCGGACGATCGGCGACAGCCGCGGGATACGGATGACGCCGTAATCCGGGCGAGATGGCGGAAAATCCTGCGGTACGAACATGAACGAGGCGGCCTCGTTGTGCACCGGAACGAAAGTGGTTCGCGGCAGGCGGCGCCGCAGCTCGGCATAGCTCTTTGCGGTGGTCGGCGCCGAATCGGTCACGAACAGCACTACCGGGTCGATGCCGCGCCGCCGCGCCTCCTGCTCGAAGCCGATCTCCGCCATCACCGAGAAGAATTGCTCGAACAAGGCGTAGCCCAGATCGATCACCGTGGTCCGCCATTGGTCGGTGACCAACCGGTCGAACAGCGCCATTTGGCCGCGGGTATCGGCGATATCGACGGTCCAGACCAGGTTGGGGAAGTAAGGCGCCAGGGCCGGCTCGCGCGGATCCAGATCGTAGCCGACCAGCGAGGCCCGTCCGCTTAGGCGGAAGAATTCGATCAATAGCCGGGAAATCAGCGTCTTGCCCACGCGCGGGTGTTGCGAGGCGACGATGTAAAGCGGCGCGTGTTGCGGCATTCCCGCGACAGGTCCAATCCGGTGCGACTGGATCGAGACTATGACGAAATCACAACAGGGCCTAGCGTATTGCGAGAGCCGCGTGGAAAATCCCGCCGCAGGCGGGGCCGGCCCCTTAGGACCGATTGCCGCCCTGGGCGCGGGTCGCCGAAACCGCGCTGCCCGAGGTATCGAACAGGTCGAGCAGCTTCACCCGGTCGTACTCGCCCCAGACATTGCCGAGCCAGTGCCGCACATAGCCGCGCAGCACGAACGAGTAATTGGCGGTATCGCCCTTCGGGTTCTTGTTGGCGACGAAGGTCAGGAACGGAACCGAAGCCAGCTCGACCTGCTCATAGGCCATCTCGTTGAGCTTGGGAATATTGATGGTCACCGCGTCCTTGAGCTTCTTGAAATAGGAGGCGTGAGTGGCCTGGTCCCATTCGAAGAAGTTGGTGTTGTTGATGAAGTTCTTGACCAGGAAATATTTGGCGTCTGTGGTGAAGGGAGCGGTTTCCTCGATCTCGTTCAACGAGGCGATCGACGAGCCAAGGATATGGAAGACGATGAAAGTGATCTGGCCCTTCTTCACTGCGTCAAGAAAGCCGATATCGCGCAAGGCGCGCAGCGTCGGTGAGAGCAGGCCGGCGCGCACGTCGACCACGGTCACGGTGGCGTCGGTGGTCGACAGCGTGTCGATGATCCGCATCTGGTCGGCCACCTGGGTGGCATCGACGATGTCGCTCACTTCGGGATGGAAGCGCTTGAGCGTGCCCTTCGGCGCTTCCGAGTCGAAGGCCCGTGTTGGGATGTGGTGTGCGGTAAAATAGTCGAGCAGCGTACGAGCGACCGTGGTTTTGCCTACGCCGCCCTTGTCGGCACCGACCAAAATCAGAGCTGGTTTAGCCATAACGAACCCTCACTGACGCGCCTTGAGTCGCGTCCTCCGTCCTTGACTTTCGCTTCTACACAGCCGCGCGGCGGTTTGGAAGCGTTATCGTCTGCCC
>JASHOX010000160.1 GCA_030038415.1 Xanthobacteraceae bacterium
TGAAAAGAAGCTCTACGGCGAATTTCTCATCAACGCGCAGGGCGAGGACGTGGTCGCCGGCATTTGCACGCCGCAGGAGATCACGGAAGCGGCGCGCGCGGAGTTGGGCTCCAACAAGCCGTCGATGGAAGGAGCGATGCCGGACGCTTTCGCCGAGCTCACGCGCATCCACGGCGTGCTCGAAAAGCACTACCGCGACATGCAGGACCTCGAGTTCACCGTCGAGCAGGGCAAGCTGTGGATGCTGCAGACGCGCAGCGGCAAGCGCACCGGGCAGGCCGCTTTGCGCATCGCCGTCGAGCTGGCGCAGGAGAAATTGATAACAAAAGAGGAAGCAGTGGCGCGCGTCGATCCTGCGGCGCTCGATCAGCTCCTGCATCCGACCATCGATCCCAAGGCGGAGCGCAAAATCCTCGCCACCGGCCTGCCGGCTTCGCCCGGCGCGGCAAGCGGCGAGATCGTATTTTCCTCCGAAGAAGCCGAGCTTCTGAAAAGTCAAAATCGCAAGGTCATTCTGGTGCGCGTCGAGACCTCGCCGGAGGATATCCATGGCATGCACGCCGCCGAAGGAATTCTGACGACGCGCGGCGGCATGACCTCGCACGCCGCCGTCGTCGCCCGCGGCATGGGCAAGCCCTGCGTCTCAGGCGCCGGCTCGCTGCGCGTCGATTATCGCACGCAGACCGTCACCGCCGGCGGCACCACGCTGAAGAAAGGCGACACGCTCACCATCGACGGTTCGACCGGTCAGGTGCTCCTCGGCAAGGTGCCCATGCTCGAGCCGGCGCTGGCCGGCGAGTTCGCCACCGTGATGCAATGGGCCGACGGCGTGCGCAAACTCAAAGTGCGCGCCAACGCCGATACGCCAGCCGACGCCCGCGCTGCGATCAAATTCGGCGCCGAAGGCATCGGGCTGTGCCGCACCGAGCACATGTTCTTCGACGAGGACCGCATCCGCGCCGTGCGCGAGATGATCCTCGCCGGCGACGAGAAGGCGCGCCGCGCCGCGCTGGCGAAACTGTTGCCGATGCAGCGCGCCGATTTCGTCGACCTGTTCAAGATCATGGGCGGCCTGCCGGTGACCATCCGGCTCCTCGATCCGCCGCTGCATGAATTTCTGCCGCACAGCGAGAAAGAGATCGCCGAGGTGGCGGCGGCCATGGGCGCCGACCCGCAAAAGCTCGCCGATCGTGCGCGGGAGCTGCATGAGTTCAATCCCATGCTCGGCTTCCGCGGCTGCCGGCTTGCGATCGCCTATCCGGAGATCGCGGAAATGCAGGCGCGCGCGATTTTCGAGGCCGCGGTCGAAGCCGAGCGCGAAACCGGTAAGCCCGTGGCGCCGGAAATCATGGTGCCGCTCATCGCCGGCAAGGTCGAGCTCGATCTGGTCAAGGAGCGCATCGACGCCACGGCGAAGACCGTCGCGTCGGAGACCAAGAGCAAGCTCGATTATCAGGTCGGCACTATGATCGAACTGCCGCGGGCGGCGCTGAAAGCCGGCGAAATCGCCGAGACCGCGGCGTTCTTCTCGTTCGGCACCAACGATCTGACGCAGACCGCGTTCGGCATCAGCCGCGATGATGCGGCGAGTTTCTTGGGCATCTACACGGCGAAAGGCATTCTGCCGGCCGATCCGTTTGTCTCGCTCGACCGCGACGGCGTCGGCGAACTCATTCGCATCGCGGCCGAGCGCGGCCGCAAAGTGCGGCCCAAGCTCAAGCTCGGCATTTGCGGCGAACATGGCGGCGATCCGGCGTCGGTTGCGTTCTGCCATGAAGTGAAGCTCGACTACGTGTCGTGCTCGCCGTTCCGCGTGCCGATCGCGCGGCTCGCCGCCGCGCAAGCCGCGCTCGGCAAGGGTGCGACGGTGGACGGATAGTGGAACTTCGAAGTTCCATTGTGCATGCGCGATCGTGGTTAACGAACCTCGAAAATTTCGCGCGCAATTGCGGCGCTGATCGAACCTGCGAAACTTCGGAGTAACGATGATTGCGACACTGCGCCGCGAATCTCGCGCGCGTGCGCGCGATTAACGCCTTCGCAACGTTAACCCGACAATAGATAAACCCGTCGCATTCGAGCCACTGCGGTGGCGTTTCCATAATCTTGTACGCGTTGCGTGTTGCGCGTGTTGGCGTAGGGGTAGTTGTGGCGTCGCGTGTTGGGGTGTCGCGTAGCCGTGTGTTGGGAAGTCGATTCCTGGGGGCGCCGTTTTCGACGCGCTTCTGGTTCAGCGCATTCTGCATCGCCTTGATGCCGACCTCGGTTGGCTATCAGGATCTCGCGTCGCTCATGGCGCGCGAGCGCGGCGCCTCGACGAGCTGGCACTTGATCGCTTCGCCGCTCGGCACCGTGCAAGCCGCGACCTTCAACTACACGCGGCCGATCGGAACGACGCTTGGCGAACCGGCCGGCCTGATAAACGTCAATTTCGACCCGCGCACGCTCGATACCTACGCCTGGAAGATCGATGAGCCGATCACCGTGCGGCCCGCGCGGCAGATCGAATATCCAAGCGTCAATCGCGCGCATAAGGGCGACCGCCTGCCAATAAGCAACGCTGCGCCGGCGCCCGGTACGAACCTGCCGCAATTGCAGCCGGTCAGCGCACCGGCTTCATCACCGGTCTCGCCGGCAGTTCAGCCGCCGCCTGCTATGACGCCGCCCGCCAAAAGCGAACAACACGCCGACGGCAACGCCGCCGCGCCGCTCGTCGTGCAGACCGATATTCATCACGACGTCTCGACCGCGATGGCGCCCACGGCCGACTATAGCGATGACGATCTGATCGTGCGCGACCGTCCGCCCGACGATGCCGCATCTTTCGCTGGCGATGAGGACTCCTCTTCACCGGCGGAATTGTCGTTCCTCGACGACGCTGCCGCCGACCACAGCGCGGCGATCTATTTCGGCACCGGCGTCATGGGTTCGCGCCAGGGCCTGCAAAGCTGGGCGCCCGGAGCGGCGCCCATCCTGGTGCCGCCGTCTGACGATTCCGGCATAAAGCTTTCGGCGCTTGAAGGCGCCGATTATTCGGGCGAGGGCGGCGAGTCGATCGCCGGCAAGGACGACGCCGGCCGGCTGGAAAGCCCGGCGCGGCGCCTCGGCCTCGAAGGCGACGCCCGCGCGCATGCGGAAAAATGCCTGAGCGAAGCAATTTACTTCGAGGCGCGCGGCGAACCCTATCAGGGTCAGGAAGCCGTCGCTCAGGTCGTGATGAACCGCGTGTTCTCCGGCTACTATCCGCACGACGTCTGCGGCGTCGTGTTTCAGAACAAGAACCATCACCTGGCTTGCCAATTCACCTTCGCCTGCGAGGGCAAGGATCTGAGCCGCATCGATGAGCCCGATATGTGGGAGCAGGCCAAACAAATCGCCAAGAAAATGCTCGACGGCAAGATCTGGCTCGCTGATATCGGGCACGCCACGCATTATCACGCTTATTGGGTGCACCCGAGCTGGGTCCATGAAATGGTGCGGCTCTACAAGCTCGGTGTCCACACCTTCTATCGGCCGCGCGCCTGGGGCGACGATGAGCCGATCTGGAGTCCGGCTGCAGTCAAAGACGAGACCCAGGCTGACAAGCCGCAAGCCGCTACAGCTGGCGCCGCAGCTCCGGCCGCGGCGACGCCAATCCCCGAGGCGGCGGCGAAGGGTCCGCAAGCTGCGGCATCACCCACGCCAAATAGCGGTACGCGGACAGCGAAGCTGTAATCTCGTCATTGCGAGGAGCGTCAGCGCCGAAGCAATCCAGGCGGCACATTAAAGAGTGCTGGATTGCTTCGGCGCTGCCTGCCTCGCAAGGACGCTCACATCTCGATATCGAGTCCGACGTCGAGATTGGTCACCGAATGGGTGAGCGCGCCCGCCGACAGATAATCGACGCCGGTTTCGGCGATCGCCGCGGCACTCTCCAGCGTGATGCCGCCGGAGGCTTCGATGACGAGGCGGCCGGCGACTAGAGCGACCGCCTTGCGCATCGCGTCGAGATCGAAATTGTCGATCAGCACCACGTCGGCGAGCCCGACATCGAGCACCTCTTTGAGCTGATCGAGCGAATCGACCTCGATCTCGATCTTGACCAGATGCCCGGCCGCCGCCTTGGCGCGCTTGAGCACCGCCGCGATGCCGCCGGCCACCGCGATGTGGTTGTCCTTGATCAGCATGGCGTCGTCGAGGCCGAAGCGGTGATTGTAGCCGCCGCCGCAGCGCACCGCGTATTTTTCCAGCGCCCGCAGTCCCGGCGTGGTCTTGCGCGTGCAGATGACGCGCGCCCTGGTGTGCGCGATGCGGCGCACGAATTCCGCGGTGGCAGTGGCAATGCCGGAAAGATGGCCGAGGAAATTGAGCGCAACGCGCTCGGCGCCGAGGATGGCGCGGGCGTTGCCGGCAATGGTCAGGAGCCTGGTCCGGCCCGCGATCGCCGCGCCATCGCGCGCATGTGGGACGATCTCGATGTCGGGCGCCAGCCGTTTGAACGAAGCCGCCACCAGCGGTAGCCCGGCGATCACGCCGGCCTGCCGCGCGTTAAGCACGCCGCGGCCAGGGGCATCTTCCGGAACCGTCGCGATCGAGGTGATGTCGCCGGCGCGCCCGAGGTCTTCCTCGAGCGCGCGCGTCACCGCCGCCTCGATCTCGAGCGGGGATAGGAAGGCATCGGGGCGAATGAGTGACATAGCTGGCGAACTCACTGGCGGACCAAGACCGCTGAAAGCGGGCCGAAAATCCATAGGCGCTGCCGACGTCTGACGCAAACGGCGGTTATTCTATGTGCCGCCGTGCGGATCAGCCATGCGCCGGCCGGGCCGTCTGGGACAATTTTCGTTTGGGCGATCCGCGGCAAAGCCTTATGCTACGCAGTCTTTTTGAATCGTTGCATTGCCGGGACGATATGACGACCACTTCACAACAAATCGGCAGCTGGCGCACGCCGTCGCTGGTCATCGGCTCCGGCTGCCTGATCGCGATCATCGCGTTTGGGCCGCGCTCGACGCTCGGCTTCTTTCTGACGCCGATGTCGACCGCGCATCATTGGGGCCGCGACGTTTTCGCCTTCGCGCTCGCTTTGCAAAATTTGCTGTGGGGCATCGGCCAGCCGCTCGGCGGCATCATCGCCGACCGCTTCGGCACCATCCGGGTGCTGTGCGCGGGCGCCTTGATGTACGGCCTCGGCCTCGTGCTGATGGCGCATGCCGAAAGCGGCACGGCCCTCGATACGTCCGCAGGCGTGCTCATCGGCTTCGGCCTCGCCGGCTGTTCGTTCCCGGTGGTGATTGCGGCCTTCGCCAAGATCGTGCCGGTGCAATGGCGTTCCCGCGCCTTCGGTTTCGGCACCGCGGCCGGCTCGTTCGGGCAATTCCTCTATTCGCCGGTTGCCGTGGCCCTGATGGATGCGTTCGGCTGGCAGCAGACGCTGTTGATCTTCGCCGTGACCATGCTCGGCGTACTGCCGCTGTCGCTCGCTTTGGCGACGCCGCCGTCGCACGCCATTCATGAGGGCGAAGCGCAATCGCTGCGGCACGCACTGTCGGAAGCCTTCGCCCACCGCTCCTATGTTCTGCTGGTGCTCGGCTTCTTCACTTGCGGCTTCCAGCTGCAATTCATCACCGTGCACATGCCGTCTTATCTGATCGATCGCGGGCTGTCGGCGGAAGTCGGCGGCTGGACCATCGCGACCATCGGCCTGTTCAATATCGTCGGCTCGGTGTTCTCCGGCTGGCTCGGCGACCGCATGCCAAAGCGCTATTTGCTGTCGATCATCTATTTCGTGCGCGCCGCGGCGATCTTCGCCTTCATTTCGTTTCCGGTCACCCCGGCCAGCTGTATCGCCTTCGGCGCGGTGATGGGCTTCATGTGGCTCTCCACCGTACCGCCCACCAACGGCATCATCGCAGTGTTGTTCGGCACGCGCTGGCTGGCGACGCTGGCCGGCTTCGCCTTTTTCAGCCACCAGGTCGGCGGCTTCCTCGGCGTCTGGCTCGGCGGTCTCGTGTTCGACCGCACCGGCTCCTATAATGCCGTGTGGTATCTGGCGATCCTGTTCGGCGTCCTTTCGGCGCTGATCAATATGCCGATCGTGGAAAAGCCGGTGGCGCGCATGGATTTGGTGCCCGCGGAATAAATTCCGGCCGCTTCGGCCGCGATGTGCCGCGGTTCCTTGAATGCCATTCCTTGAATCGCCATTCCTTGAACCGCTATGCCCGGCCATGACAGATTAGGCGGCCGGGAGTACGCCATGAGCACGTTTAAGGCCATCGTCATCCACAAGTCGGAGGCCGGCCAGACGGTGCGGCTTACCGATTTCGACAACAAGGATCTGATGGACGGCGACGTCACCGTCCGGGTCGAATATTCGACGCTGAATTACAAGGACGGCCTCGCCATTACCGGCAAGGCGCCAGTGGTGCGCCGCTTCCCGATGATCGCCGGGGTCGATCTCGCCGGTACAGTGGAGTCCTCCACGCACCCGAACTGGAAGCCGGGCGACAAGGTTATCCTCAACGGCTGGGGCCTGGGTGAAACCCATCTCGGCGCTTATGCGGAAAAGGCACGCGTCAAGGGCGACTGGCTGGTGCGACTGCCGGCGAGCATGACGGCGCGCGACGCCATGGCGGTCGGCACCGCCGGTTATACCGCGATGCTGGCGGTCATGGCACTGGAACGAGCCGGGCTTGAGCCGTCGCGCGGCCCAATGATCGTGACCGGGGCCGCCGGCGGCGTCGGCTCGGTCGCCATCGCGATCCTTGCCGAGCTCGGTTACCGCGTGATCGCCTCGACCGGCCGGCCGGAGGACGCCGATTACCTCAAGGGGCTCGGCGCCGGCGAAGTGATCGAGCGCAAGGAACTGACGGGCCCGCCGCGCCCGCTCGGCAAAGAGCGCTGGGCCGGCGGCATCGATGTGGTGGGCTCGACCACGCTCGCCAATGTGTTGTCGATGACGCGCTATGGCGGCGCCATTGCCGCCTGTGGACTTGCCGGGGGGATGGACTTGCCGACCTCGGTTGCCCCGTTCATTCTACGCGGCGTATCGCTCTTGGGCATCGACTCGGTGATGTGTCCGCTGCCGTTGCGGCAAGAAGCCTGGCGCCGCCTCGAGACCGATCTCGACCCGGCCATACTCGCGACGATGACGAACGAAATCGGGCTCGACGACGTCATTGCCGCGGGCCGCAGCATCGTCGAGGGGCGGGTGCGCGGACGCATTGTGGTAAAAATCGGGTAAAGGCCCTGGATTTCGTCTGCAAATTTCGACTGATCTTACGAGGGCGCTATGGTAAGGGGACGGTTAAGAAGTCTTGTTAACATCGTCCTAGGTGCGGGAGTGGAGTCGTCGATGTTACGGCGCGTAGCGGTCGTCTGTACGTGCGTTGTGGCGGTCGGAATTTTCGCCACAAGCCTGGCGCTGGCCGAGGATCTTAGTCCGGAACAGGCCCGCGCTTTCGTGGTGGGCAAGCTGTTCTCCTATACCTGCTTCGAAGGCACCGCCGGCAGCGGGCGGATTTTCGCCGACGGCTCCGTCGTTGGCACCGTCAAGTTTCGCGGCCAGGGCGAGACCCGGTTCGCGACCTTGCCGCCGGGGACGATAAAAGTGGACGGCACGTCGATGTGCGCCCATCTGTCCGGCTTGCCGATCACGCCGTGCTTTAGGGTGCAGAAGCTCAGCTACCGCAGCTTCCGCGGTTCGGTTGCCGGGCTTGGATTTGCCTATTGCGATTTCTACCAGCGCAATCCGCGCACCGAGCTTCTCACCAAACGCGCCGAGCCGCGGCCGGCGGTGACGCCGATCGCCAATTCTCGCCCGCTGTTGCGACCGTCTTTGGCCGAGTAGCCTCCTTCACTCGAGGTCGAGCCGGAACGGCGTCGCCTCGGCGGCGAGGACGCCGCGGCCGATGGTTTCGATCGCGGCGACCATGCGTCCGTCGCGGCCTAACAACTTATCCGCCAGCGAGACGATGCGGATATTAGGTGTCGCCGTCGGCGAGGCGCGACGCAGCGCCTGCGCGATGTCATGTTCGCCGCGCTGCGGGCTGAGCGCGCAGACCGCGGTAAATGCGCTCGCGGTCGAGCGGCTGATGCCGGCGAAGCAGTGTACCACGAGCGGCGCGCGCCGGTCCCAGTTGCGCACGAAGCCGATCAGCTCGGCGACGTGCTCTTCGCCCGGCGCGATATAGCCGTCGAGCGGCGCGGCAATGTCGTGGAGCCGCAGCCACAAATGATTCTCTGGCGCGATCGAAGTCGGACGCTCAACGCGCGCCTCGTCGCCGAGCAGCGACACGACATGGCGCGCGCCGGTGTCCTCGACGGTTTCATGCAGACGCGACAGCGAGCAAACGTGAATCATGGAATCAAGCGATGCCTCTTGTACTCTTCATATAGGTATTCGCGCGGCGCAAGTGTGACGTGCCGGTTACTCGCTGATAAGCTTCTTGAACCGTTCGTGGTAGCGCGCCTGCGCGGCCTCTGCGGGCCAGGGCTTTAAGTAATCGCGCTCCAACGCCGCCGAAAACACCGGCGGCCGGCCGAAGAAGCGCCGCGCCTCGGCGGTCTCGAAGCCGGCAAGCCGCGTCGCCTCGAGGTAAGCGGCCTGACGGTCGGCGGCCTTGATCAGGGCTTCGGTCTCCGGGGACGACTGCGCTGGCAGGCCGAAGCGCAAATGAATCGCGGTAAGAAGGCGGCGCTCAACCGCCTTGTAAGCGTCGCCGATCACCGCCTTGAACGGCGAGATCATGTCGCCGATTACGTATTCGGGGGCGTCATGCAGCAGCACCGCAAGCCGGCGGCTCCGATCGAGCCGCGGCACCCGCACCCGCGCCAAAGCCTCGACCAAGAGACAATGCTGCGCCACCGAGAAAATATGCGCGCCGCTGGTCTGGCCGTTCCAGCGCGCCACGCGCGCCAGCCCGTGCGCGATGTCCTCCATCTCGATGTCGAGCGGGGAGGGATCGAGCAGATCAAGCCGCCGCCCCGACAGCATGCGCTGCCAGGCGCGTGCGCCGTGCGCCGCGGCTTTCTTATTTGGAGATTTTCTGAACGGCCTCATGGCGATGACAGGTAATGAGATGGTCATTGACCATGCCGACCGCCTGCATGAAGGCGTAGACGATGGTCGGGCCGCAAAATTTGAAGCCGCGCTGCGCCAGTTCTTTCGACATCGCGCGCGAAACCGCGGTTTCGGCGGGCACCTGGCCCGTGGTGCGGTAATGATTCACCTTGGGGCGTCCGTCGACGAAATTCCAAAGCAGCTTGGAAAAGCCCGGTCCTTTGTCCATGACGTCGAGCCAGGCGCGCGCGGAGAGCACCGCGCCCTCGATCTTGGCGCGATTGCGCACGATGCCGGCGTCGCCCATCAGCTTCTCGATCCTGGTCGGTCGGTAGCGCGCGATTTTCTCCGGCACAAAACCGTCGAAGGCGCGGCGGAAATTTTCGCGCTTGCGAAGAATGGTGATCCACGACAGCCCGGCCTGGAAGCCGTCGAGCACGAGCTTTTCGTAGAGCGCGCGGTCGTCGTATTCCGGCACGCCCCATTCCTCATCGTGATAGGCGATGTAGAGCGGATCGTCCTTGGGCCATGGGCAACGCACCACGGCCGGATTGTGCACGTGCGCGGTCATTCGGCGGCCTTGCTGTCGCCAGGGAACGCAAAGCGCGCCCAGTCCGGCCTGACTAGCTGGATCGGCACGCCGCCGGCGGTGAGCGGGTCGCCTTGCGAGAGCGCTTCGGCCACGCGGTCGAGGCGGACCAGCGCAACGCCGCGGCCGCCCGCCGCCGAGCCCATGGTGCCGACTTGGCGCTCGCCGGCCATGATCGCGGTCCCCGTTGCCGGCGCTGATCCGTCATAGCGGATCGGCACGGCGCGCGTGCGCGCGGTGCCGCGATGCTCCATCCGCGACACGACCTCCTGGCCGACATAGCAGCCCTTGGTGAAATCGACGCCGCCGAGCTGGTCCATATCGGTCTCGTGCGGAAAGGCATCGCCGTAGCTGAAATCGACGCCGCCTTGCGGCACGCCGAGCGCGATACGATGGGCGTCGTAATCGCTCACCGCGACGACAGACGCGCCGAGCTCGGCCGCCGCCGTGGCGACAAGATGCGGCGGGATCATCAGGCGAAGCCCAAGCGTCGGCAGCCGCGGGTCGGCATAGCTCAAGCCGTATTTGGTGGCGCCGCCGCCGTCCCAGGCGGCCAGCACACCAAGCGTTTCCGACAGATCCTCGATCATCACCTTGGCGCGCAATTTATACAGGTTGAGTTTTTCGACGAGCATTGCGACAAGCGCCCGCGGAGTGTCGAGAAAAAAACCGCCACCGGCCGCCGGCGGCGCCTCGACCACGATGAAATCCGCAATGATTTTGCCTTGCGGAGACAACAACGCGCCGAACCGCGCCTCGCCGGGCGCGAGCTTGAGCATATCGGCGGTGACCAGGCCGTGGAGGAAATTGCGCGCGCCGTCGCCGGCCACCTTGACGACGCCGCGGTCCGGGAGGAAGGCGACCTTCATGCGATCGGGGGTCTCATCGGTAGACGCCATGTCGGCCCATGCCTAAGCCCGCTACGTCGTCATCGCAAGGTGATTCTCGGCGCCCTTTCTTGCGACTATTGAAAACAGAAACATTCAATGGAATTGGCGCCCGGCCTTGGTGTTTGTTTGCTATCGGCGTGGGACGGAACGACAATCCGGAACCAAGAGTCAAATAGCCAAGTGGCTGAGATTCGGAGCTGACGGTCCCGAAGCCCATGACCAACGACCTGTTATTCGTGCGGGCACTGCTGGTGTCGCAAGAGCCCCGCCTACGTGCCCAGTTCCGGCATGCAGTGTCGTCGTCGCCGGTGCCACTCGAAATCGTCGAAGCCGCCGATGCAACCGCCGCCTGCAATTCGCTCCCCGCTGGCATCGATCTTGTTTATCTCGATGGTGATTTGCCGGAGGCGGAGATCGGCCAAGTCATCTCGGCGCTACCTGCGGCGGCCAAACCGCCCTTCTCCATTCTGCTGGGGTCACCGACGACGGCCGGCAGGGTGTTTGAGACCGACGGCCTTGCCAGTAAACCGTCGCGGCCCGAGGCAGTGCAGGCGCTGGTCGATCGCTCGGTGCGCGTGCGGATACCAAGCCGCGCATTGGTGGTCGATGACTCCGCGACCATGCGCTCGATTGTCCGCAAAGCGCTCGCGGCGACGCGTTTTCAGTTTCACGTCACCGAGGCGAGCGAGGGCTTCGCCGCGCTCAAACTGGTGCGCGACGGCGATTTCCACATCGTCTTTCTCGATTACAATATGCCGGACTTTTCCGGGCTCGAGACGCTCGCCGAATTCAAGCGCGAGAAGCGGCCCGTCAGCGTGGTGCTGATATCGTCGACCCAGGATGCAACGGTTGCCGAACGGGCGCGTGCCGAGGGCGCAGCCTTTCTCAAAAAGCCGTTTTTCCCGATCGATGTCGAGAACGCGCTCTGCGGCTTCTATGGACTGCGCGCGCTCAATCCGAAGGGCGCGCGGGCATGATTCCGAAGAGCGGCTACCGGTTTTCGGAAAAGATCATGCACAATTGAAAAGTTGGCGTTGTTACTGCCGTGACCGGTCGACGGAAAATTCGCCGTTGCGGATGCGCGCGCCGAAATTCTCGGCAAAGCGGGCCGTCGCTTCCTCGCCGTAAGTCGAGATCAACTCGGCCAGCGCCAGAAACAGCGCGGTCTGCGCCAGGCAGTCGCCTTCGATGCCGTCGTGGGAGGCCTCGGTCCAGGCGTCCTGAAGATAAGCAAGCGCCCGCCGCTTCTGCTCGTGCTCGGCCAAGGCCTCGCGGGGCGCAAGATTTCGCGTCGCCGTCCTCATCGCTGTCACGCTGTCGCCGCGAAGCGGCGTCCCTACCCGAGCGGCGACGTTAGCACGGCAGGTTCGGGCTTTTGAGGGCGAAGTTTAAGGCAGGGTTAATGGCCGCGCGGCGCGCTGGCTTTTCGGCGCTAATTGGCGTAACGGGCGGTGATATCGCGGGCGATCTTGGCGCCCTCTTGCAGGTAGCGGTGGATGACGACGTCAGCTGCCGGCGTGCAGGTCCGGTAGCTCTCTTGGAAGCCGCGATAGCCGCGATTGAAGCTTGCCACCATCTCGTCGTGGCGGTTGCCGGTGGGCGCCTCGGCATCGATCAGCGCCTGCGCCTCGTTGCGCCATTTCTGGCCGTCGTTGAAATTGCAAAGGCCGCGCAGGAAATGCAGCGCGCCGAGGATTTCCGACAGCCGTTCCAGATCGGGATCGTAGGGCGCCGGTTGGTCCTGCACCGGCGGTGGTGGCGGTCCGGCGGGTTGGTTAGGGGGTGCCGGTGCGGCAGGTCTTGCCGGAGCGGCCCTTGCCGCCGGCGCCTGCGGCGGCGCCAGCGGGGCGCCCCAGAACTGAGCGCGCGCCGGCGTGGCGATCCCAAGCGCGAGCGACACCGTAAGCAAAAATCGCAACATCGACATGACCGGGAAGATAGGAGCCGGGCGGAGCCTACGGCAAGCACCACAACGCGGCAGGGTTGAGGCAGCCATTAACCGCTCCGACCGAGCCGTTCTTTGGCGGCGGCGACGATCGCCCCCAGACCCTCGGTCGTCTTGAGCCCGGCAATCTCCTCTGGCAGGCGCCAATGCGCTTCGGCCAATTCCTCGTTGAGCGAAATCTCGCCGCCGATGTAGCGCGCGGCAAACGGCAGAATGACGAAATGCCGCTCGACCCGGCCGGCCGCATCGCGCGCGATGGCCTGACGGAAGCCGACCAGCGCGACCGGCTCGATGTCGAGGGCGGTTTCCTCGCGCATTTCGCGGATCACCGCCTGCTCCAGCGTTTCGCCAAGCTCCACGCCTCCGCCGGGCAGCGTATAGAGGCCATGCGCCGGCGGCCGCGCCCGGCGCACGATCAGCACGCGGTCCTCGCGAAAGACCGCCGCGCTGACCGCCAGATACGGCCGTGTTGGATAAATGCGCGCGCTTTCGGCGTCGCTCATTAATCTCGGTTCCGTTTCGTCCTATATCTCTGCATAGCATGTGCGGGCGCTATGTCATCATCTCGACACCGGAGGCGATCCGGGCGCTGTTCGGCTATCGGGAGCAGCCGAATTTTCCGCCGCGCTACAACGTGGCCCCGACGCAGCCGATCCCGATCGTGCGGCTCGTCGACGGCAAGCGCTCCCTCGCGCTGATGCGCTGGGGCTTGCTGCCCTCCTGGGTGAAGGACCCCAAGACCTTTCCCCTTCTGATCAATGCGCGCGGCGAATCCGTGTTGGAAAGGCCGGCGTTTCGCAACGCCATGCGGCGGCGGCGGTGTCTCATTCCGACCGACGGCTTCTACGAATGGCAGGTTGGAGAAAATGCCGGCGGACCAAAGCGGCCTTATTTCGTGCGCGCCAAAAGGGACTCCGCGGGCCGCGCGCCGCCGCTCGCCTTTGCCGGCTTGTACGAGACCTGGACCGGACCGAACGGCGAAGAGCTCGACACCGCCGCCATCATCACGACGGCCGCGAACCGCACGCTTACCGCGATCCACGACCGCATGCCGGTCTTCGTGCCGAAGGAAGCCTTCGATCTGTGGCTCGACTGCGCCGATGTCGAAGCCGATGTCGCCGCCGCTTTGATCCGGCCCGCCGCCGACGATTTGCTGGAAGCTTACGAAATTTCCACTGCCGTCAATCGCGTGGCGAACGATTCCGAGGCGCTGCTTCAACCCGTATCCGTCGCGCCCGCCGCGCCGGCGCCGTCTGCCGAGACGAAGCCCAAGCCCACCAAGCCGAAAAAGCCGAAGGCGCCCGACGATCAGGCCTCGCTGTTTTAAGAACGGCGGCTTTTTGGCTTTTGCGCGCCAGAAGCGCTGGAACTGACCGCCCTGCGGGTCTATTTACCGAAGCGATATTCTACAACGCTGGATCGCGGTGATGGGAAGCATCGTACTTCTTGACCTGATGGGCGGGGTCGCGCTGCTGCTGTGGGGCCTGCATATGGTCCTCAGCGGCGTGCTGCGCGCGTTCGGGCCCGATCTGCGCCGCATCCTCGGCAAGGCACTGGGCAATCGCTTCACCGCCTTCGCCACCGGCCTTGGGCTCACCGCGTTGCTGCAGTCGAGCACCGCGACCGGACTAATGACCGCCTCACTCGCCGCTGACGGCATCGTCAGCCTGGTGCCGGCGCTCGCGATCATGCTCGGCGCCAACGTCGGCACAACGCTGATTGTGCAATTGCTGTCGTTCGATATATCAGCCGCGGCGCCGGTGCTGTTCGTGATCGGCCTGATCATTTTCCGGGTCGGCGGCAGCAGTCTGACCCGCGCGCTGGGCCGCATCGCCATCGGACTCGGGCTGATCCTGCTGGCGCTGCACGTTTTGCTCGACACCTTGGCGCCGGCCGAGCAGGCACCGGCGGTGCGCGTACTTCTGGGTGCGATCACCCATGATCCCATTCTTTGCATCATTATCGCCGCGGCGCTGACCTGGGCCGCGCATTCGAGCGTCGCCGTGGTGTTGCTGGTGATGTCGCTTGCCTATTCGCAATTCGTCACGCCGGAGGCGGCGCTGGCGCTGGTGCTCGGAGCCAATCTGGGCAGCGCCATCAATCCGTTGATCGAATCCGGCGTGCGCGGCGATCCGGCGAGCCGGCGTCTTCCCGTGGGCAACCTCCTCAACCGCGTGGTCGGCATCGTTATTGCGGCGCCCTTGTTAAGCCCGATCGCCCGGGAATTGACCGCGCTGCAACCCGATCCGGCCAAGATGACGGCCGAGTTTCATATGCTGTTTAACGTGGCATTGGCGGCGCTGTTCATCGGACCGCTCGACGGCGTGGCCTGGCTCCTGACTCGCGTTTTGCCGGAGCAAACGTCGCCGGACGACGCCTCGATGCCGCGTTATCTCGACGATGCGGCGCTGCAGACGTCGCCGCTCGCGCTCGCGAACGCGGCGCGCGAGACGCTGCGGATGGGCGACACCGTGGAGATCATGCTCCGCCAAGTCATGACCGCGATCATCAACAACGACCGCAAGCTTGCGGCCGACGTGTCACGAATGGACAATGTCGTCGACCGCCTCAACGAAGCGATCAAGCTTTACATCACCAAGCTTACACGCGACAGCCTCGACGAGCGGGAGGGCCGTCGCGCCATGGAAATCATTTCGTTCACGATCAATTTGGAGCATATCGGCGATATCATCGACAAGAATCTGTGCGAGCTTGCTGTCAAGAAGATCAAGCGGCGCTATCAATTCTCCACCGAGGGTGCGGCGGAGTTGATCGAGTTCCACAAGCGCGTCCGTGAATCGCTGCAGGCGGCCTTCGGAATATTCATGACCGGCGATGTCGAAGCCGCGCGCCGGCTGTTACGCGAAAAATCCGACCTGCGCCAAGCCGAACTCGCCGCCGCCGACCGGCATTTCGAGCGATTGCGGGAAGGCCGGCCGGAGAGCCTGGAGACGACCTCGCTGCATCTCGATATCCTGAGCGACCTCAAACGTATTCATTCGCACATTTGTTCGGTCGCCTATCCGGTGCTCGAAGCTGCCGGCGAACTCAAGCCGATGCGATCGGAATCGACCGCCGCCGATCCCATCGCGAATTTGCTGTCAGTCCCACCGCAATCGCCCTGATCGTCGCTAATCGCGCCAGAATGGCCGCTGCGACCAGTTGCGCGCCTCATAGCCGGTGATGCCGATGTCGGCGGCCGCACGATGGTCGCTCGCCATGTAGTCGAGCAGCTCTTGCCGTTGCTCGCGGCGTCTGCGGCAGATCCGCACCAGGTTCGCGACGGCGGCGAAGAGTGCGCGCCATGGCAGCGGTCGACGTTTCGCGAATAGGGGTGCCGAGCCGTAGCAAACCCGATCGGACATGATCGTTCTCCGAAAAGATGATCTGGCGCGATCTTTCCGCGATCATCCCTTTGGCGCCACCCGATTACTGATAAGCTTACGACCTCACCACGACGATAACCGCGGCAAATGGCGGACGATCCCGCGCTCAAGTTCTCGCGCATTGCACGCAAAGGTTGGACCGTGCGCCAGCCGCGCCGAAGGGCATGGCTTGCAGTATGGGTAAACCTGCCGCATGGAACATTGCGGGTGGCTCGACGTATAGGAGAGGTTCGAAAAATAGAGTATGGGACCGTCCCGAGTGGGACGGCTGGGCTTGTCCGGCGAGTCGAGCCTTTCCCCAAGAACGGTCGGACTGAGGGAGATGGAGATGTCGAGAGTAACCGCGCCGTTGCGTCGCACAGCGGCTTTTCTTGTCCTGGCGGGAGCGACCGCGATTGCAATGGCGCCGGCGATCGGCCGAGCGCAGATGGCTGCGGCGCCGCCCACGATCAAGGCGACCGAGCTTGAGCCGGCACCCGATCCCTCGCTGTCCTTCAACAGTATGGCCGACGCGATGGGCCTGTTCGGCAAATACGGCCTCAAGCTCGAGCCCGGGCCGAAGCTCGGCGGCGGCGGACCGGCGCGCGTGCAGGCGATCGTCACTGGGAACTCCGAGGTCGCGACCAGCGACGTCATCTCA
>JASHOX010000161.1 GCA_030038415.1 Xanthobacteraceae bacterium
GCGCAGTACCACGCGGTCGGATTTGATGTCGCCGTTCTTCAGCGGCTGGGTGTGCGGGTAGGTCCCGAAACAGACGTCTAGCGTCTCGACTTTTTCCGCAATCATTGTGCTCATATCGGCTTACCTCCCGCGCTGGTTTGATCCTATGATTTGAGGCGGCCCGAAACCATCCCCTTACCCCGCCCCGCGGAGCATAACCCGTATGTCCAATGACGTCCCCCGCGTTCCAGCCGAACGGCTCGCCGCCTTTATCTTACGCGTCTTCACCGCGGCCGGCGTGCCTGCGGGCGATGCGCAGACCCTAGCCAACCTCATGGTCGAAGCCGATTTGCGCGGCAGCGACACCCACGGCGTGATCCGGTTGCCGCTTTATGTGCGCCGTCTTCGGGCCGGGGGCGTAAACGCCACGCCCAATATCCGCGTAGTGAGCGATCGGCCATCGGCGGCCTTGATCGACGGCGACAATGGCATGGGCCATCTGGTGATGCGACGCGCCGCCGAGCTCGCCATCGAAAAAGCCAAGGCAACCGGCGTCGGCTGGGTCGGCGCCCGCATGAGCAATCACGCCGGCCCGGCGGCCCTTTACGTGACGATGCCGCTCAAGCACGACATGATCGGGCTCTATTTCGCCGTCGGCAGCAGTAACCATCTGCCGCCGTGGGGCGGCAGTGAGAGTCTTCTCGGCACCAATCCGATGGCCGTCGCGGTCCCTGCGCTCGACGAGCCGCCGATTGTGCTCGACATGTCGCCGACGGTGGCGGCCTACGGCAAGGTACGGCTCAAGGCGCAACGCGGCGAGCCGATGCCAGTGGGCTGGATGATCGATCGCGAGGGCAAGCCGCTCACCGATCCGAAGCGCGCCGACGAGGGTCACCTGCTGCCGATCGGCGACTACAAAGGCTCGGGCCTAAGTCTAATTATCGGGCTTCTGGCCGGCGCGCTCAATCGTGCCGCAATCGGGCGCGACGTCGTTGATTTCGTCAAGGAAGCCGGCAAACCGACCAATACCGGGCAGGCGATCGCCGCGCTGTTGATCGAAGCCTTCCTGCCGCCGCTCGAATTCAAGCGCGCCGTCGACCGCCTCATCCGCGACATCCGCAATTCGCCGCGGCTGCCAGGCGTCGACCGCATATGGCTCCCTGGCGAGCAGAGCCATACCAAGCTGTTGGACCGCCGCGCGCATGGCGTGCCGCTGCCAAAAGCGCTGCGCGAAAGCCTCGATGGCATCGCGCGCGATCTCAACATCGAGCTATTGGGCTAGCCCATGATAAGCGCCGAGGTGGGCAATAGCACTCCAGTCGGTCTTATCGGCGTAGGCTTGATGGGTGAAGTCTATGCGCGCCGTCTTCTCGCGGCGGGGCTGAACGTGATCGGCTACGACGTCGACGCCGACAAAAACGCAAGGCTTGAGGAACTTGGTGCCCGTGCCGGATCGCTGGCCGATATCGCGCGGGACTGCGGACCAATCGTGCTTGCGGTCTTCAACACTGATCAAGTCGAAGACGTGGTTGAGCGTAGCCTCATTCCCGCCGCTTCGGGCAAGATCGTCCTTTGCACCTCAACCTGTGATCCCGATCGCATCGCGGCGCTTGGGGCGCGGGTGGCAGATCGCTTGCGTTTCCTCGAAGTGCCGGTGTCCGGCACCAGCGAGCAAGTCCGCCAGGGCGACGGCGTCGGCCTGATCGGCGGCGACGCTCGGATCGCCGCAGCCGCGGCACCGGCGCTCGATGCGCTGTTTCCAAAGCGGTTTCGTATCGGCAAGATCGGCGACGGCGGGCGGGCCAAGCTCGCCATCAATCTGATCCTCGGCCTCAACCGCCTGGCACTCGCCGAAGGCCTGGTGTTTGCCTCTCGCCTCGGCCTCGATCCGGCCGCCTTTCTCAACGTGGCGCGGGCATCGGCTGCGGCATCGCAGGTGATGGATACCAAGGGGCCGAAAATGGTCGCGGGAAATTTCGTCCCGGAGGGCCGCGTACGCCAGACGCTGAAGGATACGCAGCTCATGCTCGATCAGGCACGCAAGGCCGATCAGCAGCTGCCGCTTCTCGAGATTCACGCCGACGTTCTGCAGGCCTGCTTGCGCCACGGCGAAGGCGAGCAGGATAACAGCATCGTCATCGAGGAGATCCGGCGGCGCAAATTAGCATCTTAAGCCAAAAAAGCTCCCGGCACCGGGCTTTCGCATTGATTTCGCTTCACAATTTGGCTTTGTTCTGCCAAAAAGAACGCGTTTGATAGCGAGCGCGAGCGGCTAATATTAGATCGCGAACCGCGCGATCGCGCCGGGCCGCAGCCCGACGCTCATAGCGATCGATCTTGACGAGCTCGGGCAATACCTGGCGGATGGCTGCTGCCAAATGTTCTGGCTGCGGCCAGCCTGTCGATAACGCTTTCATCGCCGGCAAGGCTGCACCGTTGATGAGCCCGACTTTTATGGCGCGAACTCGCTCTAGATCCAATTCCGCCTGCGCAATCACGCGTGCGGCGTTGATGCTGATAAGATCACTTGCTGCACCTTCGATCTCGCGCGCGAGCGTTTCGATGCGGACCGCGTGGTCCGCATCGAAGGCTGTTTGGGCGGCGAGACCGTGCCGCTGGGCATTGCGGCGCGTCCGGGCTTTAGCGGCTTCGTTCCGCGGACCCGTACTTTTCGCAGCATTACGCCTATTTGCAGCGACTTTGCTTGCGCTGGCCATGGTCAAGCCACGCTCGTTTTCTTGCCCCGGAAGCCGAGCGCCAGGATCTTGCCGTTTGCGGTGTGATCGCCTGCGGCGCGCTGGTTCTCGGCCGCGCCTGTGTTGGCGAGATGGCGCTTAAGCATAGCACGATATTCGGCCAGGGCCCGAACTGCCTTCGTGCGACGCGCTTCCGCGGATGTGAGCAACTGCTCGAACGCGACAAGCTGCGTGCCGCACACTTGCAGGACCTTCGCTTCGATGGCGGTCGTATCGAGCCCGTAACCCGCGAGCAGTGCGGTAACACGCTTCTTCGTCTCCGCGTTGCCGAACCAATCGAAAGCCAAGGCCGCGGCCTTGTCGTCGACCTCCCACTCCTCCTCGTCTGGACGGCGCATAAGCTGCGTGAGAAGCTTTTCGAGCGCCGCGCGGAAGGCGGTGTTGAGCATCGCCACCTCGGCGCGCCGCAGCCGTTTGATCTCCCATTCCAGATGAGCGATGTCGGCCACATAGCTCCTTTCGATCGCTCCGTGCGGATCAATGTCCTGCCGCAAGGCACGGCGCATGCGTTTATACTCTTGCCGCGATTCGGTGAGCAGCATCGGCAATGGCGAAGACTTATGCGAGTGTAAAGCCTGCGACTGCGACGTCTGCGATTGCGGCACCTGCGACGGCTGACGCCGCAGCCGCGAGGCCGGCGCCTTGCTCGACCGTAACATGGACAGCTGAGATACCGGCAGCACCGGCGAGCGTGGTTTCAATAAAGTACGAGTAGGTTTCGGCATTTTTTTCTCCTTGTAGGTTGCCGTGATCGTCCTGCTAAAAAATTAGCGTCAGGCACGACCTTTTTTGATCATCACTATCAATGAATTGCTGCAAAGCGTTTAAGCAGATAGGATCGCCGCAAAGCCATATTAAAAATGGCGATTATCGATGCAGACGTCTCCTGCTCTGCTTGTCGCTGTGGGATTCTGCAGTCTTTCGTTCCGAAATTAGCATTAAATTGGCTGGTCGTAGACCGGCCGCAACCAGCCACGCCCTTGCGGCTTTTTCCGCCTCCACGCCCAGCGCTGTGGCAAGATGGCTCTTCCCGATTCCGGGGCAGGCCGAGAAAGTGGATCACCGCGTTACCGTCGACAACGGGGCCGGATGGGATTCGGTTGTGGTCGAGGGAGGGCTGGAACGAGAAGTCGAAACCCCCGAGTGTCTTGATGGTAGAGACCTCCAGCACACTGGCTTCGTCGCGCTCGAGCTGGCGCGGTTTGGTCCAGGACTCTCCAAAGCTCTCGGCATCTTCCAGCCGACCAGCGTTTTGCGGTGCGGTCGAGGACGGAGGAACGATCTCTAGAGGTGGCGTTCATAGCTGGTACCCCTGGCAGGCAAGGCGCCGACCGACCGTCCGGTAGAAGTCGAGTGGGCGAGCGGCGACCATATTACCAGTGCGCATGATCAAAATCGGCTTGTCGCGATAGGAATCCCGCCCGTATTACTGGCGGCACCACCGCATCCCCACATGGTCATCGCAGGTGCGCCTTGCTCATAAAATTGGCTGTGAAAAAGTGCAACTCTGTGTGGTCCGAGATCCGGCGGCTGCACTGTTGCACAATCGCCTTTTATGCTCGATCAAGAGATTTTGAGCAGAATCGAAACAAAATCCAAATCGAAAGAAACGCAGTCGGACAGCGATTTCGTAAGATCGGTATTGTTACTTATTGAACCGAGGCTGGCAGGGTGGCAACCGCGTCCTGCCGTTTTATGCCCGGTTATGATCATGACTTTCACCATGCGCCGTGAAAGCCGGGAAGAAGTTGGCCATCGAGCCTGGCTCGATACCGGCAATGGCGGGCCGCTAACGGCCTGCACATTGATCGACATCTCGCCGAGCGGCGCCAAGCTGGCGATTGATGATGCTGCGCAACTTCCCGAGTGTTTCAGTCTCAGGCTTAACCGTTACGGGTCTCCCAATTTTTCTTGTCGCATCGTATGGCGCAACACCAGGGCGGTCGGCGTCACATTTATGAAGGCGGTGGACGAGATGGCCGGCCGCTGACGCAGGCCGGCACGACCGCATCAAGAGGAAGCGAAATGGCAAATTTCATCCTGTTGATTACGGTCATTCTCGCTGGGGCGAGCTTTGTGTCTTACACAGCTCAGGACATTGCCGCGGCCGGCTACGGCGAGAACTGGGCCAGCGACGCCTGCTCGCTCGCTCCATTCGCCTGTCAGAACCCGCAATTGATGGCATATGTTTCAGGTGGATTCGCCGGGCTGTGGATCCTGATGAAATTTGTCGCGGCGCTTCGCGATTAGTGGCGCAAAAGCTCGCTGCGGCTTGCCCGATAACGCGCCTCTCTGATGCCGGCGCTAGCCCGCAGCTGACGGCGAACGGCCAATATGTCCGGCAACGTGCAGGGCCATCTCTACCATCACCTAGATGCGGCGCGCTCGTTACGGGATGCTTTGCCGCCGTTTCCGCCTGCTTTAGCCTGCAGTAAAGAGGTTCCTTCGACGGTTTCGCGGTTCCTGCCTCGGTCGTCAAGAAGCTTATATCCGCGTTGCAATAACATGTTAGATTTATATTTGCTGTCGTCCCTAGCAACGCGTTAACGATCTATTAACCGTCACGACTGCCTACTGCGATATCAGAATCTAATCCTTGCGCAATGCCTCAATTTATCGAACGCGCATACACTGCCGCAATCAATCGCGCAGCGCTGACCCTCCTGGCCATGAGCGTCAGGCCCGATCTGAAGTCGTCGCTGGTCGATGAAATATCCAAAGCAGTAGCAATTCGAGGCGGGCGGGCAGACGGTCGGTTGGCCAAATTCGATCTAAACTCCGTATGCGAGGAAGTCGCCGAGCACGTAACCGTGACACTTTCGATCGTACTTCGTGCACGATTACCGGGGATCGCCGACGAGATGGATGAGGCTTTTGGTGAGAGTTTGCGCAAACAACTAACGTCGATGGCGTATCTGTTTCCCACGCTTTAGCGAGCTTCGCGTGCGGCCTCGCTTCCGCATAGCGAGCTATGGCTAGCGGTAGCAACGCAATAGTTCCGGGTTAATCCAGCATTGGCGCCGACGACCGGTGGCCCGCATGCTGACGCGACAGAGGGGTAGATCGGTAAGTCGTCAGCGGATTCTTCAGCCGGGTTGCCGCTGCAGGTCCTAAATCAGCCGGTTCGTGTGGAATTCACATCGTTACCGTATTTTTCACTGGATCGGTTTGGGATCAATCGACACGGTGGGCATAAACCGTACACCAATTGTTTTTTCCGAGCGCCAAACAACGGTGCATTGGCGACGCAACCGTCCGTCACGAGATAACAGCAGAATGAATTCATCCGGTGTCGCATCAACTGCGTTTACCTCCAAACGCGCACCGCCTGCAGAAATGTCGATAACCCGACACTTCAGCGGACCGTACCCATTGGCAGTAGCTATTCTCG